>JAEDLR010000081.1 GCA_016295145.1 Oscillospiraceae bacterium
GGGTTCAGATAGATCGAGGCAGTATGGCCGTAGCCACCGTCCATGACAAGACGCTCTGCCTTATCCAGTGCCTCATCAAAGGTTGCAGCGTGATACATGGCAAGTACGGGCGAAAGCTTTTCGTGGGCGAATTCCTCAGAAAGCTCCACGCTTTCGACCTCACCGATCAAAACCTTGGTGGTTTCGGGCACGGTTACATCGGCAAGCTGCGCGATATGGAATGCCGACTGACCGACGATCTTTGCGTTCAGCGAACCGTTGATGAGAATGGCCTTTCTGACCTTTTCCGTCTCCTCCGGACGAAGGAAATAGCAGCCTCTTGCGATAAATTCTGCTTTCACCTTGTCGTAGATGCTGTCCGGAACGATAACGGACTGCTCCGAGGCGCAGATCATACCGTTATCAAAGGTTTTAGAATGAATGATGGAGTTGACTGCAAGCACAATATCCGCGGATTCGTCGATGACAGCAGGGGTGTTGCCCGCACCAACGCCCAACGCAGGCTTACCGCTGGAGTACGCGGACTTCACCATACCGGGGCCGCCGGTTGCCAGAATGATATCCGCTTCCTTCATGACGGTGTTGGTCAGTTCCAGCGAGGGGACATCAATCCAGCCGATGAGACCCTCAGGGGCACCTGCCTTGACGGCAGCTTCTGCCACCAGCTTTGCCGCTGCAATGGTAGATGCCTTTGCACGGGGATGGGGGCTGATGATGATGCCGTTACGGGTTTTGAGGGTAATCAGCGTTTTGAAAATCGCGGTAGAGGTGGGGTTTGTGGTCGGAATAACCGCTGCGATCACGCCGATGGGCTCGGCAATGCGCTGCATACCATAGACAGGGTCATTTTCAATGACGCCGCAAGTAGGTGTATTTTTATAGGCATTATAAATGTATTCAGAGGCATAGTGGTTTTTGATGACCTTGTCCTCTACAATGCCCATGCCGGTTTCTTCTACAGCCATTTTGGCAAGGGGAATGCGCGCCTGGTTGGCTGCAATTGCCGCTGCACGGAAGATGGCATCGACTTGCTCCTGTGTATAGGTCGCAAACTTTTGCTGTGCCTCGCGCACACGGGCAAAGCACGCAAGCAGAGCGTCTACGCTGTCAACAACAGGGAATTTCGGATCTTGCATAATGAAAACCTCCATTCAGATATGTGCAATCCTTCGATAATATGAGTATACCATAAAATGGTAGAAAAGTCAATGATTTGCTGATTTTTCTCCTTTTTTTCGGCAGTGGGCAAAATTTTCGGCGTGGTGGTTGACGAAACTAAAAAAAACTGCTATAATATAAGATATTGCGTATGCTTGTATTTCAGGGCGATACCGTGCAGTGCCCGTCATGCACACCGGTTTTGTGCGGTGATGCCTCAAAGGAACCGTATCCATGAATAAATATAGGACACTTGCGATCAATACCGTTGTTTTTGCCATCGGCAGCTTCGGTTCAAAGATTCTCTCGTTCTTCCTGAATTATTTGTACACGGGCAATATGGATGCATCCATGTACAACACCAAGGACGTGCTGGAGCTTTGCGCCAATTTTCTCATTCCCGTGGTGACCTTTTCCATCACCGATGCTGTCATTCGTTACGGTCTGGATCGCAACTACGAAAAACGCGCGGTATTTTCCAATGCCGTTACTGTGGAACTCTGCGGCATGGCGATTTTTCTGCTGCTTTCGCCGCTTCTGCTGCTCTACCCCGATGTCCGCGGATATCTGCTTCTGTTGGTGGGATATGTCTGTATTTCATCCTATCGGCATCTTTCCACGCAATTTGCCCGTGCAAGAGGTCTGGTGCGGCTGTATGCCCTGGACGGTATCTTCTGCACGCTCATGCTGTTTGTGTTTAATCTGCTGTTCATTGCCAAGCTGAAATGGGGCGTGACGGGCTTTATGTTTTCGGTCATGCTTTCGGATTTCTGTTCTGGTACAATGGTCTGGCTGATCGCAGGGCATAGCCGCTATTTTTCACGCAAATATGTGGACCGTGAGCTGTTGCAGGTCATGCTGCGGTTTTCTCTGCCACTGATCCCTACGGCGTTGTTGTGGATTATCACAGGCTTTTCCGACCGTCTTTTTATCCGCCATATGATTGGCGCGGCGGAGGCAGGCGTTTACGGTGCCGCAACCAAGGTGCCGAATCTCATCTCTATGGTGTCTACCATCTTCTATCAGGCGTGGAACATGAGTGCCATTGCCGAAAACGATTCCGCAGGGCGGGCGAGTTTTTATTCCCGCGTGTATAATGCCTACCAGTCTCTGCTGGTGTTGGCAGCAGGATTCCTGATTGCTCTGGTCAAGCCCCTGTCCGCGCTCATCAATAACACCGCCACGGATGCCTCCTTTGGTAAGGCGTATCTCTATACGCCCATGCTGATTATCGCGGTGCTGCTGATGTGCTTGAACCAGTTTTTGTCCAGTATCTATACCGTATCGAAGCATACGGCAAACAGCTTTTATACCAGCCTGATTGCAGCGGTTGCCAACCTGCTTTGCAACTTTATCCTGATACCGAAATATGGCGTATACGGTGCCATCGTGGCAACCTTTATCAGTTATTTTCTCTGCTTTGTGGTGCGCCTGTTTGATACCAGACGGTTCATTCCCTTTCGCGTATACTATCTGCGCTTTGCCATTAACCTGAGTGTGCTGTTCGGAATGTGCCTGGTTGCCGTCAACGAATTTTCATGGCGTATTCCGTTCCAGATCGCTGCTTTGATCGTCCTTGTTGCAGTAAACTGCAATGCGTTGCTGACAACGGCCCGCAAACTGCTGCGCAAGTGAGAGGCTGCACTGCCAAAATCGTTTCTAACAGTATGTGCGCAATACTGTCAGATCATACAATTTCAAGAACACGAAATATTAGGAGGTTTTCTGTTATGACCGTTGATACCCGTTCTGTGCTGCTTGCCATTCTGGTGATGATCTTTTTTCTCATCAACTATGCGATTCTGCGTGACCTGATTTACGGGATCTTCCTTGGCAGCAAAAGTAAAAAGACTGCTGCAAAAATCAAAAGCGAACAGGGCTTCTGGGCAAAGCTCACCATGTCCTATGTGGGGCAGCATCTGAAAAAGTACGAGCAGGCCTATCAAAACTGGCAGCGTGTTACCCTCATCCACGCGATTCTTACCGTGCTTTCTTTGATTGCATTCATCGTTCTGCCCATTCTCGGCATCGAGTTCTGGATTGTAGCCATTGTTTGCGGCGTAATGACTGTGTACAATGCCGTATTGTTCATGGTGATGATGTCCAAGACTACCAGTTCCGATAACAAGACGAATCGCAAGGGCTCACCTTGGAAGTACGAACAGTAATTGCACACCGTACAGGGTGCCCCCACTGAATGGAATCTTCGGGGGCGCCCTTTTTATTTGACGGCAACCCTTTGCACAGTATATGCGCAAGCGGCATATACTGGTTCCAAAACCCATTCATGATTGATTGCAAGAAAGTGAGGATTTGATTATGTCTATGTTTGAACAGGCAATGGAAGAGTTATGCGGCGTGGTAGATCAGGCTGCACAGAAAACAGGGGAGGTGCTGGATTCCTCCAAGGGGCAGGTGGAGCGCATTCGCCTGCGCAATACCCTGAACGAGAAGTTTCGTCAGTTGGGGCAGGCACAGTTCATTACCGCTATGGGTGAAGCTGACCGCACCGATGAGATCCAGACATTGCTGACGGAGATCAAGAAGCTGCGCGACCAGTATGTCGCACTTTGCAAATCCCTGCACCCCAATGGCGGCGTGACTTGCGAAAAATGCGGTAGATATCATCGCAATAGCTGTGCATACTGCTCCGATTGCGGCGCAGCTATGCCCAAGCACGCATGAGCATGGATCCGCTGTTACAGAAAAATCAGACCGTTGCTCTCACCATTGACGGTATGACTGCTGAGGGCAACGGTGTAGGACATTATCAGGGCATGGCTGTGTTTGTGCCGCAAACTGCTGTGGGCGATGTGCTGGATGTGAAAATCGTGAAGGTGTGCAAGCATTTTGCTTACGGGATTCCGCAAATGGTGCATACGCCCTCGCCTGACCGCATCCCACCGGATTGCCCTGTGTACAAGCAGTGCGGCGGCTGCCTGTTTCGCCATATCAGCTATGAAGCAGAGTGCCGTATCAAGCAGCAATTTGTTGCCGATGCTTTCCGGCGCATCGGGGGAATGACTCCCGAACTGTTGCCCATTCTCGGCGCGGAGCAGACAAACGGATATCGCAATAAGGCACAGTTGCCTTGCGGCTCCGCTGCAAACGGAAACGGCATTGCGTTCGGGTTTTATGCCCCCCGTTCCCATCGCCTGATTCATCAGCATGGCTGCTTGCTGCAACCGCCAAGCTTTCAACCGGTAATTGACCGGTGTGCGGCATTGCTTGCTCATGTCACACCCTATGACGAAGTCAGCGGCAATGGGATTCTGCGGCATTTGTATTTGCGACAGGGGCATCGTTCGCAGGAGATGATGGTCTGTTTTGTTGTGGCAAAAAATATCGGCAGACAGCTTCGCGCGATTGCTGAGCAGCTTGCAGAGGAGTTCCCCGATATTACTTCCGTGATGATGAATGTGAATCCGCATAAAACCAATGTGATTCTAGGCAGCGAAACACAATGCCTGTGGGGCAAATCCGGCATTGAAGATGTGTTCTGCGGGATTCCCGTAACGCTGAATCCCCATAGCTTTTATCAGGTCAATACGCCCCAGGCAGAGCGTTTGTTTGCAGAGGTGCGGCGTATGGCGAATCCGCAAAAGCACCAGTTGCTGCTGGATCTGTACTGTGGTACGGGTGTGATCGGTTTGACAATGGCAGATGCGGTGGACAAGCTCATTGGCGTTGAGGTGATTCCGCAGGCTGTGGAAAATGCCAGACAGAATGCAAAGGCAATCGGGGCGGAGAATGCCGAGTTTTTTGCCGGCGACGCAGGCGAGATTGCAAAACAGCTTGCAAAACAACAGCTTACACCGCATATCATCACGCTGGATCCGCCACGAAAGGGATGCGATGCTGCTACCCTTGATGCCTGCGTTGCTATGGCACCGGATACGATTGTAATGGTTTCCTGTAATCCTGCCACCGCCGCCAGAGATGCAAAGTATCTCTGCGAACACGACTATGTAGTCAATGCCTTGCGCCCTGTGGATCTTTTCCCACGGACGGGGCACGTTGAGTGCGTGGTTCTGCTGTCAAGAAATGAAGGCTAAAAAGCCCTATT
>JAEDLR010000025.1 GCA_016295145.1 Oscillospiraceae bacterium
CGCTGACCCAGAATGATATCTATCGCATGGGATATGCCATTACTGAATCCATTCTGGATGATACAATGAGCGAAACAAAGCGCGCTCGTACCATTTATAACTATGTGCAGGGCCATATGTTCTATAAGGATAACAAGGATGAGAGGGATTGGTATCATGCCGCTTATCTTGCAATTATCCGTGCCTACGGCGACTGCCGCAACTACTATGCTTATGCCCGCTTGCTGCTGGATTGCGCCGGCTTTGAGAATATGATGGTGGAACACACACCCAATTCTCCGACGGCTAGCCGGCATTTCTGGAATCTGGTGGTGATCGATGGCGACTGGTATCACTTTGATACCACACCCCGTGTCGGACAATCCAATTTCTTCATGTGGACTGACGCGCAGATGAACACCTATTCCAAGAGCCACGGCAACTGTTTCGCCAGAGATGAAAGTCTCTATCCCGCAACGCCATGATGATGGAGCAACGCAAGATATGATAGAAAAGAAATGTCTCGGTATCATCGGTGGATTAGGGCCAATGGCCTCTGCACAATTTATGACACTGCTTACCGCTATGACGGATGCCGACTGTGACAATGCGCATCCCGAAGCAATCCTATACAGCCGTCCCGGGACCCCTGATCGTACTGCATTTATATTGGGAGAAAGCAGCGACAGTCCGCTTCCTTCCATGATATATGCCGGAAAAGCCCTTGAAGAAATTGGTGCCCAGGTGCTTGCCATTCCATGTATGACCGCCTATGGCTTTTACGATGACCTCAAGGCAGCGTTTCATGCCGAATTGATCCATCCCATCGAACGAACAGCCGCAATGCTCAGCCAGAATGGAATTCGCGCGGCAGGAATTATGGCCACTGATGGCAGCCTGCAAGCAGGTATCTTCCGCAAAGCATTGGAAGAAAAAGGCATCAAGGCGATCATACCAGATGCCAAGAGGCAATCAATGGTCATGCGAATCATATATGAACAGGTGAAAGCAGGAAAACCAGCGAATCTGAAGACATTTTCCGCAGTGCGTAATCATCTGATGCAACAGGGCGCAGAAGTCACATTGCTAGGATGCACAGAGCTGTCTGTGGTCAAACAAATGCAGCGTATCGGCGATGGATATCTGGATGTCATGGAAGTGCTGGCAGCTTCTGCATTGAAAGCCTGCGGCTATAAAGTGCGGAAAGAACGAATGCCTGCATTGTAAAAGGAGTCAAGGATCATGCAAACCAATGTATTGGAATATCTGGAGCATACAGTCGGGCGTGTACCTGAGAAAATAGCTTTCTCTGATGGTACACAGAATCTCACGTTCAGCGAGGTTTTCCACAATGCAAAGGCCATCGGCACAAAGCTGCTTCATGACGGCCTCAGCAATGAGCCCGTGGTTGTATTTATGGAGAAATCGCCTGCGGCAGTCAATGCATTCTTCGGTGTATTGTATGCAGGTTGCTATTATGTTTGCCTGGATGTTGAAATGCCCGCATTTCGCATTGAGATGATTCTCTCGCAGTTGACGCCCCGTGCGGTCATTTGTGATGCTGTAACAAGACCGATGCTGGCGCAATACGGCTATACCGGTGAGGCATATCTCTTTGCGGATTGCGTTACCGGAGAAATTGATGAAACAGCGCTCGCCGCTGTGCGAAAGGCACAAATTGATACCGACCCGATTTATATCGTGTTTACTTCCGGATCAACGGGAATACCCAAGGGGATTATTGCCTGCCATCGTTCCGTTATCGACTATATTGAACAGCTTTCCGAGACACTGGGATTCTCCGAAGATACCGTGTTTGGCAATCAGACACCGCTTTACTTTGACGCCTGTCTGAAGGAGCTATACCCCACCTTGAAATTCGGCGCAAAAACATATCTGATTCCCAAGCAGAACTTCTCTTTTCCTACTAAACTGGTGGAATATCTCAATACATATCGAATTAATACAGTATGTTGGGTCGTTTCTGCCCTGACCATGATTTCCGCAACAGGTACGCTGCGTACCATGAAGCCTGAATATCTGCATACTGTGGCGTTTGGCAGTGAGGTGTTTCCAGTCAAGCAATTCCACTTGTGGAAAGAAGCACTGCCGCAGGCAAAATTCACCAATCTTTATGGGCCTACTGAAGCCACAGGGATGAGTTGCTACTACCATGTAGTGCGGGATTTTGAAGAGACAGAAACCATTCCCATTGGCAGACCGTTCCGCAATACAGCAATTTTGTTGCTGAACGAACAGAATCAGCTTGCCGGCAAAGGAGAACCGGGTGAAATCTGCATTCGCGGCACCTGTCTGACCATGGGCTACTATGGGCAGCCCGACAAGACCGCTGAGGTCTTTGTGCAGAATCCCTTGCAGACAAGGTTCAATGAGCTGATCTACCGCACCGGCGATATTGGTCAATACAACGCCGAAGGGGAGTTGATGTTCATCTCCCGCAAGGATTATCAGATCAAACATATGGGGCATCGCATCGAATTGGGCGAGATTGAAATCAACGGCGGTTTATGCGAGGGCGTAGAAGCCGTGGGATGTATTTACGATACGGACAAAGGCAAGATTGTACTGTTCTATACCGGCAGTGCTGAAAAGTCCGCAGTTGCATCCTACCTGAAAGGAAGATTGCCGCGCTATATGCAACCAAATCTCATCCGTCAGCTGGAGGCAATGCCACATACCCCCAATGGCAAGCTGGATCGCAAGGCGCTGGCTGCCATCTACAAAGAACAACAATAACTATCAGAAGAAAGGCGGTTTCCCCGTTATGAATCAGACACTGGACACCATTATGGATATTCTGAAGGATCTGCATGAAGATGTGGATTTTGAAAGCTGCACTACGCTCATTGATGACGGTATTCTGGATTCTTTCGATATCATCAGCATCATCACCGAAATCAACAGTGAGTTTGGTGTTGCCATTCCTGCGGATAAGATTGTCCCTGAGAATTTCAACTCTGCAAAGGCACTTGCCAAGCTGGTTGAGGAACTTGAGGATATCTGATGCTGTTTACCGATTTTAGCTTTATTCTCGGTGTGCCGTTGCTGTTTCTTGTCTATTTTCTGTTACCACAGCGGTTCCGTTGGATGCTGCTGCTACTTGCCAGTTACGGATTCTATGCCTGCTCCGGTCTGGAGAATCTGCTGTTTATTCTGACTACCACGCTCACGACCTATGGGTTTGCGCGGCTTTTAGAAGTACTGGCAAAACAGCGCAACGAAACGTTAGCTGCACATAAGACAGAATGGAGCAGAGATGCTAAAAAGGCATATCGTGATAAGGCAAATAAACAGCGCTTTGTCTGGCTGATGGTCTGTATTGTACTGAATTTCGGCATATTGGCTGTGCTGAAATACGGCGCTTTCACCGTGAATAATATCAATGCGCTGCTGGCATTGGGCACAGATACGCAACTTCCTGTTCCTGACTTGCTGTTGCCCATGGGCATTTCTTTCTATACATTTCAGTCCATGGGGTATCTCATTGATGTCTATCGGGAAAAACACCCTGCGGAGCAGAATCCGGCGCGGTTTGCTCTGTTCGTCTCCTTTTTCCCGCAGCTTGTGCAGGGCCCTATCAGTCGTTATGATGCCCTTTCATCCGGCTTATACGCAGGCAACGGGTTTGCACCTCGCCGCGTATTGCTGGGCACACAACGCATTCTGTGGGGATACTTCAAGAAAATGGTCATTGCCGACCGTATTCTGCCTGCCGTAACCGCTCTGATCAGTGCCCCGGAACAATACGATGGCGTGTTTGTGTTCATCGGCATTCTTTACTATGGTTTGCAGCTCTATGCCGATTTCACCGGAGGTATTGATATTACCATCGGTATCGGGCAGGTGCTTGGCATTTCCATGACAGAAAACTTTGACCGACCGTTTTTCTCCAAGAACATTTCTGAATACTGGAGAAGATGGCATATTACATTGGGCACCTGGTTTAAGGATTATCTGTTCTATCCGCTGAGCGTTTGTCAGCCGATGCTGAAACTCTCTAAGTGGAGCAGAGATACTTTTGGGAAAGAAATCGGAAAGCGCGTGCCTGTGTATCTTGCCACACTGCTGGTGTGGTTTACCACCGGTCTGTGGCACGGTGCAGCATGGAATTTCATCGTGTGGGGCTTGATGAATGCTGTTGTCATTCTCATTTCCGAAGAATTGCATCCGCTGTATATACGTTTTCACAAGAAGTTTGCCTGGGCGAATTCTCATGCTTATGACGGTTTCCAGTGCATCCGCACGTTTTTACTCATGGGTTGTCTGCGTATGTTCGATTGTTACCGTGATGTACCAATGACATTCAGAATGTTCGGTTCTATGCTGACAAAGTGGAATATTTCCGCGTTGTTTGACGGTTCTCTGATGAATCTTTCGCTGAAGGTGCAGGATTATGTCATTTTGCTGGCAGGCACTGCTCTGATGTTTGCGGTCAGTTTGTGCAACCGCCGGGGGCCCTGCATGAGAGAAAAGATTCTTGCACGCTCCCATGCCCTGAGCTGCACACTGACGGTTCTGCTGTTTTTCGTTGTACTGCTGTTGGGTGCATATGGCATCGGCTATGACCAAAGCCAGTTTATCTATAACCAATTTTGATAGGAATGCAACATGACCAGAAAACAAGTGATTCTTTCGGCGGTAGCGATGTCCACTGCCGTGGTAGTGGGTACAGCCGCCTTACAGCGGCTGCTGATGCCCAAATATATGTCTGATGTGGTGGAAGGAAATCTCATTGCAGACTATTACAACAGTCATTTCGATCATGATGTGCTGTTTGTCGGTGATTGTGAAGTATATGAGAATTTTTCGCCTGTCAGACTGTGGGAGGATTATGGTATATCTTCCAATATCCGTGGCTCTGCACAGCAACTGATCTGGCAATCCTACTATCTGCTGGAAGATGCTCTGCGCTATGAGACGCCGGATGTTGTGATCTTCAACGTGCTTTCCATGAAATATGCAACACCGCAGAATGAAGCCTATAACAGAATGTCCATTGACGGTATGCGATGGTCTTCCTCGAAGGTCAATGCAATCCGTGCCTCTATGACTGAAGAAGAATCGTTTCTTTCCTATGTGTTTCCCATCCTTCGCTATCATTCCCGTTGGAGCGAACTGACAACTGATGATTTCAAGTATTACTTCGGCGTTGATCCCGATTTTTATGCAGGCTATTATTTGCGAGCCGATGTGAAAGCTGCTGAAAATGTTCCCGAAGGAAGACCGCTTGCAGACTACAGTTTCGGCGTGGTGTGCTGGGAATATCTGGAGAAAATGCGGCAGCTCTGCGAAGAAAAAGGCATCGAGTTTGTGTTGGTGAAAGCACCTTCTCTGTACCCTTACTGGTATGACGAATGGAATATACAGATTGTTGACTACGCTGCTGAACATAACCTTGCCTACATCAATTTCCTGGATGAAACGATAATGGCTGAAACAGGCATTGATTTCAAAACGGATACCTACGATGGCGGCCTGCATATGAATGTTTATGGTGCAGAAAAACTCTCGGTATGGCTGGGCGATTATCTCACGAAGGAACTGTCGCTTCAGGACCGCCGCGGAGAACCCGAATTAGCTGCCTATTGGGCAGAAATTGCGGAAGAATATGGTAAAGAATGGCAGAGACAATTGAATGCAATCGGCTAATCTGCCAAATATACAAAAAGAAAGGTTGCGTGAGCAATATGAAACAATTTCGTATGATAACAGGCGTTGTATTGACGGCTTTTGCTGTTTGCGCTTTTACCGGCTGCGGCGAAGATGAATCAAGCGGCATTTCCTCTGTTGTAAATTCCTCTGTCACTGAGGAAAGCAGCAATGTCTCCTCCACAGGAGAAGTTTCGTTTACCTATACCGCAGGCGGCACAGCCATTGCGATTTCTGCAGAAAGTGATCCGATTATTGTCGCACTGGGGGAGCCCGTATCTACCTTTGAAGCACCTTCCTGTGCCTTTGAAGGAACCAGTTATACTTATACCTACAACGGATTCATCATTGAGACCTATCCGGACAACGGCGTGAACCGCGTTTATGCCGTTACGCTTGTGGACAATACTGTTCAGACTGCGGAGGGTATCAAAGTCGGTGACTCCCTTGAAGCAGTGCATACTGTCTGTGGTGCGCCCGACAATAGCTCTCATTTCTTTGATATGTATACCACAGAGGGTGCAGCAGTGCAATTCTTCTGCCAAAATGGTGATGGCATTGTGACATCCATTGTCTATACTTATCACTGATTGCATTGCTTTATCACGGAGAGCCACCGTGGAGCAGCTAACCATTTGTGGTGCTTGTCAGCCTTGTACTGATTGATCGTTCTGGTTTTGCGCATTGTGATGGTATTCTTCCTCTCTTCCGACTTTTCTTGACACCGATATCGCCAATTCTCCACTTGATTTTTCTGATCATCCATGCTATAATAAAGGAAGCAAACTGGAAGGCGGACATCTGTATGAATATTCTGCATATGCAATATGCCGTTGAAGTCGCGAGAGTCGGCTCGCTTAGCCAGGCAGCTCGTAATTTAATACTTGCACAGCCTAATTTAAGCCGTTCCATTAAGGAGCTTGAAGGAGAAATCGGCATTCGAATTTTTGAGCGAAGCACAAAGGGGATGTTGCTGACTCCCGAAGGGGAGGAATTTATTGGCTATGCAAAGGAAATCCTCAACCACATTGCCAGCGTTGATAAGATCTATAAAACGGGTGCGGCAAAAAAGCAGAAGTTTTCGATTTCTGTACCGAGAGCCTGTTATATTTCAGAAGCCCTTGCGAATTTTTCCAAGTCGATTCCCGATATGCACGCCGAGGTGTTTTATATGGAAACGAACTCGGAGCGTACCATCAGCAATATTTTGAATTCCGACTATAAGCTAGGCATCATTCGGTATGCGGAGAATTATGATAAGTACTTTAAGGCGATGCTTGAAGAAAAAGGGCTTACTTATGAAATGATTGCCGAATTTACTTATAAGCTTATTATGAGTGCTGAACATCCCCTTGCCCAAAAGGAGAAGATCACCTTCGACGATCTGGAAGATTATATCCGGATCGCGCATGCCGACCCCTATGTGCCGACATTGTCCATGGCGAAGGTCGTGCGTGAGGAATTGCCTGACAATGCAAAAAGCTGCATTTACATCTTTGAAAGAGCCAGCCAGTTTGACTTGCTTTCCAAGAATCATCGGACCTTTATGTGGGTATCTCCTGCACCGGATGATGTGCTGCAAAAATATAATCTTGTGCAGAAGAATTGCGAAAGCAATACGAGAATCTATAAGGATATTCTGGTATATAAAACCGGATATAAGCTTACAAAACTCGATCAGATGTTTATTACTGAATTATGCCTGTCAAGGCGGAGAAATCTCAAATAAGCAATACAAACGCCCCGATTATACAAATCGGGGCGTTTTTGCGTAAATACGCCGTTTTTTTGGGGCATATCATTTTTGATAACCGCCGTATAATAATCTTATATTTTACAAACCGCCGAAAGTTTGTTACAATATTAACGAAGTCGCAGATCAGACGATTTCCAATAGGCGATGCACGAAAAATCTTGAGGAGGATCACTATGGAGAACAAGACTTACGAAATTGTAGACAGCGTTGAGAAGCTTGAGCAAGCGATTGAACGCACCAGAAAAGCGCAGCAGGTTTTTGCAACCTACACGCAGGAACAGGTTGACAAGATTTTCCTTGCTGCTGCTTCCGCTGCAAACAAGGCAAGAATTCCTCTTGCAAAGCTTGCTGTTGAAGAAACAGGGATGGGCATTGTTGAGGATAAGGTTATCAAGAACAACTACGCTGCTGAGTATATCTACAATGCATATAAGGATACAAAAACCTGCGGCGTGATCGAAGAGGATAAAGCATATGGAATCAAGAAGATTGCTGATCCCATCGGCGTGGTTGCAGCTGTGATTCCTACGACCAACCCGACTTCTACTGCAATTTTTAAATGCCTGATCGCACTGAAAACAAGAAATGCAATCATTATTTCTCCGCACCCAAGAGCAAAGAACTGTACAATCGCCGCCGCAAAGATTGTGCTTGAAGCGGCTGTTGCAGCAGGCGCCCCTGAAGGCATCATCGACTGGATTGACGTTCCGTCCCTGGAAATGACAAACACTGTTATGAAGGAAGCGGATATTATTCTCGCAACAGGCGGCCCCGGAATGGTGAAAGCCGCATACTCCAGCGGCAAGCCTGCTCTCGGCGTAGGTGCAGGCAACACACCTGCAATCATTGACGACAGCGCCGACATTCTGCTTGCTGTCAGCTCAATCATTCATTCCAAGACATTTGATAATGGTATGATCTGTGCTTCCGAGCAGTCGGTCATTGTTCTTGAAAATATTTATGATACCGTCAAAAATGAATTTGCCGCAAGGGGTTGTTACTTCCTTACACCTGCTGAAACCGAAAAGGTGAGAAAGACCATCATCATCAATGGTGCTTTGAACGCCAAGATTGTCGGTCAGTCTGCCGCAAAGATTGCCGCACTTGCCGGCGTGGATGTTCCCGCAGGAACAAAAATCCTCATCGGTGAGGTTGAAAGCGTGGAGCTCAGCGAAGAATTCGCACACGAAAAGCTTTCTCCTGTACTGGCAATGTATCGGGCAAAGGATTTTGAAGACGCACTTTGCAAGGCTGAAAAGCTGATTGCTGACGGCGGTTACGGCCACACTTCCGCTGTATACCTCAATGCAGAAACGGAAACAGAAAAGATTGCAAAGTTTGGCGCAAGAATGAAAACCTGCCGTATCCTTATCAATACACCTTCTTCTCACGGGGGTATCGGTGATCTTTATAACTTCAAGCTTGCGCCCTCCCTGACGCTGGGCTGTGGCTCTTGGGGTGGAAACTCTGTAAGCGACAATGTGGGTGTAAAGCATCTGATTAATATCAAAACGGTAGCTGAAAGAAGGGAAAATATGCTTTGGTTCCGTGCGCCTGAAAAAATCTATATCAAGAAAGGCTGTCTGCCGGTTGCTCTTGACGAATTGAAAACGGTGATGGGCAAAAAGAGAGCGTTCATCGTAACAGATACCTTCCTTTATCAGAACGGCTACACGAAGCCTATTACAGACAAGCTCGACGAAATGGGAATTGCACATACCACATTCTTTGAGGTGCAGCCGGATCCAACGCTCGAAAATGCCAAGAATGGTGCTGCGCAGATGACAGCATTCCAGCCTGATACGATTATCGCGCTCGGCGGCGGCTCCGCCATGGATGCTGCGAAGATTATGTGGGTACTCTATGAACATCCAGAGGCTGATTTTATGGATATGGCGATGCGCTTTATTGATATCAGAAAGAGAGTTTACACATTCCCGAAGATGGGCGAAAAGGCATACTTTATTGCAGTGCCCACATCTGCAGGTACTGGTTCTGAGGTGACGCCTTTCGCTGTGATCACCGATGAAAAGAGCGGCGTGAAATATCCTCTTGCTGATTACGAGCTGCTCCCTGATATGGCGATCATTGACACGGATTTCCATATGTCTGCACCGAAGAGTTTGACAGCGGCTTCCGGTATCGATGCAGTTACACACGCTATTGAAGCTTATGCTGCAATGCTTGCAACAGACTATACAGACGGTCTTGCAAAGCAGGCACTCCAGACAATTTTTGAATATCTCCCCCGTGCATACGAAAACGGTCAGACAGACGTTGAAGCCCGTGAAAAGATGGCAAATGCAGCTACAATGGCTGGTATGGCATTTGCAAATGCATTCCTTGGTGTATGTCACTCTATGGCCCACAAGCTCGGTGCATTCCACCATCTTCCCCATGGCATTGCAAACGCACTTATGATTGAAGAGGTGCTCCGCTTCAACGCTTCTGAAGTGCCTGCAAAGATGGGCACTTTCTCCCAGTACGACCATCCACACACACTTGCTCGCTACGCTGAAATCGCTGATTGCCTCAAGCTCGGCGGCAATACAGATGAAGAAAAGCTTGAAAACCTCATCAAGGCAATCAACGAACTCAAGGCAAAGGTTGGTATCAAGGAAACCATCAAGGATTATGGTGTTGATGAAAAGACATTCCTTGATACCCTTGATGAAATGACCGAACAGGCATTTGATGACCAGTGTACAGGAGCAAACCCGAGATATCCGCTTATGAGCGAAATCAAGCAGATGTATCTCAACGCATATTACGGAAAGCACTTTGTTGAAGCAGAAATGCCTGCAAAGGAAATCGCAGGCGATGTTAAGGCAGATGTTGTAAAGGTTGCTTACAACAAAGGCAAGAAGAGCAGCAGAGCATAAGGAAAGGGGAGTAAAAATATGAAACTTGACAGAGTCATTGCTGTAAGAAATAACAAGACGATCTACCGTGACGGTGATACCTGCGTTAAGGTGTTCAACGCGGATTATTCCAAGGCGGATGTGCTGAACGAAGCACTGAACCAGTCCCGTATCGAAGAAACAGGACTCCATATTCCTAAGGTTCTTGAAGTAACAATGATTGACGGTAAATGGGCAATCGTTTCCGAATTTATCAAGGGAAAGACGCTTGCACAGCTTATGGAGGAAGACCCTGACAACAAGGACAAGTACATCGAAATGCTTGTTGACATTCAGCTTGAAATCCATTCAAAGACAAGCCCCCTCCTCAATAAGCTAAAGGACAAGATGAACCGTAAAATCAGTGCCTGTGCGCTTGACGCTACAACAAGATATGACCTTCACACACGTCTTGACAGTATGCCGAAGCACAATAAGGTTTGCCATGGTGACCTGAACCCGTCTAACATTGTAATCACGGAAGACGGCACCCCTTACGTTCTTGACTGGGCACACGCAACACAGGGCAACGCTTCCGCTGACGCAGCAAGAACTTACCTGCTGTTCTGGCTGAACGGTGATATTTCAGGTGCACACAAGTACCTTGCGCTGTTCTGCGCAAAGAGCAACACCGCAAAGCAGTACGTTCAGAAGTGGATGCCGATTGTTGCCGCATCCCAGTCCGTAAAGGGGAACGAAAAGGAAAGAGAATTCCTTCTCAGTTGGGTAAATGTTGTGGATTACGAGTAACAGGAGGACTTGACAATGAAAATTACAGTATGTATCGGCAGCTCCTGCCACATCAAGGGTTCCAGAAGTGTGGTAGAACAGCTCCAGTATCTGATTGCTGAGAATCAGCTTGGCGACAAGGTGGAACTCGGCGGCACATTCTGCATGGGTAACTGTCAGCAGGGTGTATGCGTAACCGTTGATGGCAGCTTCTTTTCAGTAACCCCTGACACTGTAACCGAATTCTTTGAGAAAGAGGTTCAGGCGAAGTTATGATCATACAGGTCTGCGTAGGAAGCTCCTGTCACCTGAAAGGCTCTGCGGATATCGTGGAGCTTTTTCAGAATGCCATTCAGGAGCATAAGCTGGAAGATGACATCACCCTTGCAGGAAGTTTCTGTACAGGGAAATGCAATCGTGTGGGTGTTACTGTTCAGATTGATGACGAAATTCACACAGGTATAACCAGAGAGAACTTCAAGGAGTTCTTTACCGAAAAAGTCCTGAATGTTCTCAAATCATGAGGAGAATAAACTATGTCAAATTGGCTGACCTTGAAAAAATCCAATTGTAAAAACTGCTACAAATGTATTCGCCATTGTCCCGTAAAGTCGATCCGCTTTTCGGGTAATCAGGCGCATATTATCGGCAATGAGTGTATTCTCTGCGGTCAGTGCTTTGTTGTCTGTCCTCAGAACGCAAAGGAAATTGCAGGAGAGGTTGAAAAGGCAAGGGTGCTGATTCAGAGCGGCGCACCGGTTGTTGTCAGCCTGGCACCGTCCTTTATTGCAAATTATGATGGCGTGGGAATCAACGCAATGCGTGAAGCGTTACAGCAGCTTGGCTTTTATGATGTAGAAGAAACGGCAGTCGGTGCGACCATTGTAAAGACTGAATATGAGCGTATTCTTCGTGAAGAAGACAGGGATATTCTCATTTCTTCCTGCTGTCATTCCGTGAATCTGCTGATTCAGAAATACTTTCCCTCTGAGCTGAAATACCTTGCAGATGTTGTTTCGCCAATGCAGGCCCATTGTACAGATATCAAGAAGCGTATTCCCAATGCAAAGATCGTGTTTATCGGCCCTTGTGTCGCCAAAAAGGACGAGGCGGAATACTATGAGGGATTCGCTGACGCAGTTCTGACCTTTGAAGAGCTTACCGAATGGCTGAAAAGTGAACAGATCGAGCTTGCACAGGAAATGGATACCACAAGGAACAGTCGTACACGTTTCTTCCCGACAGCCGGCGGCATTCTGAAATCAATGGAGCAGAACATCAACGGCTATACATATCTGGCGATTGATGGCGTTGAAAACTGTATGGCGGCTTTGCAGGATATAGAAAACGGAAAAATCCACAAGTGCTTTATAGAGATGTCCTCCTGTACGGGAAGCTGTATCGGCGGCCCCGTGATGGAAAAATACCACCGTTCGCCAATTCGTGACTATATGTCTGTGGCAAACTATGCAGGCACTGATGATTTCGATGTTGCTCAGCCGGAAATAGATGAAATCCATAAAAGCTTTACCTTTATCGAGCGCAGACTCCAGCAGCCCTCAGAAATGGAAATCAGCAATGTGTTGCGCCAGATGGGAAAAACGAAAGAGACTGATCAGCTGAACTGCGGATCCTGTGGGTATAATACCTGCCGTGAAAAGGCCATTGCAATCTGTCAGGGCAAGGCGGAATACTCTATGTGTCTGCCGTTCCTCAAAGATAAGGCGGAAAGCTTTTCCGATACGATTGTGAAGAACACGCCCAACGGTCTGATTGTTCTGAACGAAAATCTTGAAGTGCAGCAGATCAATGACGCTGCAAGAAGCATTATGAATATACGGAACGCTTCGGATATTCTCGGCGACCAGGTTATCCGTATTCTTGACCCCACAGCGTTTATAACTGTTCTTGATAAGGGCAGGGAAATCCATAACCAGCGCACATACCTTGCCGAGTATAACCGATATGTTGAACAGACGATTGTTCACGATAAGGATTCCCATCTGCTGATTGGGATTTTGCGTGATGTAACAGACGAGCAGAAGGCAAAGGAACGCAAGGAAAAACTTGACCGTCAGACAGTGGAAGTAGCAGATAAGGTCGTTGAAAAGCAGATGCGAATTGTTCAGGAAATTGCTTCTCTTCTCGGTGAAACCGCCGCGGAAACAAAGATTGCTCTTTCCAAGCTAAAGGAGTCGATTTCCGATGAATAATTTATGTGCAGATATTGGCTACAAAAGCATTTCCCACTACGGCGAAGAGCTTTGCGGAGACCATGTTGACATTGTCGAGCAGAATGAGAACGCAACCGTTATCGTTCTGGCTGATGGATTGGGAAGCGGCGTAAAGGCAAGCATCCTTTCTACCCTTACCGCAAAAATCATTTCCACAATGATGGCGGCAGGGCTCCCTCTTGAGGAGTGCGTCAGCACCATTGCCGCGACGCTTCCCGTTTGTTCCGTAAGAGGTGTTGCATATTCAACCTTTACGATTATGCACATCAAGGACAACGAAGTCATCGAGATTATTCAGTACGACAATCCCCATGTGATTCTGATCCGTGACTGTGTCAGTTGTGATTACCCCAAAACGGAAATGAACATTGACGGAAAGCGGATTTACAAATCCACAATCAAACTCCGCGAAAATGACATTTTTATCGCTATGAGTGACGGCTGTCCCCATGCAGGAATCGGCACAGCGTTTAACTTCGGCTGGAAGCGTGAAGATATTGCCGAATTTATGGAATCAATATCCCACTGCGGTTATACCGCAAAAACACTTTCCACCATTCTCACAGATGAGTGCAATAAGCTTTACGGAAACCGCCCTGGCGATGACGCTACCGCTTGCATTGTAAAAATCCGAAAGAGAGAGCCGATGAATATGCTGTTCGGTCCGCCTTCCAACAGAAGCGACGGAGATAGAATGATGTCCCTGTTCTTTTCAAAGGAGGGCAAGCATATTATATGTGGAGGCACAACCGCTTCCATAGCAGCCAAATATCTGGGCAAAACGCTGAAACCGTCCCTTCATTTTGAGCGTTCAGACATTCCGCCCATTGCAGAGCTGGAGGGAGTGGACCTTGTAACGGAAGGCGTGATCACAGTAAGCAAAGTGCTTGAATACGCCAAGGACTATCTGGATAAAAACGAAAGCTATGAACAATGGGGCTTCAAGCGTGACGGTGCTTCGCTGATCAGTCGGCTTCTGTTTGAAGAAGCAACCGACATCAATTTCTATGTAGGCAGAGCCATCAACCCTGCACATCAGAACCCCGACCTGCCGATCAATTTCAACATCAAAATGAATCTGGTAGAAGAACTGTCGGCTTGCCTGAGGCGAATGGGCAAGCGGATCAAGGTAAGTTATTTCTAAAGGAGAATCTGAATGAGAAAATTCGATACCAAGGTACAATACCTCAAATACAAGGTTCTTCGCGAAGTGGCACGTCAGGCATGGAACGATACCTTGCTTGAAAATGTGTTGGATATTCCCAAAATCATTGTGCCGGGCAAAACCTCCACCATGCGCTGCTGTGTGTACAAAGAACGTGCCATTCTTGCAGAACGTGTTCGGATTGCAATGGGTGGTGATAAGGAAAACCCCAATGTCATTGAGGTGATCGACATCGCCTGCGATGAATGCCCTGCCGCAGGCTATGATGTTACCGACTCTTGCCGTGGCTGTCTTGCTCACCGTTGTGAGGCTGTATGCAAAAGAGGTGCGATTTCCTTTGACCATAATCATGTTGCTCATATTGATAAGTCCCTGTGCGTGGAATGTGGTCAGTGTGCAAAAGTCTGTCCATATAATGCGATCGTAAACCGGAAGCGTCCTTGTCAGATTGCCTGTAAAGTAAAAGCGATCTCGATCAATGATGAGAATGCAGCTTCCATCGACAATGAGAAATGTACAAGCTGCGGTGCCTGCGTTTATCAGTGTCCATTTGGTGCGATTACTGATAAGTCCTATATTCTCAATGTGATTGACCTGATTAAGAAAAGCGAACAGGGCAGTAACTACAAGCTCTATGCAATTGTTGCGCCGTCGATTTCCAGCCAATTTACTTATGCAAAGCTAGGGCAGGTGGTTTCTGGCTTAAAGGTGCTTGGCTTCCATACTGTTGTGGAAGCGGCGCTCGGTGCAGATATGGTTGCACAGCAAGAATCAAGGGAACTGGCTGAAAAGGGCTTCCTGACCAGTTCCTGCTGCCCTGCATTCGTAAAATATATTCAAACAGCT
Source organism: Oscillospiraceae bacterium (assembly GCA_016295145.1). GTDB lineage: Bacteria > Bacillota > Clostridia > Oscillospirales > Ruminococcaceae > Firm-04. The sequence goes on from JAEDLR010000025.1 coordinate 15,280, forward strand.
TTTCCTGACTTGGTGCCGTTTGTATCCCATAACTTATCACCAATGGCGACGATTTCAAAGTATATCAAGGACACAACCGAAAATGCAAGAATTGTTTTTATCGGTCCGTGTACAGCCAAAAAAGCGGAAGCACAGCTTGATAGCGTAAAGCCTTATGTTGACTCTGTGCTCACCTTTGAGGAGCTTCAGGCATTGTTCGACAGCCGTGATATTGATATTACTGCACTGGAAGAAGATGTTCTTGACAACGCCTCCTATTTCGGAAGGATTTTCGCACGTTCAGGCGGTCTTTCTGACGCAGTTGCACAAGGTCTCAAGGAACAGCATATTGACTTTGAACTGAAAGCCGTTTCATGCGATGGCATAGAAGAATGCCGCACGGCTCTGCTGAAGAAAAGCAAGAATGTGCTTGACGGGAATTTTATCGAGGGTATGGCGTGCGTAGGCGGCTGTATCGGCGGTGCAGGCTGTCTCACGCACGGCATGAAAGACAAAGCAGAAATTGATAAGTACGGCAGAGAAGCGTTTGAAAAGACCATTTCCGACGCGATTTCTGTATTGAAGCTATGATGATTTCTGCTGCAAGAATCAACGGGAAGCCACACCAAAGCGTTCCGGCTATGGCTCGCAGAAATGTTCTGTGGGTGTCTCGACAGAGCGAAGCGGCATCTCCTTTTGCAGGGGATACCGCTTTGCCTTTATAGGAAATCCCGCACAGCTTTGCTGAGATGTTCTTCCTCGCTGATGAGTTTTTTTGCAATGTCCTTTGACTTTTCATCGGCAGCCTTGTATTCGTTCAAGTAGCGCGCCAGTGATTTTACACCCATATTGCAGCCATCCACCAGAAAATCAGCGACTGCACCATCGCAAGCATCCATGGCAAGGGAAACATTGGTTTTGAACCACTCCATGCCCTTTGCCATCATGGCAGGCTCTTTGCCGTCATCGTGATAATCCGCAAGAAGCGTCTGCATTTCTGTCTGCAACATTTGGTGATTGTGCAAGCTTTTCTGCGCGATCTCATGAAACTTGTTGCTTTTGATATGCTTCATGGAATCTTCCAATGAGGAAATGCCCATTTTAATGCCTGCATCCGATTCCCGCAGCAGACGAATGGTATCCTGTTCGATCATATATACGCATCCTTTCATATAAAATCGCCCTGCAATGCAAAGCCTATCATAGGATACCCGGAATTGCAGCGGTCATGCACGGAATCCTATGCTTGACAAGCTGCGGCTTTCTGCGTATAATAACAGATATGACAGATTTTCGGCATAGGGGGTGCGTCACAATTGTTTCTCATTGACCGTATGGGCTGTGGCAGCCGTCATGACGGTGATTTTGTGTTTGACCGTTCCATGGGATATGACGGCTATTTGGTCTTGTTTGTCAAGACCAAAGCCATTTTTGTGATCAACGGGCAGCAGATCGAAACCGAACCCGAAACCTTTATTATATATGATAAGCATACGCCGCAGTGGTATCGTGCCTGTGAAGAATGCTATATCAACGATTGGATACAGTTTTCCTGTACCGAGCAGCTTTCCTCGGAGATCCCCATAGTGTTTGATACACCACTATATATCGGGCAGAACATCAATGTATCCCAGTATTTTCAGTTGATCGCCGATTGCTACTATCGTACCAACAACAGTCAGGCAGCAGGCCATTTGATTCAGGCGATGCTTTCGGATGTGTTCTCGCGCCCCAGTCATGCGCATTTTTCGGTGGCGCATTACCGTGAATTACTGGATCTGCGCCGTAAGATCTATGCGCAGCCAACGGATGATTGGTCGGTAGATAAAATGGCAGCCATGATGAATGTCAGTACGCCGTATCTGCATATGCTGTACAAACAAGCCTTTGGTACTACCTGTACTGCGGATGTGATACAAAGCCGTATTGAACAGGCGCAGCGCTACCTTGCCTATACAAATATGACCGTTGAAGAGATCGCGTTCAAATCAGGATATAAATCGGCAGTGCATTTTTCGAGGCAGTTCAAATCAGTAACAGGCTGCAGCCCCATACAGTGGCGAAAGGCACAATGCTGAATCCTGTATACGATTGGTATTTTCATGGGCGACATTAACGCACTGAACAAATTATCGTTTTGCTCATTATTTCAGCGCAGTACACCATATAAAATCGAATATAAATCATAGGATATGTTAAGAATATGATAGCATATCCTATTCTTTTTGCCGCAAGGATGTGCTATAATGATACCGTTTTAAAGGCAAACCGCATGACAGAAGTTCCCAAAGGGGGAGGGCAGTAGTATGATTTGCAACAAAGCGTTTCCATTGCAATGGCTATGGAAGAATCTGAAAGGGTATCGCAGCAGCTATATCATTGCGCTGGTACTTTCGGTGCTGTGTAATGTATTGTACACCGTTGTGCCGTATTTTCAGACAGAGATTATCGACACATTTATTTCCAACGAAAAAGCCACGGAGAATCTTGCATTGCACCGTGACCGGTTTCTGTGGCTGATCGCCGCAATGATTGGGTTTACCTTTTTGCGTACCGCTATGCAATATGCCTGCAATATGTATTATGAAAAGGCATCCCAGGGCATGATCTTTAAGGTGCGCACGCATCTGTTCCGCAGAATTGAGAATCAGGATATGGCGTTTTATGACCACTATCGCACAGGCGATCTGATGACCCGACTGACGGGTGATCTGGATATGGTACGCCACATGGTCTCGTGGGTCATCAAGGGTATCGTGGAATCCATCGCCCTGTTTACTGCATCTATGGTGTTCTTTTTCACCATTGATTGGCGCACAGGTTTGTGCATTCTGGCAATCACGCCCTTTATCTTTATCATCACCAGACTGTTTTCCAAAAAGGCCGGGCCTGCTTACCGTACCCTGCGTGAGAAGCAATCGGCACTGAATACCGCCGCACAGGAGAACATTTCGGGTAACCGCGTGGTAAAAGCCTTTGCCCGTGAAGATTTCGAGATCGAGAAATTCCATGCGCATGATGTGCAGTGCCGTGATGCGAATATTGCTGCATCCATGAACTGGCTGCAATATCAGCCATGGATCGATTTCTTTGCAGGTGCGTTGTCGGTGGTGCTGTTGCTCTGCGGCGGCTGGTTCATGATTCGGCAGCATCTGACCATGGGGCAGTATGTGGCGATCTCCGGACTGTTGTGGGCAGTGAGCAACCCTATGCGCAATCTGGGGCATTATGTCAACGATTGCAACCGTTTTATGGCTTCTGCAAGCAAGATCATTGAGATCTACTATGCCGCCCCCATGATCGTTGACCGTACCGATGCACCGGAAGGCGAGGCACATCTGCGCGGTGAGGTTGAATTTTCCCATGTCAGCTTTTCCATTGGCGACAAAGCAATTCTCCGAGATGTGAGTTTTCATATCCTACCCGGACAAACCGTTGCCATCATGGGTGCAACGGGCAGCGGTAAGACCTCGCTGGTCAATCTCATTCCCCGCTTCTTTGATGCAACGGAGGGCGAGGTGCTGGTAGATGGCAAAAATGTCCGTTTGCACCGTCTGGAAAGTCTCCGCAAGAATATCAGTATTGCAACCCAGGATGTGCTGCTGTATTCCGATACCATCGACAGTAATATCGCCTTTGGTGACAGTAGCATGGATGAGGAATATGTCAAGCGGTGTGCCAAGCTTTCCGCTGCCGATGCGTTTATCGAACAGCTTCCCGATGGCTATGATACCATTGTGGGCGAGCGCGGCGTAGGACTTTCGGGCGGTCAGAAGCAGAGAATCTCCCTTGCCCGTGCGTTGGCTGTGCGTCCTGCTGTGCTGATTCTTGACGATACAACCTCTGCGGTAGATATGGAAACCGAAGCCCATATTCAGCATAGCCTGAACGATGCGTTGGATTTCCCCTGTACCAAGATCATCATTGCGCAGCGTATTTCTTCTACCAAAAATGCCGATCAAATCATCATTTTGGAGGACGGCGTGGTAGCGGATATCGGCACCCATGAAGAACTCATCAGTCGTGACGGGTATTATCGCGAGATCTACGAACTGCAAAGCGGTATTCACTGTGCACAGGAAAACGGAAAGGAGGCATCCCATGACGCGCAATAAATATGATGTGGATGAAGTGCTGGAAACTCCATTTGATTTTACCCATCTCAAGCGTTCGTTTGTGTACATTCAGCGGTACAGCGGAAAAATGCTGCTTGCACTGCTGCTGAGTGTGGTTTCTGCCATTGCAGGGCTGATCGGCCCGCTGATTACGCGCCATGCACTGGATGTGACCATTCCCGAAAAGAACGGCAGGCAGTTGATTCTGCTTGCGCTGTTGCTGTTGCTGTGTACGGGTTTCAGTGTGGTGCTTTCCACCATTCGTTCGCGGATTCTTACAGTGGTGGGGCAGCATATTATCTTTGATATCCGCGAGGATCTGTTTGCACATCTGCAGAAGCTACCTTTTTCATATTATGATGACCGTCCTCACGGCAAGATCCTGATTCGCGTGATCAACTATGTCAACAGTGTGTCCGATATGCTCTCCAACGGTATCATCAATTTCGTCATGGAGATCCTGAATATGGTGTTCATCCTGGTTTTCATGCTGATCGTCGATGTGCGCCTGACGCTGGTCGCGCTATCGGGTCTTCCGTTGTTCATGCTGGTGATGTTTTCCATTAAAAAGCATCAGCGCAGGGCATGGCAGGATGTATCCAATAAAAGCTCCAATATGAACGCTTATTTGCAGGAGAATATTGTCGGCGCGAGAATCACGCAGGTGTTTCACCGTGAGGAGGAGAACGCCGAGATTTATGACCGCCTGAATGAGCGTTACCGGAAAAGCTGGATGCACGCCGTGGTGTTTTCCAATCTTGTGTGGCCCGTTACAGATAATATCTCCACATTGGTGCGTGCCGCCCTGTTTATTGTGGGGCTGCTTGTGCTGGATCCTGCAACGGTTTCTCTGGGCGTGCTTGCTGCCATGACAGGCTATGCATCGTGCTTCTGGCAGCCAATTATGAACCTTTCCAATATCATGAACAACTTCATCAACAATATTGCGTATCTGGAGCGCATTTTTGAAACACTGGATGAGCCTGTGACCGTGGAAGATGATCCCGATGCAAAGCCCATGGGTGATATCATAGGGCAGGTCAGCTTCCGCGATGTGACCTTTGGATATGAGGAGAATGTTCCCGTGCTGGAGCATATTTCTTTCGATGTCGGGGCAGGGCAGAGCGTGGCTCTGGTTGGTGCGACAGGTGCAGGCAAATCTACGATCGTGTCATTGCTTTCCAGATTCTATAATCTGAATGACGGCGCCATTCTGATTGACGGTACTGATATTTCCACCGTGACTTTGCGCTCGCTGCGTTCCCATATGGGTATTATGCTGCAAGATAGCTTTATCTTCAGCGGAACCATCATGGATAATATCCGTTATGGCAAGCTGGATGCCACGGATGAAGAAGTGATTGCAGCTGCAAAAACGGTCTATGCAGACGGCTTTATCAGTGAAATGGAGGATGGCTATTACACGCAGGTCAATGAGCGCGGCTCCAAGCTGTCAGGCGGCGAAAAACAGCTTATCAGTTTTGCCAGAACCGTTCTCAGCGACCCCAAGATCTTGATCCTCGATGAGGCAACCTCGTCTATTGATGCCCGTACTGAGGCGTTGCTGCAAAAGGGTATTGCGGGACTGCTCAAGGGCAGAACCTCTTTTATCATTGCCCACAGACTGTCTACCATCCGCAACTGTGATCGGATTATGTACATTGGAGAAAAGGGCATTCTGGAAAGCGGCAGCCATGAAGAACTGATGGCGAAAAAAGGGTGGTACTATCAACTGTATACTTCGCAATCTACATAAACACGGGTGTGTAAATTGTCCCCTTGTATTGCCAAGGGGGCAATTTTTATCCACTTGCAATGACAGGAAAAATGGTGTATAATATATATGCGAACTTTGATTCGGAGAGGAGCCTTCCCCGTGAAAGAACAGAAATTCCGTCTGCACGCCCCCTATGCACCGGCAGGCGACCAACCCCGTGCCATTCAGGATCTGATAGATGGCTTTGAGCAGGGCAATCAGGAACAGATATTGTTGGGCGTGACAGGCTCAGGCAAAACCTTTACCATGGCAAATGTCATTGCAGCGCGCAACAAGCCCACACTGGTGCTTGCCCACAACAAGACCCTGGCGGCCCAGCTTTGCAGTGAGTTCAAGGAGTTTTTTCCCGAAAATGCCGTGGAATATTTCGTATCCTACTACGATTACTATCAGCCCGAAGCCTATATTCCCAGTACCGACAGCTATATTGAAAAGGACTCCTCCATCAACAATGAGATTGACCGTTTGCGCCACTCTGCGACTATGGCACTGGCAGAGCGCAACGATGTGATTATTGTTTCTTCGGTTTCCTGCATCTACTCGCTGGGTGCTCCCGAGGAGTACCGCCACATGACCATTTCCATGCGTCCGGGTATGGAACTTTCCCGTGAGGATCTGATTGCCTCTTTGGTGGCGATTCAGTATCAACGCAACGATATTGCCATGGAGCGTGGCACCTTTCGTGTGCATGGCGATGTGGTGGATATCTGCCCTGTGCATTCCACTGAAATCGCCGTGCGTATCGAGTTTTTCGGTGATGAGATCGACCGCATTGCCGAGATTGAGATCGTCACCGGCGAGGTAAAGTCGGTTTTGCAGCATACCGTGATTTTCCCAGCAAGCCATTATGTTGTCTCCGGGGATAAGCTGGAGGCAGCCATTGCCGAATTGCAGGAGGAACTGACACAGAGAGTCGCATTTTTTGAGTCGGAAAACAAGCTGATCGAAGCACAGCGCATTGCGCAGCGTACCAATTATGATATCGAGATGCTTCGTGAGATCGGTTTTTGCAGCGGCATTGAGAACTATTCCCGGGTGCTTTCCCGCCGTGAGCCGGGTGCAAAGCCGCAAACGCTCCTTGACCATTTTCCTGATGATTTTTTGCTGATTGTCGATGAATCCCATGTTACGCTACCGCAGGTGGGCGGTATGTATGCAGGCGACCGTGCCCGCAAGCAGACCCTTGTGGATTACGGCTTCCGTTTACCCAGTGCCTTTGATAACCGACCGCTGAATTACGGTGAGTTCACAGAGCGCATCCGCGAAGCGATGTATGTAAGTGCAACGCCCGGTAAGTTGGAAAAAGAACGCACCGATATCATTGTGGAGCAGCTCATCCGTCCTACGGGTCTGTTGGATCCGCCAGTTACTGTCAAACCGGTAGAAGGACAGATCGAGGACTTGCTGTCGCAGATTCATCAGCGTGTGGAGCGTAATGAGCGTGTGCTTGTAACAACGCTGACGAAAAAAATGGCGGAGGATCTGACTGCCTATTTGCAGAATATGCAGGTGAAGGTGCGGTATCTGCACCATGATGTGGATACCATAGAGCGTATGGAACTGCTGCGTGATCTGCGCATGGGTGAATTTGATGTGCTGGTAGGCATTAACCTGCTTCGTGAGGGCCTGGATCTGCCCGAAGTATCGCTGGTAGCGATTCTGGATGCGGATAAAGAGGGCTTTTTGCGTTCTGAGACTTCTTTGGTGCAGACCATAGGCCGCGCTGCCCGTAATGCAGGGGGTGAGGTCATCATGTATGCTGATACCGTAACTGGAAGCATGGAGCGTGCGATTCTGGAAACGGAACGTCGCCGCAGTATTCAGATGGCATTTAACGAAAAGCACGGCATCGTGCCGAAAACCATTGTGAAGGATATCCGCGATGTCCTGGAGATCTCTACCAAGGAAAAGACCGAAGAGGCAGTCGCAAAGCAGATGAGTCGTCAGGAAAAGGAAGATCTGATCAAACAGTTGACAGCCCAGATGAAGGAGGCGGCCAAGCTGCTTGAATTTGAACACGCCGCTTATCTCCGCGATAAGATTAAGGCTCTGCGCGGTGAATAGAAAGGAAGGTCGTTATGGCATTTATGGGAGTCATGGCATTTGTCATGATTATGCTGATCATTGGCGTGATGGTCTTGATCGCTTCCGTGGTCATATTGTTGGTTTCATGGAGCAAATACAAAAAGAATTACGCACTGGAGCAACGGATGAAATCCGCAGCACCTGCAGTGGGAACGATCATGGATTGCCGCCAGTTACACGGCAGCGGCAAGGTCAGCCCAACGGGTAAGGTGAAGAACTATCAAAGCAATGCCTATGCCTTTTTGTACGAGTTTTCCGTGGCATATCCATGCAGTGACGGGATGCAGCATATTGCGTTTTTTGGTTTGCGATGCAAAACACCGCTGCCTTTTCAGATTGCAGATTCGGTTTCTGTGCGAATGTTTCCGCAGCCGTTGCAGCCAATCCCACAATGGGTAATGGACGAAAACCGTACCGTGGAAGGCTATCTGCCCAAGACGGTTTATTACAATGGGTGGCAGGGTGTGCCGGTGGATGAAACCGCAACCGTAATGTTGGAAGCGGATTATGAAAACCTGCAAAAGCGCTTTCGTAGAAAACGGCGCGTTGCATTTGTGTTCCTTATGATTTGTTTGGTGCTACTGATTTATATTGCGGTAACGTTGGGAACCGTTTTCATTACCTCGTGAACGAATCGTTGGGATTCTGTGCGCTGCGCAATCAGGTTTTACATAGCGTTTGTTTGTGAAACACAGAAAGGAAGCAGTTTCAATTTATGTTGGATAAAATCATTGTACGAGGTGCAAGAGAGCATAACCTGAAAAATGTCAGCGTGGAGATTCCGCGCGATAAATTGGTGGTTTTTACCGGACTGTCCGGCTCTGGCAAATCTTCACTGGCCTTTGATACCATTTATGCCGATGGTCAACGTCGCTATATGGAAAGCCTTTCTTCCTATGCCCGTATGTTTCTGGGGCAGATGGAAAAGCCTGATGTTGACAGCATTGACGGGCTTTCTCCATCCATTTCCATTGACCAGAAAACCACCTCAAAGAATCCACGTTCGACAGTGGGTACCGTTACCGAGATCTATGACTACCTGCGTCTGCTGTATGCCAGAGTGGGCACACCGCACTGCCCCATTTGCGGCAGAGAGATCAGTCAGCAAACCGTAGATTGTATTGCAGACACCGTGCTTGCCATGGAACAGGGGACAAAGCTGCAAATTCTGGCACCCATTGTGCGTGGCAGAAAAGGAGAATACACCAAGGAACTGGAATCTGCGAAAAAATCGGGCTTTGTGCGTGTCCGTGTAGATGGCAGTATCTATGATCTCAGCGAACAAATCAAGATGGACAAGAACAAAAAGCACAATATTGAGATTGTCGTAGATCGTCTGGTGGTCAAGGAAGGTATCCGCACCCGATTGACCGATAGTCTGGAAACCGCTACGAAGCTCGCCGAAGGGCTGGTGACAATCAGTGTCATGGGGGGAGAGGAGCAGCTGTATTCACTTTCCTACGCCTGTCCCGATCACG
>JAEDLR010000026.1 GCA_016295145.1 Oscillospiraceae bacterium
AGGGACATTTTACCTCAAACAGAGTTATTATAACATAATCCACCGAAAAAAGCAAGTGCGCCCTGAAAGCGCATCGGAAAACCGACCGAATTCGCTGCACTACAACAAAATACTTGCTTTTCCGTTGTCGTTATGCTATAATAAACGGGTATCCATGATGCAATGGACGATCCGCACATCAGCCACAGCCTACAAAGGAGCGTTATGAACCGCAATACCGCAATCAAGATAATCGCAGCCGCCCTGCCAGCCGCTTTTTTCGCTGCCCTTGCAGGCGGCATGGGCATTGCACTGCTTGCACAGCGCAAAACCATCAAAAGCATGACCGCGATGCAGCAGCAGATCAACGATTACAACTCCACCACCACAACGACCGTGACCTATGAGAGCATTCTGGTTGATCGCTTTTATGAGCGCGGCGGACAGAAAATTCTCTTAAAGGATGAAGTGTACGGGCAGATCTGGCTGCCGGTACTGGAGGATGTTCCCCTGTCTACCCATCCGCTGGAACAGCTCAAGGAAGAAAACGACCGCATGGTATCCTACGACAGCTATGGCAGCATCAACGCCATGACGGGCATTGATATCTCGGTGTATAACGAGGTGTACGACTGGGATGCGGTGAAGGCCGACGGCATTGATTTTGTCATGATGCGCGTGGGCTACCGCACCTACGGCGGCGGACAGATTAAAAAGGACACCGCTTTTCAGCAGAATTACAAGGCTGCCAAGGAAGCAGGTCTGCTGGTAGGCGCATATTTCTTCTCACAGGCAATTTCCATCGAAGAAGCCATTGATGAGGCGATCTTTACGGCACAGCAGTTGGAGGGACTGGAACTGGATTTTCCCGTTGTATATGACTGGGAGATTATCTACGACGACGACGCGCGCACCGATGCGGTCGCGGTGGATGTACTGACCGATTGCACCCTTGCATTCTGTCAGCATATGGAATCCTTTGGGTATCAGCCCATGATTTACCAGAACAAACGCACATCGCTGCTGAAACTGGATCTTCCCCGTATACAGGATTATCCTTTCTGGCTTGCCGAATACGGCGACGGCCCCACCTACATCTACGATTATGATATGTGGCAGTACACCTGCACAGGCACAGTAGACGGCATCAAAGGCGCGGTGGATATCAACCTGAGCTTTTATGATTACTCCAAGGAGGGTGCACCTGCCATTGCAAGACCTGCAACACCCTCTACCGAAACCACAACAGGCACTACAACTGAATAAGCACAGAAAGGACACTCCATTTTTCGTGGAGTGTCCTCTTGTTTGATATTGCACAAGCGACGCCTTTTTCGATTGATGGTTACATTTTGATACCGCCTGCGGCAATGGGCATATCACTGCGGCGCTGCGCAATAAAATACATGATGATCTGTGGTAACATTGCCACACAGCACACCGCCAGCACACGGTTCCATGCAAAGCCGCTGTCGGCATCCATAGAGAGCTTGACATACACCGAGATGGGGTATCGTGACGGCGTTTTGACATACAGCAGCGGCCCCATGTAATCATTCACAGACCACAGCAACTGCAATACGCCGCAGGTAATCAGCACGGGCTTGAGCATGGGCAGCAGTACATACCACAGCAGTTGCAATGAATGGCAGCCATCCAGACTTGCCGCCTCATCGTACACCTTGGGGATATTGCGAAAAAACTGGATCATCATGACCACCAGTGCAGTTTCCCCTGCCAGTGCCCCAGGGACCACCAACGGCAGATACAAGGGAGAATCCACCCACCCAAGCTGCTCAAACAGCACAAACTGCGGCACATATAGCACCGTTTGCGGCAAAAACAGCGTACAATACAGCAGAATCTGAAACAATCGCTTCCCTGCAAACTGAAATCTTGCAAAGCCATATGCCGTCAGCGTCGTAGAGATCAGCGTAAGCAGCACTTTCGGCAGCACATAGGCATAGGTATTGCCCATGGCGCGCAGCAGATTGATCTGTCCGCCGTAATCGGCAAAGGCATTGCGCCAACCCTCTAGCGTAGGGGCAGTCGGAATCAGACCCGCTGCGGAGAAAATCTCGCTGTTACTGCGAAATGTTGCACTGACAAGCCACAGCAGCGGATAGATCATCACAAATGCACCCAGTGTCAGCAACAAATATCGCAGCAGTGCGTGGCGTTGTCTGCGTTTCATCTCGGCTCCTCCTGTTCCCAGAACACAAGCCGCTTGCCCAACAGGAGATACAATCCCACGCAAACGGCAGTCAGCAGAAACAGCACCCACGCCAACGCACTGGCATAGCCCATTTCATACCGGCTGAACGCATGGCGGTAGATCAGCAGAGAGATCAGCGTGGTGGAACCCATAGGACCGCCATCGGTGATGATGAACGGCGCGTTGAATTCTTGCAGCGCGGTACAGATCTGCAGCATTGCCGAATAAAACACCACCGGCGAGATCATCGGCAATTGGATACGAAAAAAGATACTCACAGCACCTGCACCGTCAAGCCTTGCGGCATCCAGTAAAGTATGCGGGATCTGTTGGAATGCGGCAAGCATCAGCACCATCGGCGAACCAAACTCCCACACACGCAACAGGATCACCACCCACAGGGCAGTATTGGGCTCTGCAAGCCATGCCACGGGAGAAAGCCCCACCATTTGCAGCAGCTGATTCACTACCCCACCGTCACGGAACAATGCTTTCCACAAAACGGCAGCCGCAACGGAACTGCCCAGAATGGATGGAAGATAATACAGGGTACGGAATATCCCGATGCCCTTAAGCGAGGTGTGCAGCAGATACGCCACCGCCATGCCAAGCATGATTTTCAGCGGCACGGTAATACAGGTATACAGCAACGTGATGCCAATGGCGCGTAACGCTGCCGCATCGGAAAGAATCGCGGTGTAGTTCTGTAAGCCCCATTGACTGATGCCGCGGAACAGGTGAAAATCGCTGAAGCCGCAGATCAACGACCACAACATGGGCAACCCCTGAAACATCAGAAAACCCATCAGCCATGGCATAATATAAAGAATATGTCGGTTCCGTTTGCAGAAACCGACAAGACCCTTGCGTCCGGACATCGTTTCACCCCAAGTCTTATCCCGCACTTCGTGCAGAAAGATTCATCTGACGCCATTGCAGCAACGCGGCGTGCGCCATCATAAATGCGCCCACGCCCTTCGGGTCATTTTGTACGCGCGGTTCGCTGCAATAATAGGCACCGCTGCCATCACGATGTGTTGCACCGCCCAAGCCTGCACTGCGGCAGATGTCGCTCAGTACAAAGCCGCCGGGCTGCCGCACACATTTCTGATCGCAGAGACATTCCAGCATTCGTGCACCGATCTCTGCCTGCTCTGGGGACAATACGCCCATTACCCCGCCCCTGAGCAGTGTATAGGCGACCATTGCATTGCCGGAGGTTTCCGTATAATTGCCCTCTAAAGCAGGCGCATGGATCACATGATAAAACAGGCCGCTTTCGCTGCGGTAGGGCAAAAGCGCCTGCACCGACTGCCGCAGCATCGCAATCAACTCAGATTGCAAAGGGGCATCCACATCGGAAAGCAGCCCAATGCAATCCACCAGAGCCATCAGCAACCAGCCGGTGCCACGCAGCCAACAACTGGCAGAAAGCCCTGTTTGCGGGTCAGCCCACGGTTGCACCCTTGCTTCATCCATGCCGTGACGATACAGACCTGTTTCTAGATCACACATATTTTTGCGCACAAAGGCAAACGCTCTGCGAATTTCTTCTATGCAGCTTGCCGCATCCGTTGCAGACCACACAGCATACTCTGCCAAAAACGGCATAAGCATATACATACCATCCAGCCAGACCTGCTGGGGATAGATTCCCTTATGCCACAGCAAACCGCTTTGCGTGCGGGGGTGCTGCCGCAGATATTCGTGATGATGCCGCAATGCCCGCGCAAACTTGCCATGGGGGGCGATTGCATCGGCAAAAAACAGTGCCTTGGAACACTGAAAGCTGTCGAGGCAATACTGCCCCTGCAAAAACGAAGGAACACTGCCATCCCCTGCGACTCTGCCATCCAGATAGTGCATGATAAAATCACGGTAGCACGCCACATCCGTGACAGCATACAGCGCACGACAGCCTTGTAGCACACAGCCGTCCTCGTAATTCCAATACGATTTGAACGGCTGATATGCCGCCAGATACGATTGAAAAAAATCTTGCAACATGATTACTCTCCCGTAAGCGCAGTGTTAATTCCGGCATAGAGCCGCTCTGCCGCTTGGGAAACCGTATATTCACCGTAACTTAAGCCCATGAATGTATCTTCATACACCGTGCGGAGGGCGGATTCCTCAAAGCGTGGGTCAGCGGCAAACTGAACCCATGCTTCCATCCGCTGATTGGCCAGTGCTGCCATATCCCCAAGCAGCCCTGCCTCTTTACAGATTTGATATGCATTCTGATTCAACGGCACGCCGCGCTCGATGCCCAGCGTTTTGACCGCCTCCTCCTGTGAGACCAGATAAGAAATCAGCCTTGCGCAAGCTTCGGGGTGTTCTGTCTCGCCGGAAATGGCAAACCCCATGGCGATTTTAGAAAACCCACCCTGATAGCTGCCCAGATCGGTGAAGTAATCCCCTACCACCATGGTCTGCCCCTTTGCAAGGGAATCCTGAAATTTACCTGCCGAAGAATCCCATTCAAAAATACCGCCGTAGCGGCCTGTGATCCAATTTTCGTCCTTATCAAAACTGTCAGTGCCGCCGCCAATCACGACCTTTAGAGGCGGTATAACATGAGCCGCTTCCATCTCTTGGATCCAGCCCATACCCTCGGCAATCTGTGCCTGCGAATACTGCAGCTTGCCGTCCTTTGTCCAGTCCATGCCGTATTTTGATTCCAACATATACACCAGAAATAGCATACGATCGTACCAGCCCAGTGCCAGCGGATAGTACGCATCACCAAGCTTTGTGCGAAAGATCTCCCCTGCCTGCAACAGCTCGGCATAGGATCGCGGAACATCCAATCCGGCGGAAGCAAAGGTGGTCTGATTCCAGAAAAGCACGCGCCCCGTCAAGCTAACCGGCACGCAGCGCACCTCATCATCCACAGTACAAAGTGACAGTAATTCGGCATCATATTGGGTCAGATCCAGCCACTGACCCATACCGCCCAAATCCATAAACCGGACGGTTTCGTCATCAAAATTTGTCAGCCAGTTCCAGTTGACCTGCATCACATCCGCCTCGGTGCCTGCGTAGAGGGCAGTGGCTGTTGTGTCCTCCCACCCCGCCCATGCACCGTACTCACATTCCACACGGATATCGGGATTTGCCGCCATAAACTGCTCGACTGCTGCAAGGGTAACACGGTGACGGGAATCGCCGCCCCACCACGAAAAGCGAATCACAGTTTGCTTCGCATCACGGCTGCCCTCGCAGGCAGTGCAGCTCAGGCTGAACACAACGGCGATGCTCAAGGCAAGCAAGTGTTTTCGCATTATCATCACCGCTTTTTCGCTAAATATCACTTGTTTCCATTATACACGAATCCGAAAAATTTGTCAACCGCATATGCCGATATATCCGTTGTTCCATATGATCGATCAGCCATGGCAGACAATGGATGCCCGACGAAAAAAGCAGCACCACCCCAATGGGGGCAGTGCTGTTTTTCAGCCTATGCGATCTGCTGTTTGCGGTTACTTACTTTGCCATATGGGCGTTGAGCTTTTCCACAAGCGCATCAGCATCCACGCCATGCACGGCGCATGCATCGCCCAACGACTCGCCACGGGCAGAGGGGCAGCCAAGGCAATGCATCCCCATCTCCAGAAAATAGGGCGCGGTAGAGGGGTCAGCATCGAGAATATCACCGATCACGGTATTCTTTGTGATTTCCATGATTCTCACATCCTTTCGAAATATAGCATTACCCGCCTAAACGGGATTATACAGACATCTAAAAAGCGCAGCCGTAGCGACTGCGCTTTTCGAGTGAATCAAAAGCTTACTGCTCGTTCTTCATCTGAGCGTAGCACTCGCTGCAGAATACATCGCGGTCCTCCTTGGGACGAAAAGGCACCTTTGCCTCCTTACCGCATCTTGCACAGGTAGCAGTGAACATCTCGCGCTCTGCCTTACCGGCATTCTTGCGTGCGTCACGGCAAGCCTTGCACTTCTTAGGATCGTTTGTAAATCCCTTCTCAGCATAAAACTCCTGCTCACCGGCGGTGAATGTGAACTCCTGTCCGCACTCATTGCATACTAAGGTTCTGTCTTCGTACATTGTTTTTTCCTCGCTTTTTTGAAATTGGACCTCGGACGGTTTCACGCCATCACTATTGCTGTCATCGCCTGCGGGCAAACGCCCTTTGGAGCAAAGCGGTTTGCAGGTCATCGCGCTGGAAGAATACTCCCGGGTCTAGGTAACAGCCTTCCGGGCTGCGCGGTCAATTCGCCAGATGTTCTGATTCTGCCGAGCCTTAGATAAGCCTGTCTTCTGCCGCAGGGGAAGACCCCTCATGCAGCAGCACACTCCGGACACCACGGAGTTTCCGTCTGGCACGCTGAATGGCGTTATCGACGGATTTCACGGAGATCTGCAGTCGCCCTGCAATATCCGCATAAGAGAACGAATCCACATACAAACTGAAAATTTCCATTTCCCGTTTGGATAGGACGCGCGCCATCTCCCGATAAAGAGCCGTCACACGCTCCTTCTGCAAAAAAACGGTTTCAGGAGTCCCTTCCGGGTCACGCAGCAATTCGCCGGAAGCATCGTCCATCCCATCAATGGAAACGGATGACGTTTCAGTACCCCCGTGGCTTTCCCTCAGGGTTTTTTCGTGGATATTGCGTATCCGGTTACGGATACAGACCAGGGCATAAGTACGAAACGACGCGTCTTTTTCGGGGCAGAAGCGGTACGCAGCATTGAGCAGACCCAAAAGCCCCTCGGCTGCATAATCTTCGGCATCCTGCGGATTGGATGTCATGCCCTCTGCGATATGATAAATCAACCGCACATAGCGCAACATCAGCACCTCAAACGCATACGAATTGTTGGGAAACACCGCAACCAGCTGTTCATCAGTGGCATCACACAGTGAGGGATCATAAAAGGACTGCATATGCAGATTCTCCTCCATTGCCGCAATATTCACAAACGGGCACAGATTTTCCAACAAGGCTTCCTACTATCATCAGCGCAACACGGCACAGCAGAACCTCTGCCATAGTACGCCTAGACCCTATTATCATACTGGAAATTCACGGCTTTGTCAAGCATTTTTGAAAAAATCGTGAACAGCTGCCTTATTTTTGTCATATTCCATAAATCAGAGCCGGATTTTTTATGCAACCATACAAATTTTATCCGCATTATTTGGCAGCAAAAACCTTTTTACTCTCGTTGAAAATGTTTCCGCCATGATTATCAATCGTCACCAGAAGCGGAAAATCCGAAAACTCCAACCGCTTGACGGACTCGCACCCCAGCTCGGGATAAGCGATCACCTCGCAGGATGTGATGTGCGCAGCGGCCAGCGCACCGGCACCGCCAACGGCACAGAAATACACAGCGCGATTGCGAATGATTGCTTCACACACCGCCTGATTCCGCTCGCCCTTGCCGATCATCGCAATGAGACCTGCATCCAGCAGCAACGGAGAAAACGGATCCATTCTGCCGGAAGTGGTGGGGCCGCAGGCGCCGATGGGTCTGCCGGGAGGTGCAGCTGTGGGGCCGGCGAAATAAATCGCCGCATCCTGCAGGTCAAAGGGAAGCTTTTCGCCCTTCCCCATCGCGGCAACGATACGCTTATGGGCTGCGTCACGGGCGGTATATACGGTTCCGGAGAGCAACACGCGGTCGCCCACACGCAGCTTTTGCTGCGCACGCACGACCGCGGGAAGCTCTGCTGTATGCAGATGATACATCATAATGTCCAACCGTCATTCAGGTCAACGGAGGTCTGAGCGGACTCATCAGCGACCGTATGCTTCTTCTCTTCGGAACCCTTTCTGAAGCTATGAGAAGCGACTTCATCAAAGCTTGCAAAAGAGGGCAGTTCATCGCTGTCAGACACGGTATCCTTCGCTTTTGCAATCACAGCTTTTGCCTCGCCCATACGAGCATTGGTCTGATCCTGCAACTCCTTGAGGGCATGGGTCGCCTCACTGATCTTCTTTGCAACTGCATCAATCTCACTACGCAGCAGTGCGCGAACGGTTACTGCAGTATCAGTCGTCATCTTGCTGCGGCGATCCGCATCCTCAATCTTTGCACGAACGCTCTCCTCAGCATCCATAATGGTCTGGGCAGCTTTGCTATGCGCTTCGGAAAGGGTACGCTCAGCCTCAGCATTGGCAGAAGAAATGGTATTATCTGCCTGTGCATTGGCATTTGCGATGGTAGTATCAGCCTGCGAATTTGCAGCGGATACAACTTCCTCAGCCTGTGCGTTTGCAAATGTAACAGTCTGCTCTGCCTGCGATTTTGCCTCAGACAGAATGCTGTCAGCCTGCTCC
This sequence comes from Oscillospiraceae bacterium, assembly GCA_016295145.1. GTDB lineage: Bacteria > Bacillota > Clostridia > Oscillospirales > Ruminococcaceae > Firm-04. Next base: position 8,510 of record JAEDLR010000026.1, read on the forward strand.
TTTGCCTCACGGGTGATGCGCTCAGCCTCCGCCTTGGCATCAGCGGTAGCCTTATTGGTGAGCTCCTGTGCCTGCATGAACAATGCGCTCATCGCGCTCATACCGTCATTGGATTTCAGGTCACTGATCTGCTTGTTCTGGCTTGCAATCTGTGCTTCCAGCTCAGCGATCTTCTTCTGTGCGTCAGCAAGGGCGTTGTCTTTCTCGGCGATGACAGCGTCCTTTTCGGCAACCTGGGCAGTCAAAGCGGTAATCTGTGCCAGATCCGATTCATTGGAAAGACCGGACTGTTCCTCCAGCATGGCATCCTTGGCGTTCAACTCGCCCTTCAGGGATTCGATCTCAGCGTTTGCATCAGCGAGCTGCGCAGTCAGTGCTGCAATCTTGGCGGCATCCTCACCGCTGCCAATCGCCTGTGCTGCTGCAGCACTCAGATCGCTGCGCAACGACTGGTTTTCCTCTGTCAGACGCTCTACATCCGCCTTCATCGCCTCAACCTGTGTCGTCAGGCTGTCGTTCTTTTCATTTGCAGCGGCAAGCTGCTGCTTGATCTCCTCCAGTTCAGCGGCTGAAGCACCTGCCTCGCCGTCGGCGCCGATCACGGGACGGTTCCTCAACTCATCCTGTGCTGCACGCAACTGGTTCTTGGTAGTACCCAGTTCACCGCGGAGTCGTGTCAGTTCAGCCTCATATTGCTTGACTGCATCATCGCTTATGCCGCCACCGGCGTTCAGCTTTTCTTTCAGGTCATTGCATTCTTCTTCCAGAGCGTAAATCCTTGAGTTTAATTCATCAACATAAGCCAGAACATCTTCTTTGATAAATCCGTTGCCGATTTTAGTGGTACGCAATACTGTAGGCTGATCCATAGTAACAACTCCATTTCTCCGCAAAAAAACTAAATTCGGTCCGTAAACCGCTTTTGCACTGTACCGAACCACATACACTGCACCCAAAACGAGCATCTGTCGCAGATATCGTTGCCGTTTGCGGGTACGGACAACGGGCAGAATAACGCTATATTCGACGACTTGCTCGCTGTAACTATCTAATCATACCACAAAATGTTTTGAATTGCAATGTACATATCCCACAATATTTTTCGTGTTTTTCGTGCATTTTGCCAATACTTGCCCGAAAAGCAACGAAAAAGGCAGTTCTCTTGCGCAGAACTGCCTTTTTATTCACAAAAAGTTTACAACTGGCACAATGCCTCTATTACTTCTTATCCAGGATCTTGAAGATATCCGCCAGATCGTCATCATCATCCAGTGTGGGGATAGTGGTGCCGCGACCGGAGGCTTTCTTGGGCTGTGCAGGCGTGAAGCCATCCACCAGAGGATTGGAGATGGAAATCACCTGTTCCTCCATTTTATGCTCCTTGGAATCGGCTTCTTCGTCATCATAGCCTGCAGCAATGACAGTGATAATCATCTCGTCGTTCATATCATCACGGAAGGTAGTGCCGGTAATCACCTCAACACCGGGTGCGGCGGTTTCGGTGATCATTCTGTTGGCGGCATCGACCTCCTGTGCCAAAACATCCTCGCTCATTGCAACATTGATGAGCAGGCGCTTCGCACCTGCGATAGAAGTTTCAAGCAGCGGGCTGGTGATAACGGCAGCAGCGGCTTCTTCTGCCTTGTTCTTGCCGGAGCCGTGACCGATCGCCATATGTGCATAACCTGCGTCCTTCATGATGGTGGAAACATCGGCAAAGTCCAGATTCATATAGCCGTCCTCCACGATGAGGTCGGAAATAGACTTTACGCCGGTCTTGAGGATATCATCGGACATGGAGAAACTCTCACGCATGGTGAGGGGCTTGTCCAGCCCAACCAGCAAGCGCTCGTTGGGGATGACAACCAGAGAATCCACATACTGCTTCAGTGCTTCAATGCCGCGCTCTGCCTGTGCCATTTTCTGCTCACGCTCAAAAGCGAAAGGCTTGGTGACAACCGCAACGGTCAGGATGCCCAGCTCCTGTGCGAGCTGTGCCACAACGGGAGCCGCACCGGTACCGGTACCGCCGCCCATACCCGCAGTAATGAAGATCATATCTGCGCCCTTGAGTGCGTTGGTAATTTCATCGCGGTTTTCCTCGGCGGACTGTCTGCCGACCTCCGGCTTATTGCCTGCGCCGCGGCCTCTGGTCAGCTTTGCGCCGATCTGGATGCGTGTAGGCGCCTTGGAATTGAGCAGTGCCTTTGCATCCGTGTTAATCGCAATATACTCGATGTTCTTCACATCAGCCTGTACCATACAGTCAAGTGCATTGCCGCCGCCGCCGCCGACGCCGACAACCTTGATATTCACTTGCGGGTCAAAAGAATCCTCATAGATAAAATCAGTCATCGATTGTTCCTCCCATTTTTCGCAAACGGCGACAAACCGCCACGATTACATATATTCATATTTTACCACAGTTTTCTTGCGATTGCAAGACCCAAATTCATTTTTTTTGTATTTTTCGAGATTTACCAAAATCGCATAGAATTATTCTGCTATGCTTGTAGTATCTGTCGATGCATCGGAAACCGGCTCATCGGAGGGTGTTTCCACCTCAGCTGCGCCCTCGCTGACCACGGAAATCTGGTTGTCACCGACCATACGCAGCCGGTAAAGGCGTCCTTCGGTCAACTCCTGCATGGTTGCATTGGCAAGCTTCAGCTTGTACACGGCATCGGTGTAATTTCCCATCTCAAAGACGCTGCCGTTATCATAATGCACCATGATGTTGTAAGGCTCTGCGATATCAATGGCATAGATATTCTCCACACCCGATTCCACCGTCGCTGCGGTTATGATGCGCAGAATATCATCCTCACCGGGTTCGCGGGATGTAAAATACGCACCGGGATCATCGTTGGCAGGGTCAAAGCCGCGAATAATCAGCAGATCCTGCATGGGCTCTGCCAGTGTTTCCAGATTCCGGTTGGATGCGCTGATCAGCAGGTAGCCATGAGAATACTCCACACTGGCAACCGGCTTGGCCTCTGTCACAGTGATCTCCACCGTAGAGGGAAACACGCGCTTGACTTTGACCGTTTCCGCGTAGGGCAGCGATGCACGGATACGCTCGGCAGAAACGGCAGTATCCAGCCGCACCAGATTATCGCCTGCGGAAATGCCGCTGACGGAGATGATATCCGATTCCGCATAGCGCGTGCCATTGCGTACATCAATGGTGGTGATGTTGAACAGCAGCGTCATGGAAAGTGAAACGCCGATGCCAAGCACAAGCAGCAGCACAAGCACAAAATACAACGCATGATAACGGGTTCTGCGGTGGTGCCGCTTACTGCTTTGCTGGCGTTTCACATTGGTTTTTACGATTTCCTGCATTGCATTCTGTCCCTTTTGCGCCGTTGGGCGCACCTTTCTCATAATCATTTGTGGAAAACTTTGTGAGAAGAACAGAGGTTTTCCCACAATCCTAACAGGTTTTCAACAGCAAACAGACGAATCTAAGCCACTTCGACAGGACTCGAAATGTTTTTTCAACAAAAGGAAGCGTTCTCCACAGACTTTTCCACAGTTTTTGTGGAATAGCCTGTAAATCCCACGCATATACTGCTAAAACAGAACCCTCCGGACCTTGCCGCCCAGACTGTTGAAAACTCCTGCGAAATCAGCATAGCCTCTGTCAATATGCGAAAGACCATGCAGCACGGTTTCGCCCTCTGCGCCGACCGCAGCAACCGCCAGTGCTGCACCGCCGCGCAGATCCTGTGCCGTAACCGAGGCACCGTGCAGCTTCGGTACACCGCGCACAATTGCGGTGCGCCCCAAAATGCGGATATTTGCACCCATGCGCAGCAACTCCCCGGCGTGCATATAGCGGCTCTCAAAAATGTTCTCTTCAAAGACGCTCATTCCCTGTGCCGTTGCCAGCAACGCCATGAGAATGGCTTGTGCATCAGTGGGAAAACCGGGGTGCGGCATAGTGCGGATATCTGCAATCGCTTTGACGGGACGGGCGGCATCCATGAAAATGCGGTCGGGACAGATGCCGAACCGACAGCCTGCGCTTTCCAGTGCAGAAAGACAGGCTTCCATATCCCTTGGATGGGCACCGCGCACACAGATACTGCCACCCGATGCTGCCGCCGCGCATAGCCATGTCATTGCCACAATACGGTCAGGCATAACCGTGTACGCTGTGGGATGCAGTTGTTCAACGCCCTGCACCACAACGGTGCTTTCCCCGGCGCCATATATCTTCGCACCGCATCTGTTTAAAAATGCAGCTAAATCTATAATTTCCGGTTCTCTTGCCGCATTTGTTAAAACGGTTTCCCCTTTTGCCAGTGTGGCTGCCATGATGACATTTTCAGACACACCCACTGAAGGGAACGGCAAATGGATCCTTGCGCCGTGCAACCCATTGGCTTTACACCGGATGCGACTCCCTTCCTCCTCAATGGACACGCCCATGCGACGCATTGTCTCCAGATGGAGATCAATGGGGCGCGGCCCCAATTCGCAGCCGCCGGGCATTGTCAGATCGCAAGCACCCATACGCCCCAGAATCGGCCCCAAAAACATAATGGATGACCGCATCTGCCGCATATCGGCATCGGGTATCTCATATTGTGATATTGTATCACCTGCAACAGTAACGGTATCGTCCTCTATATGACAACGGCAGCCCAATCGGTTCAATATCCGACTGGCGGCTGTCACATCGGTTAACCGCGGCACATTATGTAGCACGCACTCCCCTTTGCAAAGGATGGTTGCAGCCATCATGGGCAACGCACTGTTTTTTGCGCCTTGTACCGTCACCTCACCGTGCAGCGGCTCACCGCCGATGACACGCAGTACCTGCTCCGCCATTTCGTTCACACCTTCCCATACCGGCTGAAAAGCCGTTTATGGTTTATGGTATGCTGTGGGCGTCATTTTGTGATTATTTTCTGTCACGCATCAGGGGTTCCAGCACCCGCAAAATGCGGGCATCGGTATCGCGAATGGCAAGCGCGCCTGCTCTTTGCCCCATGGCTTCCAGCTTTTCAGGCTGGTCGTATAGCGATTGTACATGCTGTTTCATGATATCGAGAGTCAGATCTTTCTGCTCCACCACAATCGCTGCACCTGCTTTCCCCAGCACATTGGCATTGTGGAACTGGTGATTCTCCGCAGCATTGGGGTAAGGCACCAGAATCGAGCCTCTGCCAACCATTTCCAACTCGCTGAGGGTAGATGCCCCCGAACGGCTGATAACCAGATCCGCAGCGGCAAGGCAGATGTCCATATCGTGGATATACTCCGACACGCGCAGATTTCGATCCGTCAACGGAATCCCCTTGGCAGCCATTGCCGCCGGCACATCCGCTTTCCCGTGTTTGCCGTATGCGTGAATATGATTGATCTTCATGCCTGCACCGCGATGCCATGCGATCAGTTCCGGCATCAGGTCATTCAGACATTTCGCACCCTGACTGCCGCCAAAACTGAGGATCGTCATACCCTCGCCAAAGCCGAGTTTGCGTCTTGCTTCGTCTTTTTTGCGTTTCAGCAAGGAACCACGTACCGGCAGCCCCGTCAGTACGGTGGGGATATTCTCCGGAAAATACTGACTTGCTTCTTCGAAGGTAAGCATAATTGCCTTGGCATGAGGTGCAAGCAGCTTGTTTGTCACACCTGGATAGGCATTCTGTTCGTGAATCACCGTAGGAATACCGAGCTGTTGTGCGGCGCGGATCACTGGCCCTGCCGCATAACCGCCTGTGCCAATGGCAAAGTCGGGAGCAAAATCCTTGACCAGCTTTTTCGCATGATGTCCTGCTGTGACCAGATACGATGCAGCTTTGATGTTCCGCGCAAGGCTATCCGGCGAAAAACTGCGCTGAAAGCCTGCCACCTTTACAAACGCAATATGGTATCCTGCCGCCGGAACAAGTGTTGCTTCCATGCCATCGGGTGTGCCGGCAAACAGGAACTCCGCATCGGGATACCTTGCACTGATCATTCCCGCGATGGCAAGTGCAGGATTAATATGTCCCCCCGTGCCACCGCAGGCTAATAACACTTTCATATATTACCTCACTGATTTTCTACGAATGACTGCTTATTCCAAAGAGGACTGACGGGAAATGTTCAACAGCAGACCCATTTCGGCAAGCTGCATCATCAGGGCAGTGCCGCCGTAAGAGAAAAACGGCAGGCTGATACCCGTATTGGGAAGCAGATTACTGACCACGGCGATGTTCAAAAACGCCTGCATTCCGATGTGTACGGTAATGCCCACGGCAATCAATCTGCCCAAACGGTCGGGGGCTTTGGATGCAATATAGAATCCACGAACCACCAATAGGCAGAACAGCAGAATCACGGTTGCCGCACCAACAAAGCCACACTCCTCGCAAAGGATCGCAAACACGAAGTCATTCTGTGCTTCAGGGAGATACTGGTACTTCTGGCGGGATGCACCCAGCCCCAGACCAAAAAATCCACCCGAACCAATGGCAATCAATGATTGCGAAGTCTGCCATGTTTCATTTTGCATATATTCGGGATTAAACGGATCCTGCATGGCAAGGAAGCGCTCACCGATATAGTCGAATTTGTCAAAGGCTACCAGAGCAATCAACCCAATGGCTAGCCCGATACCGCCCAGCACCGCCAGATGCCAGATGCGACAGCCGCCAACAACCATCAGAACAATGCCCAGTGCCAGAATAATGATCGTTCCGGAAAGATGCGGCTGCTTCATCATCAATATCGCGATGACACCCAATGCGGCGATATACGGCACCACACCGTACACAAAACGATGCATTCGGTTCGCATTGTTCGCAATCATCATGGAGAAGCACAGAATCACTGCAATCTTCATGACCTCGGAAGGTTGAAAGGTAACGCCCACACCGGGAATGGTCAGCCAACGGGTGGCAAAGGTGCCGTTATCCTCGCCCCGAAACAACACAAGCACCAGTAAACCCAGTGAAGCCAGAAACGCGCCGATGGACACCCACGGTTTCTCAAACAAATGATAATTGCCGAATAAACTGATCAGCACCATCCCTACCAAACCGCCACCTGCAAATTTCAACTGGCGCATGGCGTAAAATGTGCCCTCTTTACCGTCCTCAATTGCGGCAGGATACGATGCAGAAAACATCATCGTCAGCCCGATCGCCAGCAGCGCGATCACGATTGCAAACAGCGTACCGTCCATATCGCCGGTCACAAGACGCATACCGCGCCCCACGGATTTCTTCTGGGCTGCAGATCTTCTCTGCTTTGCGCTGGCTTTTATCGCTTCCGCCATGCACGCACACTCCTTTTCATGTAATGCGGTGAGCCACTTATGCGCTGAACATCACCTTGCAGACCGCCAACAGTCCGCACACCAGACCAACCAGCGAAAATACGACCACGATCTTGTATTCGCTCCATTGACACATCTCAAAGTGGTGGTGAATGGGCGACATCTTGAAAATGCGCTTGCCCACGCCCTTTTCACCGGTTTTCTTGTAGTGCTGCCTTGCAGTAAACTTGAAATAGCTCACTTGCAGCACCACGCTGAACGCATCCAGTACATAGACCATGCCCACCAGCACCAGCAACAGATGCATTCTGCAGGCAATACCCAGTGCAGCAAATGCACCGCCAAGGTACATCGAACCGGTATCGCCCATAAAGCATTTTGCTGGGTGCAGATTCCATACAAGGAAGCCGAGGCAGCCCCCTGCAATGGTCATGGCGTACAAAGAAAGCTCCAACTGCTTGAAGGTTGCACAAATCACGGTCATGCAGAGCATGGCAACCACCGTCACCGTGCCGCAAAGTCCGTCCACACCATCGGTGAGATTCACTGCATTGGAAATGTAAATGATGAACGCAACCATGATCGGGTAGTATAGAATGCCGAAATCCACTTGCCAAAAAATCAGGTCGATTGTGGTTTCGCGGTCGCCCAACGCATACAGGATGCCCAGCAGAGCGATGCTCAATACAAGCTGAGCAGCCATTTTTTGCTTTGCGTTTAATCCAAGGTTCTGTTTTTTTACCGCTTTGATGTAGTCATCGGCAAACCCGATTGCCGAAAACAGCATGGAAAACAGCATCACGGCAAGCAATCGCATGGCGTTTTTGGTGGTAGCAGGTGCCGTCGGGTCGGCACCGCCAAACATACGCCACGATGTATAACCGATCACGACAGCAAGCACACTGCCCACAATGAACAGAAATCCGCCCATAATGGGTGTACCCTGCTTCGACTTGTGCCATGCCGGCCCGATATCGAGAATGGTCTGTCCAAAGTGAATCTTATGTAAAAAGGGAATCAGCCACAAACCGCCCAGACCTGCAATAATCATGGCGGTGACCGCCGCACCCATCGTTACCCAAATCGGCATAAAAATGCTCCTTTATTGATTGCTTTCTTCAAAGTGCTGCCAATGCGTCGGCAACCAGTTCGCGCTCGTCCATATGCAGCTTTACGCCGCCTGCAATGATCTGATAATCCTCATGGCCCTTGCCTGCCAGCACGATCATATCCCCTGCGCTTGCCATACCCACTGCAAAGTGGATTGCCTGCGCGCGGTCTGTCACGGTGTGGTACTCCACATCGGTATCCGCAAGTCCCGTCAGTATCTCAGCAATGATGGCATCGGGATCCTCATCTCTGGGATTATCCGAGGTGACGATCACCACATCGGCATACTTTGCCGCCGCAGCCGCCATCCGTGGACGCTTGGTGCGATCACGATTGCCGCCACAGCCAAACAGTGCAATGAGCCTACCTGCGGTGCATTCCTTCATTGCCGAAAGCACCTTTTCAATGGCATCGGGGGTATGTGCATAATCGCAGATCACGGTGAATTCGCGGCCTGTAGGAATCAATTCGCATCTGCCTCGCACGCCGGTATAATCATGCAGCATCGCAAGGATATCTGCATCGGCAACGCCCAGTTTGCGGCAAAGAATCGTCGCTGCTGCCGCATTGGAAACATTGAATCTGCCCATCATGCCCGTGGTAATGCGTGTTTTTGCATCGCCGGAAACCAGTGTAAATGCGGTACCGCTGCCGCTGATGGCTACATCTTCCACACAAAATGCTGCACCATGTGCGGATGCATCCTCTCCCATGCCGAAGCCCTGCCTGTCACAGGTAATTTCGGAAAGCAGCCGCTTGCCGTAGGCATCATCGGTATTGATCAACGCATAATCGCATCGGTCAAAGAGCATTTTTTTGGCAAGATAGTAGTTCTCCATGCTGCCGTGCACATCCAGATGATCCTGGGTGAGATTCAGAAACGCAGCCGCAGCAAAATGCGATGGGCCGATGCGATACTGCTCCAGACCAAAGGATGAAACTTCCATGACCACATCGGTGCAGCCAGCAGCCGCCATTTTTGCAAGAATGGAAAAATAGGCATCGGTCAGCGGCGTGGTATTCACCGAAGCAATGATCTCATCGCCGATCTCATACTGCACTGTGCCGATGAGACCGACCTTCCTGCCCGCCTGTTGCAGCATTTTCTGTATCAGCGTGGTGACGGTGGTTTTCCCGTTGGTACCCGTCACACCGATCAAGCGCATTTTTTGTTCGGGATGCCCATACCATGCGGCACAGAGATCACCGTATGCTTTACGGCTGTTGGAAACCAGAATCTGCTGTTCGCCCAAACCCAGATCACGCTCTGCAATGACGGCCGTGGCACCCTTGGCAAGCATATCCGCAGCAGCATCGTGGCCGTCAAAGCGGCTGCCTTTGACGCAAACAAAGACCATACCCTCGCGAATGTTACGGGTATCATCGCTGACACCTGTGATTTCACTGTCTGGCAAAGCGGTTGCTAAGCCCTCCAGTAATGCATACAGTTTCATGCACTCACTCCTGTTCGTAGAAAGGATTTCTGAACCTTCCATTCGGTATCGTCAACCGCTTTGGTCACTGGTACCGAAGTCCAGACTGATAACCGACCATTTCTCAACCATCGTTCCCGCAGGCACGCTTTGCAGCAGAACCTTCACACTGCTTTGCCCCGTGGCAGCACCCTTTGCAACATAGTTCAAATTTGCCTGTGCAAACTTTGCATTTGCCTCATCAAAGGAAAGTCCGGTGACATCCGGAACGGCAACATATTCCTCGAATACATTGTTATCGGTATATAATAGCACGGTACTGCCTTTGGATACAACCGATCCTGTAATGGGGGTCTGCATCGTAACAGCCTCACCACTGCCAAGAATCTCATACTTCAGACCGAGCAATTCCAACTGCGCCTTGACTTCGTTGATATTGGTATCAATCAACAGCGGAACGGTCACATCGAGATTTTCTTTTTCCTCAGCGGTATACTCAGGGTAATAGCCAAGGTACGGCAGGAGCTTTTCCAGTACGGCACGGGCGTAAGGCACGGCAACCGCACTGCCGTAGTAATTGATTTCCGTATTGGGGCGATCTGCCATAATCAGCATTACGATTTCGGGATCGTCTGCGGGAGCAAAGCAACAGTAGGATGCAACATACTGTGCATCTTCTGCCGTGGTATTTCCGCTGATGATCTGCGCAGTACCGGACTTACCGCCGATTTTATATCCCTTGATGTAGGCATTACCGCCGCCGTTGGTTTCCACAACTGCCTGCAATGCGGTACGCATCTGCGCAGAAGTTTCGGCGGAAATGACCTGACGGCGCACGGTTTTCTCGCGAGTCATCACTTCGTTGCCGTCAGTATCCACAATCTTGCTGACCACATAGGGCTCCAGCAGATAGCCGCCGTTGACAACCGCCGCATAGCCCGTCACCATCTCAATGGGGGAAATGGAGTTTGTCTGCCCCATGGAGCTGGATGCCAGCTCCACAGGGCCCATATCCTCCAGCTTTTTATAAACGGAGGAGGTCTCACCGCGCAGGTCGATGCCGGTACGCTCAGTGAGCCCGAATGCTTCAAAATAGCGGCAGAACAACTCCTTGCCCAGATCCCTGCCGATGGTCATAAAGGCAGGGTTGCAGGAATTGGTCAGCACCTGTTCAAAGGTCTGCGAGCCGTGACCGGAACGCTTCCAACAGTGAATCGGTGGTACACCCTCCACAACAATATGAGAACCCGTACAGTTAAAGTGGCTACTGTAGGTGATCACATTCTCCTCAAGCGCGGCCGATGCGGTAAACACCTTGAACACGGAACCAGGAATATAGGTTTCGGTGATGCACTTGTTGCGCCATTGTTTCTCGCGCGCATTGGCGGTTGCCTCACTCTGCTCCGTTTCGTCCAGAATTGCATCAATGGCTGTTTGTGCCGCCAGATCGTAAATCACAAAGGGCTCGTTGGGATTAAAGCCGGGTACAGTCGCCATTGCCAGGATGGCACCAGTTTTCGCATTCATAATGATGCCGCAGCCACGGTTGGCGACTTCATAGGTCTCCACCATTTCATGCAAGGCATTTTCCAGATATGTTTGCGCAGTGATGTCTATGGTCAGATACACATCATCGCCGTTTTGTGCTGCATAGGTTTTGGAGTAACGATAGGGCATCTCATTGCCGTTTGCATCCTGCGCCGTAACGGTTTTGCCGTCAATGCCCGAAAGATAATCGTTGTAATATGCCTCCACGCCGTACATACCGTCGCCATCCGCATTGTTAAAGCCAATAACGGCAGCCGCCAGCTCATTTTGCGGATAAAACCGTTTGGTGTCCGGCTCGCGGCTGATGGAAGAAAGCGAGATCACGCGCTTGCTGCCCTCTACGGGGATTCCGGTAATGTATTCCAGAATACGATCAGCCTTGCTTTTTTCTACCTGTTTTTTCAGCACAACATAGTTGCTGTTGGCGTCAAAAGCCTCCCGAACATCTTCCGCATCCAGTGCAAGATTCGTAGCCAGAAAATCCACAATCTGATTCAGCAGTTCATCGGTTTTGACAATATCCGCTTCATAGGTCTCTCCGTTTTTCTGTGCTTCGGCAACCTTCTGCAGCTCCGAAAGATTCTTTTTTTCGACCAGTTCCATTTCCTCCGCGAACAGCCCGGGATCCACAAAGATTCTGTAAACAGTCGCACTCTGCGCCAGGATTGTGCCCCCTGCATCATAAATGGTGCCGCGCTCTGCCGGAAGCACAATGGTGCCGAACTGACGGGAATTTGCCATATCGGTAAATTCATCGTGCTGCAGAATAGTCAGCTTAAAAATATTGACGATGAGTGCCACTGCCATAAGCAGCAACGCAAACATCACAATGGTTGCAAAATGATTTTTGCGTTCCGTGGGCGCAGTTTTGGCAGCAGATCTGGCGGAAAAAAAGCGGAATCTGCGTTTGCCGCCATGCTCTGCATTGGGCTGATTCTGCTCATTGCTTTTTTGCATTCGCGTTACTCCTTTCGGGATATGTGCGCCGCCGTAAGCCCTGCGCACGATTTGCACTCCATGAAAACGAAACGAACGGCGAGTCATTACAACAATGCCCTCCGCCGTCCGTTCCGGACACCTTTACAGCCGCATTTGCGGTCTTGCTCCGGTGTCGATTCTCTTTTTCTTTGTTCTACACACAGTGATTCTCTGTCATATTCTGCGTACAAAAGGCATATTGTGCGGATGCTTTATTTTATGTATATGTCAAGCCCCGCGCAACCATGCCCATACCGCACGGAAATTTTCCCGCAGCTTTTCCCAGATGCTCTGTTCAGGCTCTGCGATGATGACCTGATCTTCCGTCTGAATCTTGATGTATTTGATCTGGGAATCGTCCAAGGGCATCAGACCGAGTACATCCTCGGCATACTCCTCCACATTCTTGACGGTTGTCTTGCCGTCGATCTCCGAGCGCAGCGATACATTGGACGCTCTCAGGTCGTCATATTCGCTTTGCGCAACCGCCAGTGCGGTATACACCTCGTTGGTTTTCACCTTTCCGTAAATCGTTCCTCCCAGCAGTGCCAGCGCACAAGCTGCGAGAAAGAATACACGGATCGCAGCCACAGGGGTTCTGCGTATTCCGCTGCGTATCAACTCGCCAAACCTCCTTGCTGTGGCTATCATGATACCTGCTTCTGCCGGGAAGCGAGCGTCATCATAGGACACATCGTGATCGTCAGCATCGTATTCCGGCATGGGCTCTGCATCATATTCAGGCATCGCATCGATACTTTGCGTTTCCTCCGCATCGGCAGGTTCCTCCTGCCACGGAGCATAGGCATTGGCACCCGCAATATAGGGAAACCCGCCCCTTGCTCCACGGGGATAGCCTGCGTCATCGGGTATAGACGCTTGCTGCCTGCGAGGATTTGCATCGCTCTCCCGCAGAAATGCAGCCCGCAGATTCTGAGCGGATTGCTCATATCGGGCGCGGCGGGCAGCGTCATCATCATGCTGCGCACGGGTCACAAGGTGGGGCGAATTCCGCACAGCCTGCGCACGGTTCTCTTCCGTCATCCGTCGTCTTTCCTCATCGGAAAGAAACGGGGTCTGAGAACCGTTTGCCGAAACATATTCCGGCATGATCCGCGCCCCCTTTCAAACTATCTGCACAGGATATTACACTTCTATCTCGCCTTTGAACTGATTTTTTATGCTCTGATATCTCAGCCTTTTGGTACACTCGTTTTATATTTCTGTCGAAAATTTAACTGTTTAAAAGATTTATCTTTCTATTTGTTTCTACACTTTGCTATTTATTTATATCTTTTCGATTGTCCGCAGTTCAGCACTGCGGCTGCGGGGATTACGTTCCAACTCTGCAGCATCCGCCACAACTGGCTTATGATGAACCAATCTGCCACGCGGTGTTTTGCCGCATACGCAAACAGGAAACTGCGGCGGACACTCACACCCGCTGCAAAACTCCTTGAATTTCACCTTCACAATCCTTGCTTCGAGGCTATGAAATGTCAGCACTGCAAGACGACCGCCCGGCTTGAGGGAGTCGAAGGCGGCATCCAGCGCAATGTTCAGCACATTCAGCTCGTCATTGACCGCGATGCGAATGGCTTGAAATGTTTTTTTGCAGGGATTCTTATCGCGCCGCGCCTTTGCAGGTACACCCTTTTTGACAAGCTCAGCCAGTTCCAAGGTGGTTTCAATGGGGTTTTGTTCTCTCGCGGCAACGATCTGTGCCACGATACTCCGTGCATATTTCTCCTCACCGTATTTGTAGAGGATCTCTGTCAACGCCTGAGGCGAAAGCTGATTCACCAGGTCAGCAGCGGTTTGCCCCTGCTGGGACATACGCATATCCAGGGGTGCATCCTTGTGGTAGGAAAAACCTCTGGAAGCCTCATCCAGCTCATGGCTGCTCACACCAAGATCCAGCAGAATCCCATCTGCTTTGGTATGGTGCGCAGCAAGCACATCGCCAAGGGTTGCAAAATTCGCATGAATCATTGTCACAGGCAGCCCTGCAAGCCGCGCAGATGCCTCTGCGATCGCATCGGGATCCTGATCCATAGAAAAGAGTCTGCCGCCTTCCGTCAGGCGCGCAGCGATTGCGTAGGAGTGCCCTCCGCCCCCTGCGGTACCGTCCAGGTAAACACCATCAGGGCGCACACAAAGATCCTCCAGCACCGCGTCCAACATCACCGGAATATGATAACCATGCTCGGTCGGCATACTCATCCCTCCGTTGATGCGTGCATCTGCTTGCGTTTTGCAAGCATCATTGCGCGGATACCTGCGCTCTTCTCACTGATAAATGCGTCATAGCGTTCCTTTTCCCAGATTTCCACGCCCTTACCTGCACCGACAACAACGGTGGTTCCGCTGGTCATCGAAGCAAAGGTGCGCAGTTCCTCCGGCAGCGTGATTCTGCCCATGGTATCGGGCTCCACAATATGGGTCACATCGCCGATCACAGTCATCATCATGCTGACATCATAGGGGCTCATGCCCTCGCACATCGTCTCACAGAACTCGTCGAAGCCCTCCTTGGAATAAGCCACAACGCATCCTTTTTCGTCGATATCCTGTGTGAGGTAGATTGCATCGCCCAGTACGCTTCGGAACACTGCCGGGAAGCTCATGCGGCCGCGTTTGTCCATCGACACTGTTTGTTTGCTTGTCAATTGTGTGCTCACGCAGCCCGCCTCCTTTAGCCGCAGATCACCGGCAACGCGAAATCGGACAACCAATCAGCACGGAGATGATTGCTTGTCCATTTTCGCAGCTTCGGTTTTGCGGTTCTTTTGCTCTACATGACAGCAAGCATATTTTTTTCTTTGACCCACGGCAGCCCTTCAGGTTTGCCAATCGATGCCAATGCTTGCCATCCGTTGCCATTATTGTACCACACATCATAAGTCTTGTCAAGAGATTTTCTTGATTTTTGGCAAATAAATTTTGTGTGGCTGCTAAATCGGCGTATTTCCGTTATATTCTCCGATCAGGCATCCCTTGACAAAAAAACAGGCTCATCGCAAAGGTGAGCCTGTGCATTTTCTGTGGATCGCCGGTGCAGAATGTAAGGTTGCCTGATGGTTCCCCATCCACGAAGCGCGGCGCGCAACCTCTTTCCACATAAATAAAAAGACCGGAACGAATTGCTCGTTTCGGTCTTTTGTAAGCGGATGAAAATCAGTCAGCGGTGTAAGGCAGCAGAGCAACATATCTTGCTCTCTTGATTGCTGCGGTCAGCGCACGCTGGTGATATGCGCAGGTACCAGTGACACGACGGGGCAGAATCTTTGCACGCTCGGTCATGCACTTCTTCAGGCGATTGATATCCTTGTAGTCAATCATCTGCACCTTATCAGCGCAGAACATACAAACCTTCTTGCGGGGACGCTTGCCGCCGCGAGGGCTTCTCTCATGATCCATAGCCATTGT
>JAEDLR010000027.1 GCA_016295145.1 Oscillospiraceae bacterium
GAGGATCACCCCCGCGTGTGCGGGGAAAAGGCACGGACTACCAGTACGACATCAGACTGACGGGGATCACCCCCGCGTGTGCGGGGAAAAGTGTAAAGTACACATGCGAAACCGTCTTAGGCAGGGATCACCCCCGCGTGTGCGGGGAAAAGTTCATTGTTCTCAGTCCTTCTTGTAGAATTTTGGGATCACCCCCGCGTGTGCGGGGAAAAGGTTTGTTCTTCGCCCCTTTATGACATCTGGCAGGGATCACCCCCGCGTGTGCGGGGAAAAGTAGATGACTTTGTAGGCGATTACAGCTTTACAGGGATCACCCCCGCGTGTGCGGGGAAAAGTTCAACTATGAACTTGATGACTGTGCAGAAAAAGGGATCACCCCCGCGTGTGCGGGGAAAAGTATGTTACTTCTACTAATGGTGATGATCGTTGGGGATCACCCCCGCGTGTGCGGGGAAAAGTGGTCAAAGATTTTGCAAATGCAATTTCACTTGGGATCACCCCCGCGTGTGCGGGGAAAAGTACAACAATTATATGGGATAAAAAAGATGATAAGGATCACCCCCGCGTGTGCGGGGAAAAGCTGAAAACGCAAATGTGCAGATTCGTCATGAAAGGATCACCCCCGCGTGTGCGGGGAAAAGTGAGTTTATGTGACGGCATGTCATGTGGTCAAAGGATCACCCCCGCGTGTGCGGGGAAAAGTAGCATCTGTGGTTGTAACTGTACGCGTGATCAGGATCACCCCCGCGTGTGCGGGGAAAAGACTAAAAGATCCCATACAATAGGCGCTTTTCAGAACCTGCCAACTCAAATTTCATTTAGTTTGTTTGCCACCGTCATCAGCAAACGGCAATCATCCAGCGCACGGTGTGATTGTCGCGTCGGTATGCTCAGATGCGCCGCTACCGTATCCAGTTGGTAATTTGCAATCTGTCGGATTCTGCTCTTTGCCATGCTCAGCACATCTTTTACCTGAATTTTTGGAAATGGCATGGCACAGCTTTTCGCGCCCTGTTCCAGAAATTGCAAATCAAAGGATGCGTTGTAAAACATCACTGTCTGCGACTCAAGCATTCCGAACAATTCTGCCAGTGCGGTTGGCAGTGCAACCCCCTGTGTGTGCAGCATGGTATTGTCGATGCCTGTCAGTTCCGTGATCTGCGGAGGAATGGGCATGGATGTCTGAATCAGCCAGTTTTTTTCACAGGATATCGTTGCATCCTGAACCGCAATTGCGCCGATCTCAATGATTACATCGTTTTTGGCATCCAGTCCGCTTGTTTCAATATCCAGCAGCACATATGAGGAGATTGCTGTATTGGCTCTGCGCCGTCTGCCCATTTGCCGTTTGGCAGCATTGCTGAAACCGGGTTCCAGGGGCGGTGCGGCAGTATTGGCTGTTTCAGGGTGCAGCATCAAACGGATACCGTCAAAATCGACCGGTTTCCAGGTGGTGTTATGCACATAGAAATCCATATGCTGTTCGTTTTTGGCATGAAAAACCATGGTTGCCTGTCCGTTTACAATGTTCTCGCAGATTCTTTTCCACAGTGCTTCACGTACTCTTGCGCTGACTGTGCCGACATAGACGCCCGTATTGATTTCCAGCAGCCATTTGGAAAGATCACCGCGCAGTTTTGGCGGGCAATTTGTTACACATACCACAATCATGCATCGCCCCAACCTTTGCTGTCTTTCCTGTCCACACCGTAGGATATCCCAAATGCTACCGTATCCTGTTGATTATCCCACAGGGCGATATCTGCCGTTGCGGCTGTGTCATCATCATTCAGCAGATATTTGATATCCTTTACCATGCGCTCAAGAATGTGTGTTTCCTGAAACAGATCGCGCATCCGCCGCCTTGTAACATTGGCGATATCGGGCATATCTGCTTCTGCCAGTTCAAAAGCAAGGGGAATGGTGGTTTCCGCCTTATATAAATCAGCAATATCGTATGCAAATGACAATTCGTGCCCAACATGAATGAACCCCAACCCCGGTGCACAGCCCAGTGCAGTAATCACAGCCGTTGCCAGACCGTACAAGCACACATTGCCTGCGGATAATGCCTGATTCACCGGTGTGCCGTTTGCAAAATGTTCAGGATCGTAATCGCGCCCGTGCCATTCCACATGATGCAGCTTTGCCTGTTCCCGATAGATTCTGCGCATACGGGAACCCTCGCGCCCACGGAGTTGTTGCAGCGTCAGCCCCTTTGCATCCTCATCTTGAAAGCGCATCGCATACATTTTGCGCACAACATCGAGATGTGTTCTTGTGTTTGATACCAGTTTTGCCTGCCGTTCCAGCAAAGCCGTATGCGAGTTCAAAGCTCTGCCGTGGGCATAGTACCGCACGCCCTGTTCTCCGACCCAGATCACCCCAATCCCCGTATCTCCGATGAGTTCCATTGCTCTGTGCGAGATCTCCGTACCGGGGCCCAGCAGCAAAACGGTAATCGCCGCCGCAGGAATATAAACCGTTCCCTCCATGTTTTTGACAGTCACTGCGCCATCTTCACGGCTGATGCGGCAATGTTCCAGATAAAGAAAGGTCATGCGGTCGCTGATCACAGGCATTTGAGACAGATCGGGTTTCTTCATGCCGCTTTGTTGATTCATCTGTTGCATCCTGTTACAGTCAGCATTCCAAGCCCAAAGGCTTTTTCTCTGCCGATGCCCTGAACCAGTGCAGCGCGGAATGCTTCTGCGTCCGTTACGGTCAGTATACCCTCGTATGTGACCGCAAGAAGCTTCACCTGTTTTGTCTCATTGCGGTTCTTCTTGAATATATACCACTGGGAGCCGCTTACCAGCCATTCTCCGTCGGCAAGGGCGAAGCCGTGCTTTTCTGCTTGCTTGCGCAGCCAGGCTGCCTGATGTTCCGGGGTGATATGCGCAAGAATCCGTCCTCTTTTTCCGTTGTCATTCTTTTCATGGATTACAGGGTTGGCTTTCAGTCTGAAATGCCATTTGCTTCCGTTGACGATTCTCTGCAGCAAACCGTCATAGCATCGGGTTTCGTATCCGCTGCTTTCACCGAATTGTGCAGCAAGGGCAGAAAAATCAATCTGTTTTTGGCTCAAAATCAAAAGATACGGTTCGCCGCGCAGCGTATCCACGCGCCAGAGTTTGCGTGTTCTATCGTCATCGCAGCGTTCCAGCGCGCCATGTACCAGATTGGGTGCGACCATTGCACGCATGGTTTGGGAACGGGAAGGATCCAGTTTGATTCTTGAAAGATACACTATTCATCCCTCCTCAGTTCCGCGAAAGCATCGTGGTCGTTATACAGGATTTCTTCTTTTTTCATGCGGTAGCCATGCTGGCGGTGCAATTGTGAAAAAGAAATCGGAACATCCTGCACCACTACGCCCCCTGTGGTGACCTCATACACAATCCGCAGGGGTTTGGCATCGGTCAGCGCAGCGGCATTGATCAGCGCATCCACCAGATTCTGCTCGGAGATATGCAGGTACACAGGCAGGGTAACCGGACAGGCGCGCCTGCCCAGAAACATCGGGTATACAGGGTGCAGGATTGCATTGCCAATGGATTCCAGCAGTGCCGTATCATCGGATTCCAACCCCGCTAGAAATACCGCGTCCGAGAGGTAATATCTGTTTGTCACATAGGGATCTTTTCCATCAGGCCGTGCAATATGATAATCCTGAATGAGCCTTCCCTCTTTTTCTACCCGTACGCCAAAGCGCAATCCCGTAAGCGGCAACAAAGCATCGGGGTCACCGTCACGCTGAATGCCCAGTGCTGCGGCAATCATACCGATTACGCCGCTTTTGGTGGGTTCACGCTCTGTGTTGCGTGTATTGAATTTTGAGTTGCAGCCCCATGCCTGTAATGGTGCTGCCAATCTCAACAACAGCGTTGCCATTGTTTATTCCTCGCCAATGACAGACGCAATTGCGGTTTCCAGTTCCGTGAGCAAGTCAGGCAACGTGCAGGATTTCACCGATGTACCGAATTCGGAACTGACGCACCATTCCGCCACGGGTCTTGCAGCAAATTTTTCGTATACCGTTTTGGCATAGCTTGCCAGCTTCTTTTCCGATGGAACCGCAAAGCCCTCATTACTGGGTTTCACGGGCTGCTCAAAGGCACCGCACAGATTCACCGGCTGATCGCTGCGCAGTGTGACATATACGGCATCGGGCAAGGTTCTGTTTGCGAAAGTATTCTCCTTGCCTGTGGGCATGGAATGGATAAATGCCTGCCCGAACTTGGCAATTGCCTCTGCGACTTTTTCTGTGCCGATGGTTTTTGCCAGCTCTGTTGCATTGACATTGGCATAGCGGTACAGCGTAGACGAATTGAATTCCACTGTGCCCAGATGACCGGCACCTGCATTATCCTCTTTCTGCAAATCATCGCAGGCGGTAAAGTAATCATATTCATTGTGTACTGCGTGGGTGGAGATGGCGTGGGCGACCTGTGCTGCGGCATCGCAATTCAATGTGGTGGCACCGGCTACCATGCGACCAAACAAAGCAATTTCTATGGAAGGATTGTCTTTCAGCGCATTCTCGCATTGCTTTTTCGCATCTTTGGACTTGAAATCCAGTGTCAATGCACATTCTGCCAGTGCCTTTGCCTGTCGGCTGCTGATAAAGAACAATGCCTTTGCTTTATCGTCCTTATCCAGAGCAATGCCTGCCGCTTCCAGTGCAGCTTTTGCCTTGCCCAGATACATGGCATCATCCAGTGTATCGTCTATCTTGCGCATTTCTGCTATGATCATATCGGTGACGGCTTTGGTGCGGATTGCCCGATCTTCTGCCGCAAACAGCGACTTGAAATCCTCACGCATGGCGTGCTTCCATGCCTGCGAAGAAACTCTTGCTCTCACCGCGCCGCCATACACGGCGGTTTTGGGGCTGCCTGTATCATCACGGTTGACACAACTGGGCGGTACGGTCTGTAATACATGAAAATCAATATAAATGCTCATTATTTATTCTCCTTTATCGTTATTGTTGTGGAAGAAATCCTGACCCCAGCGCAGCTGTACCTTTTGGCGGCTGCTATCAAACTGGAAATCATAAAGATCGGTTGCAAGCTTTGCATAATCCAGCCCGATGCCCTTTGCTTTCAGCAACTGTACCAGACTGCGCAGATGATGGGACAATTCCGGCATATCCGCAGCGGTTACCACGGGCGCGAATCTTCGCATGACACGTTCGCGGACTTCGTCCGTATACTGCCCATCCATCAAATCGGCAGTTGCTCTGCCCAGACTGCGGTCTTTTTGATTGACGCTTTCTCCGTTGCCCTGCTGATGCAGTGCGAACAGGGTCAGTGCCAGATAAATTGCCCATTCCGCATGGGTGGGTATACCGTTTTTGCT
This sequence comes from Oscillospiraceae bacterium, assembly GCA_016295145.1. GTDB lineage: Bacteria > Bacillota > Clostridia > Oscillospirales > Ruminococcaceae > Firm-04. The sequence continues at coordinate 5,365 of JAEDLR010000027.1, forward strand.
CAGCAGATTTTCGTCCATGTCGTTGAGAAATACGCCCCAGAGTTCCGGCAGTTCACCCGGCGCCTTTCCAACACCGCGCCTGAGCCTTGCAAGCTGTGCCCGTCCCGTGCCCGTATCTTTATTCCGCAACAGCGCATCAATTTGCCCGGATACATAGCCATAAACTTGGCCTTTTTGATCTTTCACTGTCATGATGCATCCCCCTCCTTTCCGTAAATTCGTTTCAGGTCAGCCTTGAATATCAGCATCGCCTGGGGCACAGAGAAGTATCTATTGTTCGATTTCATATGCCCCACCAATGCCCCATCCGAGGCGTTTGCAGCTTGTTCGTTTGCATATTGCAGCGCAATTGCCCGTACCGTTTTTCGCCAATTGCCGATCGGTTTAAGGGTGTTTTCCATGGTATCCGGGTTAATGCCCATCAGCCAATTGCGAAAGGGCATATCCAAGCGGTAGTAGAGCTGTGCTTGTGCGGTTTCTTTGGCTTGGAGGGCACTATTGTTCTTTGGGTCATCGCTGCCGCCCGATGCAATGTACAGATTGAGGGCAAACTTGCCGATGCTGTTTGCGACCTCCTCGCATTTTTTGATTTCATTTTCGATATCGGCACGGAAGTTTTCACCAAAGTCCGAAAGCAACGCCGAATGCATTTGCAGCGAATCGGAAAAGACATTGTCGACAACGCACTGCTGCGTGCCATATGCAATGGAGCATACTGCTGTGCGCAATGGACTGCTACCGTCAATCATTTCGTATAAGTACTGAAACCAATATACAACACCGGCACGCTGTTTCTCGGTTCCATCGTATAACGCCGCAAATTCTCGCCACATTTGTTTTCTCGGATCATGCTCCTTTGGAATATAGGTTTTTTTGTCTTTGGCAAGTTTCCATACTGTCATTGGCTCAAAGAGTGCATTTTCCTTGTCAAAAAAGTCGCCGCCAAGTATTTTATAGCTGATTACAGCATCGTTTTTTCTTTGCAGAATCATTCTGCGTGATTGCATTGAGTACAATTCTGCAAGGTTTTTCGGCAACAGAACTTTATTATTCTCTCTTGTGGGCACCGTATCGCGTTCCCATACAGGTTTCTGCTCCGATTGAATGATGCGCTGATTAATCATAATAAGGTTCAGCATCAGCGTTTCAAAGAGATTATTTCCCACAAGATAAATCAAGCCCAATTTTCCCAGCCAGCCTACGCCTGCTTTTTCTTTTCCGGCTGAGATATCCTGATTCTTGTGCTTGGCAACATTATTGTCGTCAAATGCATTGACATATAAGAGCCAGCGTGCCGCATGGGAATAGGAAAGTTCCGTTTTATTCTTTCCTGTGCAATATGGAAACAGCCTTTCCTTATTACCGCTTTGTGATATGGCACCGTTGAGCTTTGCGGCTTGATATACCGATTTGTCGGGTTCCACATCGTCCAACCCCGCAACCTGACCGAAGGGCCGCTCGGGGTGAAACAGCCAGAAGCGTTCATGCCACTTTGCAAAATAATCATCTATTGCCTTTTCACTGAAGCAGCCGCGCTCCCACAACGATTGCCAACGTGTTTTTGCCCATTGTTCGTTGTCCTTGTCGCTGTTGTCCGCATTGCCCTCAGCATCCACCCGTGAGAATACCGTATGGAGCACTGCCAGCATCAACCGCAGCACTGCAACATCCTGTGTGGGCAGTTCTCCGCCAAGCCCCCGATATTCGTGGGCATACACGATTGCATCGCGCAGCGATACCTCACGCACACTGCAATCCTGCTGCATGACCCGAACCCACGGTTCGTCAATCAGATTGAATTCAATATCAGTCATTTTCATCACACTCCGTTTCATAGCAAAGGCCGTCCGCAAAGCTGTATTGCAGCCGATTACCTGCCAACTGTGCCTCCATGTTTTCATCAAAGAACAGCACAAGCTGTCCCGTCAGCCAGTGAGATTTCTGCCATGCACGGATATCCCGGCGGCAGTTTTCTTCGATCTCACGGATGGTTTTGTCGATGTTCCATACTTGGCAGAAGCGGCTTGGCAATTTCAGCTTTTGTTCTGCGATTTTGCGGCATTGGGCATCTGTCAGTTCCGCAGAAAGCGGTGTACCATCCAAAAACCGCACAGAACCGTCCGGGCACTTCTGCATGGCAATGACTTCCACGGATGCAATGCCGTCACGGACAGATGCCTCTGCCCCGTTGCCACAGTCTTCTTTGATCAGCAAACCGTGGATATCCGTTGCCTGGGGCGACTGCAGCAAAAACGCTTTGGCTTTGTCTGTTTTTTGCTCCTGCTTTTGTATGTATTGGCAGTAAGCGTTGCTTTCATCGGCGGCGCTGTAGACCGTCTGTACCAAGGGAGAAATATCCTGCGGCATAGCAACGGTCTGGGGCAGATGTGACAGTGTTGTGTCAAGCAGCCACCCACTGTAAATCGCCTTGGAAGCGGAGCGTTCGGCTTCGCATTCATCGGTGAGGACACAACATCGCGGCACTGCACATACCGTGGGGCGTTCTGCTCTGTCGTCATGTCTGTGCAGTCTGCCCATGCGCTGCAACAGCAAATCCATGGGGCAGATATCGGTAATCAGCAGATCAAAGTCAATATCCAGCGATTGCTCCAGGACCTGCGTGCCGACTACCACAAATCCGCTTCGTTCCTCCGAGGTGCTATCCTTTCCCACGCGATGCAGCAGCAGGTTTTCTTTTTTTGCTCTGTCGGGCATAATATATTGTGCATGATACAGCAGTACGTTGGCAGTGATATTGCTGCGCACGGCATCTGCCATTTGTTGCGCCCGCTTGACCGTGTTCATGATGATGCCCACGCAGCCGCCCGCCGCGACCGTTTCCGCGACCAATGACTGCACATCATCGGTACGGCATTGCTGCACCGTGATTTTCTTGCTTGGTTTGGTGTATTCCAATGCAGTTTGCCGAATGGTTTGTCCCTCTGTCCATGTCAGCAGGGGATAGGCTTGGTTTTCCTCAAACTGTGGGTCGGATTCTTTCAGTTGCAGATATGCGCGTGCCAGTGCCATTCTTCGTTTTGCAGGCAAGGTTGCGGAAAGCAAGATCACAGGGGTATGATACGCCCCCAGCCATTGCAGCGCACGCTCCAGATACTGATTCATGTATGCGTCATAGGCGTGTACCTCGTCAATGATGACAATCTTTTCGGCAAGTCCCAGATGCAGCAGCATCACATGGCGCCGCTTCAGTGCCATCATCAGCATCTGGTCTACAGTTGCAACCACAAAATCGGCAAGACAGCTTTTCTTGCTGTCATTGAACCATGAATGCACTACTACACCGCTGCCGCTGTCCTCATCGGGAATACCGCGCTGCACATTCTGAAAGGCATCATTGAATGCCGCACTGCCGTGTTTGAGCTGAATGGAATGGTAGATTTCTTCGGATTCCTTTTCTGCCCAGTGTTGTATTCTGGGGAAGATGCCGTTTGCGGTGGCTTGGGTCGGCAGCCCGAAAAACAGTCCGTTTTTATGCAGTCTGGCAGCAAGCAGCTTTGCCGTAGATAATGCAACCTCTGTTTTGCCGCAGCCCATTGGTGCTTCCAGAATCCACAAACCCGGCTGTGATGCTTTTGCCGCGTATTCCAGAACGGTTTGTTGAATCTCATTGGGCTGAAAACCAAAGGTGTTTTCAAATTCCGTATCACTGCATCCCTGGGTCTGGGAATCCCACATATCGGTAAACCGGATGGCTTCCCATGCGTTATCCACCCGTTGGGGGTACGGGAAAAACTCGGGTTCATCGGTGTCAGTATCCAGCAGCGGAAAATAGCGTGCATCACTGGCAATCCAGTCTGCCATAATCAACAAGCCGCTGAGCAGCATCTGTGCCGGCATGGTGACCTGCGGCAGATTTGCAACAGATGTGCAGTGGGCTTTTTGCAGAGCCTTGTCGATTATTTTCTGCCATGCCGCTTCCAGAATTTCCCGATTCCGGTTGTCTGTTCCGAAGTAGTTTTCGTATCCCACGATATCCCGTTTGGGCTTGCATAGCTTCTGCTTCCGGATATCCGCTTTTTCCGTTGGTTTGCCGTGATGGGCACCGATGATACAGGCAAGGGATGCGTCACAGCCAAAATGCAGCAGAATTTCCTCTCCTGCAATTGCGTGGGGCGTATAGTCCGGTTTTGGCAGCATATCCGGCATTTTCAGCCCGCTTTGCTCCAGATAGTGTACCCTTGTACCCACATTGTGCGCGATCTTGCACTGGAAGGCAACGGTCGCCTTGCCGATATCATGGGTATACGCAAGGAATTTCGCAGCCGAATGGAGCTCCGTGGGGGAAAGTTCGCAGGCATCACACAGCGAAGCTGACACATAGTGCTGCAGCAGATAGTCCATGACGCCCACTGTGTCCTCCAGATGCATCCACAGCGGCAGCCATTGCCACGATTCCGTTCCCGATTTTGCAACAAAGAGTTTTTCGATCATTGCTTGTATCACCGCCTTATGTTCTTTTGGCAAAGTTATATTGCTTGTTTCGATATTGCAATTATACCATAAGCGACAAATACTGTCAACACAAAATTTGAAATTTGTACGCCGTGTACTAAAAACGCCCCATGGTGTTCTGCACCGATACCAAGGCGTTGTGTTTGCTTCAGACATAAACCCTTTGGTTGCCGCATACAGTAGGCTACAAGCAAGCTTCTGCCAAATCGAAAGGAGAACCTCGATGAATCAACAGGAATTTGAGGATACCGCCCGCCGCTATCGGGAGGAAATGTTCCGTTTGTATGCCAATCAACCCATGACGCCGCAGCCAAAGCCTGTGCCGCAGCCAATGACATCACCACAGCAGATGCCCTCACCGTCCCCGCAGATGCCTTCTCCCATGCCGTTGCCTGTGCAGCCGCTTTCAGAGGATGATACTGCCCCGTCTGCCCCACCCATGGATCTGCCGCAAGAGTATCCGCCTGCGCCACCGCCCACAGAGGAATACTACGGCAGCGTCAAGGTCAAGGTATCTACGGCAAAAGGTGCCAGACCTGTTGAAGGTGCAATTGTCAGTGTAGTCCGCGAGATGGGCGGCAAAGAACATATCTATGCGTTGCAGCGAACCGACAACAGTGGTGAAACGGGTGTCATCAAACTGCCATCGCCGCCGCCCTCGGCGAATCAGCAGGCACCGCAATACTATGATTACAACATTCATGTATATGCGCCGGGATATTACCGTGAATCTGCCATGGCAATGCCTGTCTTTCCGAATATTCTTTCGCTGCAAAACTTTGATCTGATCCCGCTGCCCGCAGGTGTGCAGCCTCGCAACGGCGGTGACCTGTTGTTTTACAATTATATGAAGGACTATACAACAGGGGGTGAAGCCCATGCTCAGTGGTGAGCCGTTCATTCCGCAGACTGTGACGGTACATCTCGGTGCCCCCGATGCATCCGCCGAAAATGTAACTGTGCCCTTTGTGGAATATGTCAAAAATGTAGCATCCAGTGAATTGTATCCCACGTGGCCGGAAAATGCCTTGCGCGCCAATATCCATGTCATTGTAAGCTTTGTGCTCAACCGCATTTATACCGAGTGGTACCGTGCCCGGGGCTATGATTTCGATATCACAAACAGTACCCAGTACGATCAGGCATTTGTATACGGCCGCGAGATCTTTGACAATATCGGTCAGTTGGTGGATGAACTGTTTCCTGTCTATGTGCGGCGTATCGGTACGGTAGAGCCGATGTTTACGGCATTTTGCAACGGTACTACGAGCACTTGCAGCGGACTTTCACAATGGGGGACAGTTGCCCTTGCCGAGCAGGGGATGACGCCGCTGGAGATATTGCAGTACTACTATGGCGATGACATTGAGTTGATCCGTACAGATGATATTCGCAGTGCAACCCCGACTTATCCCGGCAGAGTGCTGAAGATCGGGGATGTGAGCCCGGATGCCCAGACCATACAGACACAGCTTAACCGCATTTCGAACAATTTTCCTGCCATTCCAAAGATCGAGAATGTTGACGGCATCTATGACGAGAAAACTGCGGAGGCAGTACGGGCATTTCAGGAGATATTTGATCTGCCTGCTACCGGTGAGGTGAATGAATCCACATGGTATGAGATCTCTTACATTTATACCAGCGTCAAGCGTCTGGCTGAGCTGAATTCCGAAGGGCTGCGCCAACAGGATCTGGAACGCAGTTTCCCCGAAGTTTTGCAGCAGGGCGATACCGGTGCCGCGGTGCGTTCCATGCAGTATTATCTGGCGGTGGTCGGGGCATACTATGCCTCAGTGCTGCCGATTACCATTACAGGCACTTATGATGACGCCACCGTGGCATCGGTGCGCAGTTTTCAGCAGACCTTTGGTCTGCCCCAGACGGGCGTGACCGACCGACAGACATGGAATGATCTGTATGCTGCCTATCTGGGTATTCTGGAATCACAGCCTACGGATGCTTGTGTGCAGCTTTACCCGAATATTGTGCTGCGGGAGGGCGTCACATCGCCTGCGGTGCGCACCTTGCAACAGTATCTGACCTACCTCTCACAGTTTGATCCCAATATCCCTGCCGTATCGGATACGGGCTATTTCGGACCGCTGACCCGTTCGGCAGTGCAGGCATTTCAGCGTTTATACGGTCTGACACCCAATGGCAATGTAGGTGCCGTTACATGGGATGCCATCTCCGGTGCCTATGCAGAGCGCCGCTGCGGCGCCAATAAACGGCCGTATCAATCCCCCGGATATACCATTACTGCAACCAACTGAGCCGAAAGGAGCTTCATTATGGCATATACCGAAGCCGACCGCAATGCACATATGCGGGAGATCCTCAATTATCTGTATCATATCGCCATCCGCGATCTGCGCATACCGATTGTAACGCCCAGCAGTGAATACTCTGCGGAAACCGCACTGGCGGTACGGGCATACCAGCAGGCATACGGTCTGCCGGTAACAGGGGAGATCAACGAAGCAACATGGAATTCCATTGTGATGACCTATCGTCTGCTGACCGATCGAGCCATACCGCTGGCGGTTTTTCCCCACGGCGGATTTTTGATGCAGCAGGGCGATACGGGGGAACTGGTGTATCTTGTGCAGGTGTTGCTGAATACATTGGCAAGACGCTATCATAATCTGCCGGTGATCCCTATTTCAGGCAGCTATGATATGCACACCTCGAATGCGGTGAAGCGTTTGCAGGGGTTGGCAGCGTTGCCCGAAAACGGCGTGCTTGACCGTGCAACATGGGATCATCTGGCATTGTTTATCAATCAACTGACGCTGACCATATAAAAGGAAGTACATATTCTCCGAAAGGCTGGGTGCAAATGGAACAACCGGACAAAACGCCGCTGTATCGGGAACGGCTGTTGCATATTATAATAGTAGGCGGCGGGATATTGCTGCTGCTGGCATTTGTGATCCTGCGGTACGAGGGTTTTTTTGCCATGCTGCGCTATCTGCTGAAAACCGTGCGCCCGTTGCTGTTGGGCGTGCTGTTTGCATCGGTGCTGAACCGTCCTTTCCGCCGCATCGAAACCGACCTGCTGCGGTTGCGCAAGCACAGGCACTGTCCGTTGTCCCCGCGGCAATGTCATGTACTGGCACTGCTCATCACTGTATTTCTGACCCTGCTGATTCTGGCAGGCATTGTTTGCGTGATTTTGCCGCAGCTAACCCAATCCGTAAGCCTTCTGACAGAGCATTCGGCATTTTACGGTGAAAATCTGCGGCAGTGGCTGGCGGCGAACAGTCCTCCATTCCTGCTGGAGTGGCTTTCGGGAGAGCAGGCCGGTAAGCTCATGGAGATGGCAAAAGAGTATCTGCCCACGGTGCTTGCCAAGACCTATGATTATACCGCAGATTTTCTGGGCTGTGTGGCAGATGTGGGCATCGGGGCAGTGTTTTCGGTGTATTTGTTGGCAGATGGTCAGCGGCTGAAATCACAGGCAGCAGATATCGTACGCCGTGTAGTCGGCAAAGAGCGTCAGCAGTGGCTTGCAAGCAGCACCCGTATGATCTGCATGACCTTTGCACGCTTTTTCAGCTCACAGTTAACCGAGGCGGTCATTCTGGGCAGCCTTTGCTATGTGGGAATGCTGCTGTTTGCGTTTCCGTATCCCGTGCTGATTAGTGTGATCATTGGGCTGACAAACATTGTGCCCTATGTGGGGCCGGTAGTGGGCACCATACCCTGTGTGGCAATTCTGTTGATGGTAAAGCCCGACACTGCTTTGTGGTTTTTGCTGTTTGTTATTGTGCTGCAGCAACTGGAAAGCAATCTCATCTACCCGAGAATCGTCGGACATTCGGTGGGACTGCCCCCTGCGTGGGTGCTTTCGGCAATTGTAATTGGCGGCGGACTTTGGGGCATTGCAGGTCTGCTGTTTGGTGTACCGCTGACGGCTGTGATCTACACCGTGTTTTTCGGCAAACAGGATGGTGAACCATCACAGCAATGCAAACAGGAAAGATGACAAAGCAGCGCAGATGTGCCCTGCCGGGATACTGTCATCAAGAAAAAATCCAAAAAATCGCTTTTTCTTGCAAAAAGCCCTTGCCTTTTTCTTGAAAATGTAGTATACTAAATGTGTATGCGATTTCTTGAAAGGGAGGAAACCTTATGTTGAATATACTTCCAATAGCAATTGCCGTCAGTGACAGCGTACCGGAGATGACCCCCAGTTTCATTGCCGCAATGACCCTTACCGGTCTGGCTGTGGTTTTTCTGGGGCTGTTGATCCTCATTGTCTACCTGCTGCTCTCCGGCAAGATCTTTGTTGCCATCGGCAACAGAGGGAAATCTGCCAAAAAGAGCGAAGCAAAACCTGCTGCCTCTGCCCCTGCCCCCAAGCCCGCGGCAAAGGCAACCGTACCCAAGGCTGCCCCATCAGCCCCTGTGGAGGATGAGGACGAAATTGCAGCCGTCATTGCCGCTGTGATCGCTGCAATGAGTGCGGTTGACGGCAAGAATTATGCTGTCCGTTCTGTGAAGCCCGTTCGTCGTGCAGGCAGTGGCCGTTCCGCGTGGGCGCAGGCAGGTATGTCGGATGTGACCGCACCGTTTTCCATTCAATAAGCGGAGGTAGACAAAAATGGCTGAAATTTTCAATATTCTGGTAGAGACCCTGAAGGGTCTATGGCTCGACAGCGGCCTGAGCGTACTGTCGATGCACTTCCTGGACGGCGGCTGGAAGAATCTGGTGATGATTGGCGTGGCGCTGCTTTGTATGTATCTTGCCATTGCCAAGGGCTTTGAGCCGCTGCTGCTGCTGCCCATTTCCTTCGGAATGCTGTTGACAAATCTGCCCTATGCCGAAATGTATCACCCTGAACTGTGGGTAGGCGAGATCGACTTTGGCAATATCCTGCATGAAGGCGGTCTGTTGGATATTTTGTATATGGGCGTAAAATTGCAGATATTCCCGCCGTTGATCTTCCTTGGCATCGGTTGTATGACGGATTTCTCTCCGTTGATCGCCAATCCCAAGAGCTTCTTGTTGGGTGCTGCCGCACAGGGCGGTATCTTCTTCACCTTCGTGTGTGCCGGTCTCATCGGTTTTAATGCACTGGAGGCTGCTTCCATTGCGATTATCGGCGGTGCCGATGGCCCTACTGCCATTTACGTTTCCAGTCAGCTTCTCTCAGGGGGCGGAGCGGTCAGCACGGGTAATATCGCCCTTGCCGCGTATACATACATGGCGTTGGTGCCCGTGATACAGCCGTTCTGGATGCGCTTGCTGACCACAGAAAAAGAGCGTTCTGTCAAAATGCAGCAACTGCGCGCTGTTTCCAAGACGGAGCGAATCATCTTCCCGATTGCTGTTACCCTGATTATTGCACTGCTGGTTCCTTCCGCGGCACCGCTGGTGGGTATGCTGATGTTTGGTAATCTGCTGAAAGAGAGCGGTGTGGCTGCCCGTCTGGTAGATACCGCACAGAACGCACTGATGAACATTGTTACCATTTTTCTGGGCATCTCCGTTGGCGCAACCACCCAGGCAGACAAGATCATAAACTGGAGCTTCCTGGGCGTGATGGCACTGGGCGTTGCAGCGTTCTCTCTGGGTACGATCTGCGGTCTGCTGCTTGGCAAGCTGATGTATGTGATTACCAAGGGCAAGGTCAATCCGCTGATCGGCTCCGCAGGTGTTTCCGCTGTGCCGATGGCTGCCCGTATCTCCCAGAAGGTCGGTGCTGAAACCGATCCTACCAACTTCCTGCTCATGCACGCGATGGGCCCCAATGTCGCAGGCGTGATCGGCTCTGCCGTTGCCGCAGGTGTGCTGCTGGCTGTGCTTGGCTGATGCAGTGGGAAATCAAACTGTATCCCGTATCACTCCGCAAGGATTTTATTTTCCTTGCGGAGTGATTTTTGTTTGTGAATAAATTGTAAATTCTTGAGAAAGCACTTGACAGTTGAGCGTGTGTTCAACTATAATATATACAGTTGAGCAGACATTCAACCGAAAAGGAGCATATACTGTGAGCAAAAATGAATTTGTATGTGATTGCAATTGCATTCATGAAGAACAGGTGGCAAAAGCCATTGCCGCCATGCCGGAAAGCGCAGTGCTGGAACAGCTTGCAAAATTCTATAAAATGATCGGCGACAGCACCCGCTGCAAGATTCTGTTTGCGCTGTCGGAAAGCCCGATGTGCGTCTGTGACCTTGCCAATGTGCTCTCCATGACCAAATCCGCAATATCCCATCAGCTGAGCAAAATGCGGGAATGTAATATGGTGCGGTGTGAGAAAATCGGCAAAGAAGTGTACTATCAACTGGATGACCATCATGTTTCCGCGATATTTGAACTGAGCCTGATGCACATCAAGCACCATAAGGAGGAGCAACAATGAAATCGGACAGGAATATTCTGATCGCGTTTTTGCTGAATTTTACGTTTTCTCTGCTGGAGTTGATCGGCGGCACTTTGACGGGCAGTGTAGCCATTGTCTCCGATGCAGTGCATGATTTCGGGGATACGGTGAGCATTGCCATTTCGTATTTTCTGGAGAGGAAAAGCAAGAGGCAGCCCGATGCAACATATACGTTCGGCTATGGCAGATATTCTGTCATCGGCAGTGTGATTACCACATTGGTGCTGATGCTCGGCTCGATACTGGTACTGGTGCAGGCAGTGCAAAGACTCTTTGCGCCGCAGGTCGTGCATAGCGGCGGTATGCTGCTGCTTGCCGTCATTGGCCTGAGTGTGAATCTGATGGCTGCCCTGGTGACCCGTGAAGGGGATTCGCTAAATCAGAAAGCGGTGAACCTGCATATGCTGGAAGATGTCATCGGTTGGGCAGTTGTGCTTGTGGGTGCGGCTGTGATGCTTCTGACGAACTGGACGATGATTGATCCCTTGCTTTCCATCGGCGTGGCAATTTTCATTCTGTGCCAAGCGGTCGGGCATCTGAAAGAGTCGATGTATCTGTTTCTGGAGGCGGTACCCGAGGACGTGTCGGTTGCGCAAATCTGTGAGGCAGCCCTTGCCGTGAAGGGCGTTTCAGGCGTGCATCATGTTCACGTTTGGAGCACGGACGGCAGCCATCATTTCGCGACAATGCATATTGTGGCAGCAGAGCCGGATGCCTCGTTGAAAGAAGCGGTACGGCACAGCATGGAGGCGCTGCATATTTCGCACATTACCATGGAACTGGAATCCCCCGATGAGCAATGTGCACAGCAGCATTGCGTCCTGCACGATGAAGAACATCCGCATAACCATGGACATCATCACCACCGTCACTGAAAAAACGAGGAATCCGGAGCATTTGAGAAAGAAATGAAGAAAATATGCTGAAATCACACCGATTTGGATTTCCTGTGGCTTGCGAAATTTGTCGGATTATGGTATGATAGCATTGCAGACTTTCTTATTCTGACATTTGGAGGAATTACAATGAATTGTTCACATTGCGGCACACCGCAGGAGGGAAACTTTCCCTTTTGCACCCATTGCGGGCAGTCTTTAGGACAAAATCCGGCTGCCGATCCGTTGAATCCCTCGGTACCCATGTATGGCGCAAATCCTGCACCGGTGCAATATCCATACCCGATTTTGCAGGTGCCTGCAGACCACAAGCCCATCTCTCCGTGGGGCTATCTCGGCTATACGCTGTTGTTCTGTATTCCGGTCATCAGCATTATCTTTATCCTGATTTATTCCTTCGGCGGCACAAAGAACATCAATGTGCGCAACTATGCGCGTTCCTACGGTATTATCTGGATCGCTTCTGCCATCATCGCCGCTTTGTATTTTGTACTGGCGATCGTATTGTTTGCCGGCGGTCTTGCAGCATTCAGCAGCGGGATGTAAGGAGGAGAGATTTATGAATTGTCCGAAATGCGGTGGCTTTATGCACGACGGTACCAACTTTTGCACCAATTGCGGGAACTACATCGTGCCCACACAGGTGCCTGTTGAATATAAGCCCATTACGCCATGGGGCTATGTGGGATACTATATTCTGTATCAGATTCCTATTGTGGGCTTTATTATTATGCTCATCAATGCCTTTGGCAGCAATACCAATGTACATCTCAAGAATCTTTCGCGCTGCTATCTGCTGCTGTATGCCATCGGCGTGGTGCTTGCGTTGGCTGTGCTCATCATCCCTGTTGTGATCGGCATGAGTTCAGGTTCCGGTACCAGTTTTATTTAGCGGCGGCTTTGCCGGATACAGCAAAAGGCTCCGTGCAAGGGCGATGCGCTGCAAAATCCGTGTATGTATCAAATCAAAAGAAGGGGGTGTCCTGCAAGAAAGGGCACCCCTTCGGCGTATGCCGGATTGTTTTGGGCGAGATGTCACTTTCACCCCGCTGCAGGGCAGTTTTTTGTCATTTTTGCAGAAAACCCCGTCATACCGCGCACAGGCCCGTGAAAAGTTCTTGCAATATGTTGTGAAATCTGCTATAATGTTATGTTGAGAAGCCCTTGAAAGAGGATGCGAAAATCAAAATCAAAAGGAGAAATCTTATGCAGACCTGCGATCGAAAGCCCTCTGCTACGCCGGATGAATATTTCGGCTGTAATGTGTTCAATGAAAGCGTGATGCGGAGCTATCTGCCCCGTAAGGTATTTGAAGCGGTCATGCGTACCAAGCGCATGGGTACCGCGTTGCCCACCGATACCGCTGATGTGGTGGCGACTGCCATGAAAGACTGGGCAGTCAGCAAAGGCTGCACCCACTATACCCACTGGTTCCAGCCAATGACGGGCGTGACTGCCGAAAAGCACGATGCATTTCTTTCGCCGGCAGGCGAGGGGGTGATCCTTGAGTTTTCCGGTAAGGAACTGATTAAAGGTGAACCGGATGCTTCCTCATTCCCATCGGGCGGTCTGCGCGCTACCTTCGAGGCAAGAGGCTATACCGCATGGGATCCTACCTCTGATGCGTTTATCAAAGACCGCACCCTGTGTATTCCCACGGCATTTTGCTCGTATACAGGCGAGGTGCTGGATAAAAAGACGCCGCTGTTGCGCTCTATGGAAGTTGTCAGCCGGCAGACCGTGCGTATGCTGCGTCTGTTTGGCAATACCACTGTGCAGAGAGTCGTGACCACCGTTGGCCCTGAGCAGGAGTATTTTCTCATCGACAAGGCAGCCTATGACCGCCGCGAAGATCTGATTCTGACGGGTCGCACGCTGTTTGGCGCAAAGCCGCCCCGTGGCGAGGAGATGGACGATCATTATTTCGGCAATCTGACACAGCGGGTCTCCGATTTTATGCGCGAACTGGATGAAGAACTGTGGAAGCTTGGCATCTATGCAAAAACCGAGCATAACGAGGTCGCCCCTGCGCAGCACGAGCTTGCACCTGTGTATACCACTGCCAATATCGCAGCCGACCACAATCAGCTCACCATGGAACTGATGAAGAAAACCGCACTGAAGCATGGTCTGGTTTGTCTGCTGCACGAAAAACCCTTTGCAGGCGTCAGCGGTTCGGGCAAGCATAATAACTGGTCGCTGACCACCGATGACGGACAGAATTTGCTGGATCCCGGCGATACGCCTCAGGATAACCTCCAGTTTTTATTGGTGCTGTGTGCGTTCCTCAAGGGCGTCAAAGAGTATGCACCGCTGTTGCGTCTGGCTTCTGCATCGGCAGGCAACGATAACCGTCTGGGCGGCAGTGAGGCTCCGCCTACGGTGATTTCCGTGTTCATTGGTGATGATCTTCAGCGCGTGCTGGATGCCATCGAACAGGGCAAACCTCTGGATGGCTGCGGCACAGAAAAATTCAACCTTGGCGTGGATGCTATGCCGCAGTTCCGCAAGGATAGTACCGACCGCAACCGCACTTCTCCCATTGCTTTTACAGGGAATAAGTTTGAGTTCCGTATGCTGGGCGCCGCAGATTCCATCTCCTGCTGCAACTTTATTCTCAACACCATTTTTGCATGGGAGATGGATCAGTTTGCTACCGAACTGGAACAGGCTGCGGACTTTGATGCCGCGCTGAAAGCACTGCTGGTGCGCACAATCCGCGAAAATAAGGATATCATCTTCAACGGCAACGGCTATGGCGATGCGTGGTTTGCGGAATGCAAGCGCCGCGATCTGCCCAATTACCCTTCTACCGTAGAAGCGTTGGAGCAGTATACCCGTGATGAATTTGTTGCCATCTTTGAACGATACGGCGTGTTGAACCGCGCAGAGATCTGTTCCCGCCGTGATGTATTGCTTGAAAATTACAGCAAGACTGTGGGCATCGAGGCAAAAACCATGCTGGATATGGCACGCAAGATGATTCTGCCCACCGCGATCTCCTACGCCAAGGAAGTCTGCGATGCGATTACCGCAAAGCGCATTGTCAACCTGGATGCAACCGTGGAAGAAGCCATTGCCGCAGAGATCAGCGACCTGACTGCCTGCATTTATGCGGCTGCCAATGAGCTTTCCGAAAAGCTCAGCGATGTGGCACGTTGCGGCGATGCACTGGATACCGCATACTATATCCGTAAGAATATTGTTCCTGCCATGGAGCGCCTGCGCACACCTGCCGATGCACTGGAATCTCTGGTGCCGTCGGATCGCTGGCCGTTCCCCTCCTATTCCGAAATTCTGTACAATATCTGATTTGTACCCTCCCCCCGAAAGGAGTCTGCTATGGAGTTTATTGCAAAGGATACCATCAGGGTGCTTGCGAATCCCGGTGTGGTTTCCCGTCAGCTACTGAATCCCGATTGCTCGGAAAGCAAGCGCGTGACGATTACCGAAGTGCATCTGGAGATCGGTGCAAGTCAGCCAAGGCATACCCATGATGCTTCGGAGCAGATCTGGTATGCTCTGAAGGGCAAAGGCACATTGCTGCTGGCAGAGGATGCGGAAAAGCCGTTTGCCGCAGGGGATGTAGTGCACTTTGCCGATACAGAAGTGCATGGTCTGCGCAATGAAGGCGAGGAGGAATTTGTGTACCTTTCCGTGACTGCTCCGCCGATTCATTTCGGTTATGCCTACGAAAAACGCTGAATCATGAATCATATCAAGCAACTTCCCGATTTGCTGCTGCCGTGGTATATGGCAAATGCCAGAGATCTGCCGTGGCGCAAAGACCGCGAGCCGTATCATGTGTGGCTTTCGGAAATTATGCTGCAACAAACTCGCGTGGAGGCGGTAAAGCCATATTATCACCGCTTTCTGGAACAGCTGCCTACTGTGGAATCCCTTGCGCAATGCGATGATGGGCAACTAATGAAGCTCTGGGAGGGGTTGGGGTATTACAGCCGCGCCAGAAATCTGAAAAAGGCGGCACAGATCATTACAGAGCAATACCACGGGAACTTTCCCGAAACTTACGAGGGGCTGCTTTCGCTGCCCGGCGTGGGGGAATACACCGCCGGTGCTGTGGGCTCCATCTGTTTTGGGCTGCCCGAACCTGCCGTAGACGGCAATGTTCTGCGCGTGATGGCAAGGCTTTGTGCCGACAGCCGTTGCGTGGATGATGCGCCGGTGAAGCATGATATCCGTGATGCACTGCGGCTGGTGTATCAGCAGACGGAAAACCGCTGTGGGCTAACCCAATCCTTGATGGAACTGGGTGCCACGGTCTGTGTGCCCAACGGCGAGCCGAAATGCGACCTCTGCCCATGCTGTGCCATCTGCAAAGGCCATTGCGAGAAAACGGCAATGGAATACCCCGTCCGCAAACAGAAAAAGCCCCGTAAAATCGAGGAATACACCATGTTTGTGCTGCGCTGCGGAGATGATATCGCCTTGCGCAAACGACCGGAAAAGGGTCTGCTGGCAGGTTTGTGGGAACTGCCCCACACCGATGGACACTCCACCATACAGCAGGCGTTGGATGTTGCAGGGAAATGGGGCTGTAAGCCTTATGAAGCGGTATCTTTGCGCAAATGCACACATATCTTTACACATATTGAGTGGCACATGACTGCGGTGTATCTGCTGTGCGGCAGCAAATGTGGTGCCTTTACATGGGTCAGCCTGCAGGCACTTGCAGAGGATACCGCGTTGCCTACGGCTTTCCGCACGGCATTGCCCGATTTTAAGCAACCATAACCGTTTTTATCACAAAGGAGGAGCCTATGGAGTGGACGATTCGTCAGGCAGTGGCATCGGATCTGGAATCTCTGGTGCAACTGCGTATCAAGCAGCTTGCCGCCGAAGGGGCGAAAGCCACCTGTGACCTTACCGGGCCGCTGTATGCTTATTACCGCGAAGTGCTGACGACCGCTGCGCAGACGATGCTGGTTGCGGAATGCAACGGGCGGATTGTCGCCAACGGCGGCATCAGCTACACCAGAAAAGCACCGTATTATGCCAATCCAACGGGCATGATCGGTGTGGTATTCGCTATGTATACCGAGCCGGACTTCCGCCGTGCAGGGATCGCGAACAGTATTCTGCACAAGCTGATCGACCGTGCGAAAAAGCGCGGTTGCGGCGAGATCTATGTCACAGCATCGGATATGGGTGTGCCGTTTTACGCGCAGGCAGGATTCTGCCCCTGCGAGAACTTCCGCCGCCTGATGCTGCACGGGAAATGATACATATGCATCGCCGCTGAACCAACACGGACAGCGGCGCGTTTTATTCGCATGATTCCCGGAAAAATCCCTTGACAGATGGTGAAAATATGGTATAATAAAAAGGATAGTATCCCATTTCCGTGCAAAGAAGGAATATAGATATGAAAACTCGTTTTTGTGCCGCAAAACGATTTGCAGCGGCGGCAATGGCGGCATTGACTGCCATGCCCCTGCTGTGTGGATGTGAAGAAAGCAGCAAAGCACCCGAAACCCCTGAAGAGTTCCACAATGCAATGGTAGACCGTTCCGTGGTCAGCGTGGGCAATACCGAGCGCATTGCCAAGGTGTTTGACCGCGCCGCAAAGGGCGAGAATATCACCATGGCGTACATCGGCGGCTCTATTACAGAGGGCTATTCGGTGGGGGCACAGTCGCCGCTGTGCTATGTATCGCTTTCTGCACAGAATTTTCAAACCGATTATATGCAGGGCGGCACTGTCAACTGCCAGAATAACGGTCTCTCGGGCACGCCGTCTATTCTGGGCAACTTGCGTGCTCCCAAGGAATTGCTTTCTACAGATCCTGATGTGATCTTTATCGAGTTTGCTGTCAACGATGGCGGCGAATACGAGTATCAGACGGCATACGAGAGCCTTGTCAGAACCTGCGTGGAGCAGGAGAATCAGCCGGCTGTGATTTTACTGTTCACCTATATGGAAACAGGGCATACCTGTCAGGACAATCAGCAGAAGATCGGCGAGCATTACGACCTTGGCATGATTAGTGTGCGCGATGCCATTGTGCCCGAAATGGAAGCCGGTCGTATGGTGTGGGATGATTATTCCGATGATGATGTGCATCCCAATCAGGCAGGTCATGCTTTGGTGGCAGAGTTTATTGACCGCTATTTTGAAAAGGCAGCCGCTGTGAAAAAATCTGAGGCGTATGCCGTGCCCGAAGAAACACTGCACCCTGTGCTGTATCTGGATACGGCACTGTGGGATGCGACGAGTTTGCGGTTCCGTGAGGGAGCGTGGGATATGCGAAGCTCCAATAACCATTTTCCCGGCGGATTTACCTATGTGCCGGGCAGAGAAAACGAATCGCTGTGGTTTGAGGTGGAAGCAAAAGATCTGTTTATCGTGTATAAGAAGGCTGCAAGCAACAATTACGGCATGATCGGCGTGTATGTCAACGGTGCACTGGAAGCCATCGTCAACGGCTATGGCACCAATGCATGGGGCGGCCCTGCGGTAGATCTGGTTTACGAGGGCGAGACCAGGCAGAAGCTGGAGGTCGAGATCCGTTTGCTGGATGACCAGACGGAAAAAGCATTTGAAGTGTTCGCCATTGGTACATCGGGCAAATGAGCGGGCAGGAACCGAAGAATAAGCCGCATATCAGCTACCGTGTGGCACTGGGCGGCATTGTGGCGGCACTCTGCCTGATGACGATGGTGATGGCAGGGGTGTTCCCCATTCTGTATATTGCAGCCCCGATGGTTGCCGGCGTTCTGTTGGTGATTCTGGTGCAGGAGGTCAGCACGGGGTGGGCGGCACTGACCTATGCCGCGACTGCGGTGCTTTCGGTATTTGTGGTGCCCGACAGAGAAGCGACATTG
>JAEDLR010000028.1 GCA_016295145.1 Oscillospiraceae bacterium
TGTCAGCAGCAGTAATGAAACAGTCAGGGCAATCGTCGTTGCACCTGCACGAAAAAACGGCTTCATATATCATCCTTCTTTCCTGTGGTAGTATTCATTGTACGGCTTCATTGTACCCCCGATATTATGAAGATTATGTGAACAAGAGCCGAAAGCAAACTGAAATCGCCCCGCAAAAGCGGAGCGATCACGATATATTTATGACTGACTGCCGGGGACATCCAGCAAGTACCATTTGCCGTCGATTTTATACACACGCGCGTATTCTGTCATGCTGATGGCGTTTTCCCCGCCCGCCCCATTCATCGGGTTCACATAGGAATACACCACATCCAGCTTGACCTGCCAGCCCTCGGAGATATCCACTTCTACCTGATACTGCTTACAGATGCCCTCCTCCAACTTCGCCAAATAGGATTCCTCAATGGCAGTTTTGCCAGCATAATCCATGTCTACATTGCAGCCATCACCAAAATTGGCACGCACGGTGGAGATCATGGACGCGCACATGGTATGAATGGTCATGGAATCCTCCGAAACATCGGCATCCACCAGCCACGCAGGGAACGCCATGCACATTTTATCGGCATTTTGTGCTTCCAGTGCCTTATAATACAGTTTAATCGGCTTTTGATAACGGTCGCGCACCGCCAGAAAAACGATCACCGCAACCACCAGCACGCAAAGTACCACCGCCAGACGCGCCGCACGCTGTGTACCGGTGGTCACCTTTGCCACCATGGGCTGTTTGGGAGGCAAAATCCCGTAACTCTCGCCCTGCTGCGGATTCGCCATGTTCACTCACCTCCGCTTGTAGTATCCGTTCCTTCAGGCTTGGTTGCCAGCTGCTCCATCAGCGATTCCAATACGGGAAGCGCTTCATCGTATGCCTTCTGCATCTCCTCCTGAGAGCTCATGCCGGCTGTGGGCAACCGCAATGCAAGATACGCGCCTTCTCTCAGTTCGGATTCCGTGCCCAGCCATTCCTGAAAATAGGTATCCTTTAACAGGATGCGGTCATTGTCAATGAAGTCGTATTGTGGGTAACGGGACTCAATCTCAGCATAGACCTTTTCAGCCTCAATGTAGCTGTCCGATTCGTTATCACCGATGACAAGCATACACATATCGCTTTGCATCTGCACAAGCAACTGCGTATTATACGAAGTAGAGTAATTGCCGGTTTCCATAGTGGATTTGGACACGGGCACAAACACCACCGATGCCACGCTGCGGTCATCGCCATTGTAATCCGCCAGATCCTGCTGCATCATATCGGAGAGGACTGCGCTTTTGCCATAAATCTCATAATCATTAGAGATCAACAGCAGATTCACATCAGCCTCCACTCTGGTCACATAGTCATAAACCAGGAATCCGCCCACTGCCACACAGAACACCGCAATGCCCAGCCACCATTTTGAATGATAGAGCCAGTTGCCAATCTTCTCGAAAACAGTATATTCTTTCGGGGGTGCCTGCGCCGGAAAAACCTTATCGCTTTCGGTGATTACGCCCTGCTTTAAGCGCATCAAGTCCAGCCGCTCATCATAAAGCTCCTTTGCATATTCTTCGCGCGCTTGGTAGGCTGCCTCATTTTCCTCTGCCTGACGGGCACGCTCTGCAAGTTCTGCCTCCCGTCTGGCTCTGGCTTCCATCATGCGTGCGTTTTCAAACGCAGAGAGGTTTTCATCATCTACCGATGCAAGCTGTTCATCGGCAGACTGTTGATCTTTTTCCTGCATGGGGTTTCTTTCCTTTCAACGATACTGTCATACATTGTAACACATTCCGCAGGTTTTGGCAAGGGAAAACAATGTTTTTTCATCGTTTCCACACAATCAGGGCCTCTTTGCCGATGACGTACGATGATGTAGCCGAATATCTTCATCTTGCAATTTTACAAAAAATATGGTATAATCCGGTAGAAACAAAAACATCACGGAGGTTACTGTCATGCAGATTTTTACACCCTCACATCATGCGCTGCAGTATATGGGGCGCATTGACATCAATGACCCGGATGCGCCGGTCTTTCATTGGGCAGGCTCTCTCGTCAGATTCCGTTTCAGCGGAAAATATCTGGCAATCACCCTAAAAGATCACCGGTGTTATGGCGAACCTGCCATCGGCTATGTACTTGACGGCATTGTGGGAAAGCTGAAGCTCTCGGCAGACTGCAATGATATTCCGCAGACGGTACAGATTCCCGTAGAGCACAACGGTACCCATGAGTGCATCATCTATAAGCGGCAGGATGCCACACACTGCTTTACACTCACAGAGATCCAACTGGAGGATACGGGTAATCTGTTTGATGCATCTCCCCTGCCGCAGCGCCGAATCGAATGCTACGGCGACAGTGTCAGTGCCGGCTCGGTGGTAGAGGCTTACGACCATGTGGCTGCCTGCGATCCGCCGGTATATGATGCCACCATGGATAACGCATGGTACAGCTATGCCATGCAAACTGCCAGACTGGTTGGCGCACAAATACACCTCAACGCACAGGGCGGCATTGCGTTGCTTGACCACACCGGCTATTTCGATAACGGCAACTTTGGGCTGGAAACCACCTACAACAAAATGGGATATCTGCCCTTCTGCGGCTGCTCAGCGTGGGATTTTTCGCGATACACGCCCGATGTGGTACTCCTCGCCGTCGGTCAGAACGATCATCATGTGGGCAATCAGGACAACTGTATTCCCGATGATGCCAAAAAGGAGCAGTGGCTGGAAACCTACTGCAACATCATTGACGATCTGATGAAGAAATACCCCGACGCGACCTTTGTGCTTCTGCTGACGGTTTTGCAGCACGACCCCTTCTGGGAGGGCATGATAGACGATGTCTGCCAGCGGATGCAAAGCCCCAGAGTCAAGCGATTCCGCTTCACACGAACGGGCATTGCAACACCGGGGCATCCGCGCAGACAGGAACAGTGTGAAATGGCGTGCGAATTGAGCGAATACCTGCTCTCAATGGGTCATTCACTCTGGGCTTCAGAACGATAAGCAAGACACTGCCATATTCTACGGCAAAAGATACCTGCAATCAGGCTCAATACGAACCAGAGCGCGGAAAACGGCAAACAGATCTGCCCAAGAATATTCATGGGCAGATCGGAATAATCCCATACCCGCCAGCCCATCAGCAGATTATCTGCCACGCCCACGGCAAATTCAAAGGCGGTAATGAATACTGCCCCCAGAAACGCACGCCATAGATAATGCGCATTGAGCCGCAGTTCCATATCATACAGCACCATGAGTGCGATGCCGCCTGTGAGGCACATTGTCCAGTGGGTATATCCACGAAATGCAATCTCAAGCATTGCATACAGGAAAAATCCGAATAAAAATGCGACACCATAGCCTGTAAAGTTCTTCAATCTTGATTCTCCCTTCCGTATCTTTTGTGTGGTTTTGGTGTATAGTATATCATGATTCACCGCAGTTATCCTTTGCATTTTGCGGTGATTTGGCGATTTGCAGAAAAGAGGTTTTGTTTATGCGTGAAAGCGGTATCCTACTGCCCGTATCTTCATTGCCATCCCGACACGGTATCGGCAAGTTGGGCAAGGCAGCCTACCGATTTGTAGATTTTCTCGCAGAAAGCGGCTGCCGCTACTGGCAGGTGTTACCGCTTTCGCCCACAAGCTACGGCGATTCTCCTTATCAATCCTGCTCTGTGTTTGCGGGTAACCCCTATCTCATTGACTTTGATCTGCTGTCGGAACAGGGACTGCTCTGTCCTGCGGACTACGACGGCGTTCAGTGGGACAGTGATCCCGATGCAATTGATTATGCGCTGCTGTATGAACAAGTCATGCCTGTTCTGCGGACGGCTTATGCCGCATTTACAAAGAAACAATCCGCGGATTACAAGAAATTCTGCAAGCAGCACAAGCATTGGCTCGACGGATACGGGCTGTTCATGGCACTGAAAACCGTAAACGACGGCAAGGCGTGGAATGAATGGGATACACCCCTTGCCATGTATCAGAAAGAGGCAGTGACGGCGGCAAAATCAACCTATGCCGATGAAATCGAGTTTTTCCGCTTTGTGCAGTATTGCTTCTTTACGCAATGGTATGCGCTGAAACAGTACGCCAACAGCAAGGGCGTACAGATCGTGGGGGATATCCCCATTTATGCAGCATACGACAGCGTAGAGGTCTGGAGTGAGCCGAAGCTGTTTCAGTTGAACAAGGACAAGACGCCCAGGGTGGTTGCAGGCTGTCCCCCTGATCCCTTTGCCCTCAAAGGTCAACTATGGGGCAATCCAATCTGGGACTGGGAAAGTATGAAGAACGATCATTACAGTTGGTGGCTTGACCGTCTGGCATTTACGCTTTCTATGTACGATGTGGTGCGCATTGACCATTTCCGCGGCTTTGAAGGCTACTACGCCATTCCCTATGGTGACAAAACCGCTGAACATGGCAAATGGAAAAAAGGCCCGGGCTATGCGCTTTGGAAAGCTGCAAAGGAAACATTCGGGGAGATAAATGTAATTGCGGAAGATCTGGGCAACATTACACCTGCAGTCATTCGTCTGCTGAAGCGCACAGGTTTCCCCGGTATGAAAGTCCTGCAGTTTGGATTTGACAGCGATGCAAACAACCCATATCTGCCGCACGCATTTAGCACAACAAATTGCGTATGCTATACCGGCACACATGATAATCATACACTGCGTGGATGGGTAAAGGCAAACGCGCCGGAATACAACGAATACGCCATGCGCTATCTGAATGTGAAAAAGGAATCGCAGTTGCCAAAAGCCATGCTGCGCGCTGCATGGGCAAGCATTGCGAGAATTGCCATTGCACCCATTCAGGATTTCCTGAATGCGCCGGCATCGGCAAGAATCAATACGCCCTCCACACTGGGCGGCAACTGGATCTATCGCACCCAAGAGAGCGACTACACCGAAAAGCTCTGCAAAAAGATCCGAAAGCTGAATGAAACCTACGGCAGATGTACTGCCGCTGCTGCACCGCCTGCCATTTCCCTGCAGACGGAAAACCATGACAAAGGAGAATCCACCAATGGCTAATCACGAAACGCTTGCAAAACGTATTTTTGATTCCTGCAAGAATAAGCTGCAGACTCCCCTTGCACAAACCGATGCCCAGACGCTGCACAATGCCCTGGGTGAAGCGGTCATGCAGGCGATGCTGCCCCGTTGGCAGGAATGCCGCAATGCACATATTGCCACGCGCCGCGCCTGCTACTTCTCCATGGAGTTTTTAATGGGAAGAGCCGTATACAACAATTTATACTGCCTTGGCATTCTGAATGAAATCGCAGCCGAGTTTGAAAAAGAGGGCGTATCGCTTTCCGTGTTTGAAGATATCGAAGATGCAGCACTGGGCAATGGCGGTTTGGGCAGACTGGCTGCTTGTTTTCTGGACAGTGCTGCAACCTGCGCACTGCCACTGGACGGCTATGGCATCCGCTATCGCTACGGTCTGTTTAAGCAGTCTTTTGCAGATGGCAGACAAATGGAATCTGCCGATGATTGGACACGCTTTGGCGATTGCTGGAGCATCAGACGCGATGACGAGACGGTGACGGTACACTACGCCAATCAAACCGTACGCGCAGTACCCTATGATATGCCTATTTTCGGGTATCCGCAAAAGGGCTGCAAGCCACATATCGGCACCCTGCGCCTATGGCAAGCAGAGGCTGTCAATGCCTTTGATTTTCACACCTTCAACGATCAACACTATTTGCAAGCTGCCGCCGAAACCGTTGCGGCAGAGGATCTCTCCCGTTGTCTGTATCCCAATGATGACACCAGAGAGGGCAAGGCGCTGCGCCTGAAGCAGCAGTATTTCTTCTGCGCTGCTTCTCTGGCGGATGCGCTGAAAAAGCATAAGGCACAGTACGGTACACTGGACAATCTGCCAGAACAACTTGCAGTACAACTCAACGATACCCACCCAGTGATCGCCATTCCTGAACTGATTCGTCTGCTGATGACGGAGGGCTATGATTTCTTCAAGGCGCTGGATATGGCAAAGCATATTTTCTCGTATACCAATCATACCATTATGCAGGAAGCGTTGGAAAAGTGGGACTGTGATTTGATGGATGAACTCATACCTGAGGTATATGCCATCGTACTGCAGATATCCGAGGCGTCTTTGCAGGAACTGTACGCCAAGGAGCTGCCCGTTTCTGCCATTGAAAATATGCGCATTGTGAAAAACAATCAGGTGCATATGGCAAATCTTGCAATGTATGCGGGAGCATATGTCAACGGTGTGGCAGAAATCCACACAGAGCTGCTGAAAACCACCGTACTCGCCGATTGGTACGCACTGGCACCGGAAAAATTCCAGAACAAAACAAACGGCATCACCCAGCGCAGATGGCTTGGTGTATGCAACCCCGAGTTGTGTGATCTACTGGCAGAACACCTCGGCAACCGAGACTTTCTCACCGACCTTTCCCAGCTTGCCAAACTCAGCCATCTTGCGGAAAACAAGGAAGTCATGCAGAAATTCATCGGGGTAAAGCAGACCAAAAAACAACAGCTTGCGCAGTTTATCCAGACCCATGAGGGCATTACCATTGACCCCGCGACCTGCTACGATGTGCAAATCAAGCGCCTGCACGAGTATAAGCGTCAGTTGTTGAATGCCTTCTCGATTCTGTGGATCTATTTTGGCATCAAGGACGGCAGCATAACCAATCTGCCGCCGACGACGTTCCTGTTCGGTGCAAAATCGGCACCCGGTTACCGCAGAGCAAAGGCGATCATCAAGTATATCAACGAGATTGCAAAACGCATCGACAACGACCCTGCCGTCAAGGACCTGATCAAGGTGGTATTTGTTTCGAACTATAATGTTTCCTATGCCGAAAAACTGGTGACCGCCTGCGATATCTCCGAGCAGATCTCTACCGCCGGTACGGAGGCATCTGGCACAGGCAACATGAAGATGATGCTCAACGGTGCGGTTACACTTGGTACACTGGACGGTGCAAACATCGAGATTGTTGCCGCCGCCGGAAAGGAGAACAACTATATCTTCGGCGCAACGGTAGAAGAAATCGAAAAGATCATGCCCGAATATTGCAGCCGTGCGGTATTTGCCAAGGATGAACGCATCGCCCGTGTAGTAAGAACCCTCATTGACGGTACTGTATCCGATGGCGGTACGGGTGAATTCCGTGAATTGTATTTTGCGCTTCTCGACGGTGCAAGCTGGCATAAGCCAGACCACTACTATCTCCTCGGCGACCTGCCCTCTTATGTGGAAACGAAGCTGCGTGCCCTCTACGACTACGCTGACCGAGAAACATTTGCTGCAAAGCAATGGCGCAACACCTGCGCCGCAGGGCCGTTCAGCTCCGACCGCACCATTCGTCAGTACGCAGAAGAATGCTGGCACATCCAGCCCATTGACGGCTAAACCCTATGGCAGGAATTCCCAAGATCAAGGAACCAAAAACAAAGTTGCTGCTGACGGCAGGATATTTGCTGGTACTGGTTGTATGGCGGTGGGTGGATCTACCCTGCGTCTGGCAGTATTTTCTGCATATTCCTTGCCCCGGCTGCGGTATGACCCGCGCGATCCTTGCAGCTTTGCACTTCGATTTTGCGGCGGCATTTCGGCATCATTTCATGTTCTGGGCGATGCCGCTGCTGTACATCTACTTTTTGTTTGACGGCAAACTCTTTCGGAAACCAACCATTGACAAGGTGATTCTATGGGGCATTGCACTGGGATTTGCAGGAAACTGGGTAATTCATCTTGTCGCAGTATAAAAAAACAGTATATTCCTACAAAACACAACTTTTTGCGACTTTTTCTATTGACAATTCTGGCATTCTATGCTATACTTGGTATACTGAAGCGTCACGATGGCGCAATTTGACAGGAGGATGTAAGTATGTATTGCAAGAACTGTGGTAAGGAGATCAACGAGAATCAGGCTATCTGCCTGAGCTGTGGTGTGAAAAAGGGTGTCGGTTCTACTTTTTGCGAGAACTGCGGTCAGCCTGTTGCAGCAGGCTCTGATGTCTGCCTGAACTGTGGTGTGGCTGTGAAGAAGTCCGGTGCTTCGGGCGATCTGGCTGGCAAGGATAAGACCACAATGATTATTATTTGCTTGTTGCTGGGTGGTCTTGGTATTCACAACTTCATGATGGGCGAAACCAAGAAGGGCGTTCTGAAGATCGTTCTGAGCCTGTGCTTCGGTCTGGGTGGTATTTTGGCTCTGATCGACCTCATCAAAATCTGCACCGACAAGTACGAAGTTGACCCCGACAAGTTCATCTGATTTCATAAATTGCAAGAGATGCCGTCTGCAAAGGCGGCGTCTTTTTTGCAAATGGAGGTTTTCATTATGCAATACTGTCCCTACTGTGGCGCACCTGTGAATCCCAATGCCGATGTGTGCCTGCAATGTGGTCATATGCTGAAAAAACAGGGCAGCTCCCCTGTCGATGACGGCAGCGTCATCTGGCTGCTGATCGGTCTGTTTGTCCCTGTGGCAGGGCTTGTACTGTGGCTGACATGGAAGGATTCTGCCCCCCAAAACGCCAAAAAGGCAGGCCTCGGTGCCCTGATCAGCACCATTGGCAGCATTGCAATCACGATACTGATTTATGTCGTATATTTGCTGCTGATTCTTGTTCCCATTTTCCTATGACAGCAGCTTGTCATTCTCTATAAACTTCTGGGATTCACTTTTGTGCAAACTGCTGTTTTTGTTTTTTTCTCAAAAATCGCTTGACTTTTCCGACGGGATGTGCTATAATTTGTTATGTTATCTGGGTGTGGCGCAGTTGGTAGCGCGCTACCTTGGGGTGGTAGAGGCCGCACGTTCAAGTCGTGTCACTCAGACCAAATTAGGTCGGTCATTTTGATGCCATTGGCATTGAAACGATCG
This sequence comes from Oscillospiraceae bacterium, assembly GCA_016295145.1. GTDB lineage: Bacteria > Bacillota > Clostridia > Oscillospirales > Ruminococcaceae > Firm-04. The sequence goes on from JAEDLR010000028.1 coordinate 8,917, forward strand.
ACCTTTTTTGTAAAAATGCTGATTGACAAGGGCTTTCTGCCCTTTGGCTGTTGGAGTTCGTTGCATTGTGGGTGTTCAGAGGTGCGTTTTGACGCTTCCGGGCACCCATTTTCTGTAAGTTTGTCAATCATCTTGGACAATGTTCATATGAGAAAGATGTTGGTAAAGTATGAGTATTATAAAACAAAAATCAAAAATATTGAAAACTTGCATCTTTGTATTGTTCGCAATTTTGTGTGTGGTAATCGTCCTACAGTACAAAAAATGCTTTATTGATTATAGCAAATATAATACGCAGAATGCAGATGCACATACACTATATACTGCTGCCGTAAGTACTCTTGAAACATTGCGACAAAAAGGAATTGAAGCACCTGAAAATCTAGCGATTGTTTTCGGCGAATGCGAAAACGATTCGTTTGAATTTTTGTTTCAGCAAGAATTGACAGAACTACTGGTGCGTGCTGAAATGCATATAAAAGATGGAATTTGGTATGTAGATATTGTAAATGGGCAAATTCACGCCGCTGTGTATGCAGATCATAGTTGGTCTGGTTTTGTTGGGTGCTATCCCAACGAAAACACAACGTACCGATCTATTAACGATGTGATTGAGGAGCTTCAGCGCGAAAGTTGCAATTAACAGAGCATTGCACTGCATCGTCCATTGTGGACCAAATCGGACGGCAATGGTATTCCCGTGCTGCCCTTTTCCTGCTGTCCGGCGGGTCTGGTATGCCTAAAAATTTTTTCTTGGCTCTTGACATTTCTCTCGCCTTGTGGTATAATGCAATACAAATCGAATATTTTTATATGAAAAGCTGTGACGAAGAATGGTCAGCCTGAAAACGCATTACAGAGAGCCGGTGTTGGTGGAAATCGGCATGCGTTGGTTCTGTCCTCTCACTTCCGAGCCGGAAGCCTGAAGCCTGTGGTGTGTAAGGCGACCCGTGTTTGCTACGTTAGTGCATTGAAGTTGATGGACTTCGAAATGAAAGGCGTTGAAAAAGACTGAACCCACGTCGAATTTCTCAGAGAGCCGGTAATGGTGCGAGCCGGTAAAGGACCGTGGTGCTTCTATCCCTTTTGAGCCGGAAACCCCAAAGGTTTACACCCAGTAGATGTTTCCCGTGAATGCTGCGTGAATGCATAGAAGTTCTTTGACTTCGAAGAGGTGGCGGATGGATTGTCCGCAATTTGAGTGGTACCGCGAGTGATCAATGTTTATTTCACCCGTCTCAAAGCAAATGACAGCTTTGAGACGTTTTTTTATTGCCTTTGAGCTGTATCACAACAGGAGCGAAGTCTCACAGAAAGAAAGGTGGAAAAGAATGCTGTCTCTCGATAAGGTATTTGATGCACAGACTGTGCTGAGAAGCATTATCCGTGAAACAAATGTAGTAAGGGCTTACGGAATCGCACCCCAGTGCGAGCTCTATCTCAAGCCTGAAAACCTACAGATTACCGGCTCCTTTAAGGTAAGAGGCTCAGCCTATAAAATCGCGCTTCTCTCCGAGGAGGAAAAGGCGAAGGGCGTAATCGCTTGTTCCGCAGGAAATCACGCCCAGGGCGTTGCGCTGGCAGCAACGAAAAATGGCATCAAATCTTTGATCTGCCTCCCCGACAGTGCCCCGATCTCTAAAGTTGAAGCCACAAAGGGCTTCGGCGCGAATGTTTGTCTTGTGGAGGGCTGTTACGACGACGCCTATCATAAGGCGATAGAGCTGAAGGAAAGTCAGGGCTATACCTTCGTTCACCCTTTCGATGATGAGAATGTCATTGCAGGTCAGGGCACGATTGCTCTTGAAATACTGCAAGACCTCGATAATATTGATGCGATCGTAGTACCCGTAGGCGGTGGCGGATTGATTTCGGGCATCGCCTATACTGCCAAGCAGATACGCCCCTCCGTAAAGGTTTACGGCGTACAGGTCGCGGGTGCTCCCAGTATGTATCACTCCATCAGAAACGGCAAAATAGAGCGTCTCGACTCTGTTTCGACGATTGCCGACGGCATCGCCGTAAAGCAGCCCGGCGAAAACACCTACGCTATCGTGAAGGAATATGTGGACGAAATCGCCTTGGTTTCCGACGACGAGGTTTCCAGTGCCATCCTTGCCCTGATCGAAAAGCAGAAGATGATCGCCGAGGGCGCAGGTGCAGCGGCAGTCGCAGCGGTGATGTTCGATAAGTTTGACCTGAAGAATAAGCGCGTCGTCGCCGTGGTTTCAGGGGGAAACATTGATGTTACCAGTCTTTCCAGAGTGATCGACCGCGGTCTCTGGAATTCGGGCAGATCGGCTGTGCTTCTGATTGAGCTCATCGACAAACCTGGCCAGCTTATGGAGATTTCCCGCATTATCGCCAATGCAGGCGGCAATGTAACGGGCGTTCACTATGAAAAGGGCAACACCGAAAGCGTTACCGGCTGTTTCTTACGCATTGAGCTGGAAACCCGCGACTTTGAACACGTGAACGAAATTAAAAAGCGTCTTCGTGACGAAGGCTTCAAGATTGTAAAGGAGATCAAGAAATGATTGCAAAAATTCACACAGACCATGCACCTGCTGCAATCGGGCCCTATTCACAGGCAACAGTCGTAGGCAACATGGTATTTACCTCGGGGCAGATCGCCCTGGACCCCGCCAGCGGGACATTATCGGGGGAAAATATTACCGAACAGACCCACCGAGTATGCAAAAACCTTGACGCCGTGCTTGCTCAGGCAGGGTCTTCCCTGAAAAACACTGTAAAAACCGTGTGCTTTTTACATGATATGGCGGATTTCGCTGCCTTTAACGAGGTTTACGCACAGTACTTCACCGAAAAGCCCGCGCGTTCCTGCGTGGCAGTGAAGGAGCTCCCGAAGGGTGCTCTTGTTGAAATTGAGGTTATTGCCGAACAGTGCTGAGGATATGGTTCTTTATGCGACCGTAAGTTTTTCTGAAAGGATGTTGCTCAATGATATTATCAGGTGCAGATATACTGGTAGAAACCCTGATCGAGCAGGGTTGTGATACCGTTTTCGGATACCCCGGCGGACAGATTCTGAATGTATACGACAGTCTCTACACGCATCAGGACAGAATCCACCATATACTGACAGCCCATGAACAGGGCGCAGCCCACGCCGCAGACGGCTATGCACGAACAACAGGCAAAGTCGGTGTCGTGATCTCAACCTCTGGGCCCGGTGCAACCAATCTTGTTACGGGCATTGCCACCGCTTATCTTGATTCCGTTCCCCTTGTGGCCATATGCGGTAATGTTCCTACCACACAAATTGGCTACGACAGTTTTCAGGAGATCGACATTACAGGCATCACCCTTCCGATTACAAAGCATAATTACTTCGTGGGAAATGTGGAGGAGCTGGCAGATACAATCCGTGAGGCCTTCGCCCTTGCACAGTCGGGCAGACCGGGGCCGGTACTGATTGATATTCCCAAGGATGTTCAGATTGCAAAGTGTGCGCACGAGCCAATGGCCCCTGCCCAGAAGGAAAAGCCCTTCCCTGCTAAGGAAATCAGAATCGCGGAAGCGGCAGAAGCAATCAATCACGCAAAAAGACCCTATATATACTTCGGTGGCGGTCTTCTGGTTTCCGATGCAATGACGGAAATGCTGGAGCTGGCAGAAAAGCTTGACGCTCCTGTGGGCTGCTCCCTTATGGGACTTTCCGCGGTTCCCACTGACCATCCTCGTCTCCTCGGTATGCAGGGCATGCACGGGCATTATGCTTCCTCGATGGCTATGCATGATGCGGATGTGATTATTGCCCTCGGCGTCCGTTTTAACGACCGAGTGACAGGCAATCGTTCCAAGTTCGCAGTGGACGCAAAAATCATACATATCGACGTAGACGGATCGGAGCTTTCAAAAACGGTAAACGCAGTCTGCGGCCTCAGAGGTGACATTAAGCTTACCCTGCAGCAGCTCATCCCCCTTGTCAGCCAAAGCGAAAAGCCCCAATGGCAGTCGCAGATTGACAAATTCCGCCAAGAGGAACAGGCGTATTTGGACAACAGAGCGGGAATGACGCCCAGACGGGTGATACAAACCCTGAATGCATATCTCGGCGAGAATACCGCCGTTTGTACCGATGTGGGCCAGCATCAGATGTGGACAGCCCAGAACGCAACCTTTAAAACCCCCCGCAGATTCGTTTCAAGCGGCGGCCTCGGCACCATGGGCTTCGGCTTAGGTGCGGCGATCGGCGCAGCCTTCGGAACCCAGGAGCGAAGCGTGCTTGTGACCGGCGACGGAAGCTTCGGTATGTGCCTGAACGAACTTGCTACTGCGGTTTCCTATAAGGTGCCCGTAGTGATTCTCATTATGAACAACGGCGTTTTAGGTATGGTTCGCCAGTGGCAAACCCTTTTCTACAACAAGCATTATTCCAATACGGTACTGGACAGAAAGACGGATTTCGTAGCGCTGGCCAAGGCTTTCGGTGCTGACGGCGAAAAGGCGGAAACCCCCGAAGAGCTGGATGCCGCATTGAAAAAGGCCTTCGGCAGTAACGGACCCTTTGTCATAGACTGCAGTATCGATAAGGACGAATTCGTGCTGCCTATGCTACCGCCTGGCGGAAGTATGGACGATATTATAGTAAAGGTGGGGCAGTAAGATGAACAGATATACAATTGCCGTTCTGGTAAGGAACCGTTTCGGTGTTCTGAACAGAGTAACAAGTATGTTCCGCCGCAGACAGTTCAATATCAATGCCCTCACTGTAAGTGAAACGGAAACCAGCGAGCTTTCCCGTATCACTGTGGTGTTCAACGGCGAGGAGGGCGCAAAACAGCAGCTTGTCAATCAGCTTTATAAGCTCCCCGATGTATGCTCAATCAAGGAATTCAATGGGGAAAACGCCGTAAGCTGTGAGCTTTTGCTGATAAAAATGAAAAACGAAGCGGAGACAAGGAACGATATCCGAAGCGCCGCAGACGCCTTTGGGGCGGTAATCGTGGATTATTCCAAGGACTATATGATGTTCCGCTTAACGGATATTTCAAGGAAAATCGACGACTTTATCGACCTGATGCGCGATTACACAATACTTGAAATCTGCCGGACAGGGAGCGTTTCCCTGGAAAAAGGCAGTTCAACAATAAGGCAGCCCATCAATCTTTAAACCATTTATGAAAGAAGGAGTTTATTATGGCAAGAATTTTCTATCAGCAGGACTGTGACCTTCAGAAGCTTTCGGGCAAGACCGTGGCGATTATCGGCTACGGCTCACAGGGTCACGCACACGCACTCAACCTTAAGGACAGCGGCGTAAAGGTCATTATCGGCCTTTACGAGGGCTCCAAGAGCTGGGCAAAGGCCGAGGCGCAGGGGCTTCAGGTTATGACCAGTGCAGAAGCCGCAAAGGCAGCGGACATTATCATGATTCTCATCAACGACGAAAAGCAGGCTGCACTTTACAAGGAAAGCATCGAGCCCAATCTCACAGAGGGCAAGACGCTTGCATTCGCACACGGCTTCAACATTCATTTCGGCTGCATCAAGCCCCCCAAGAATGTGAATGTCATCATGATTGCGCCGAAGGGACCCGGTCATACGGTTAGAAGCGAGTATCTGGCAGGTAAGGGTGTGCCTTGCCTCATCGCTGTAGAGCAGGACGCTACAGGAGACGCATGGGATATCGGTCTTGCTTACGCACTGGGTATCGGCGGAGCAAGAGCCGGCGTTCTCGAAACAAACTTCAGAACCGAAACAGAAACCGACCTCTTTGGCGAGCAGGCTGTTCTCTGCGGCGGCGTATGTGCACTGATGCAGGCAGGCTTTGAAACCCTCGTTGAAGCAGGCTACGACCCCAGAAACGCATATTTCGAGTGCATCCACGAAATGAAGCTCATCGTTGATCTGATCTACCAGAGCGGCTTTGCAGGCATGAGATACTCTATCTCCAACACCGCTGAATACGGCGACTATATCACAGGCCCCAAGATTATTACAGAGGATACCAAGAAGGCCATGAAGAAGGTTCTTCAGGATATCCAGGATGGTACCTTTGCCAAGGACTTCCTTCTGGATATGTCCTCCGCAGGCGGTCAGGTTCACTTCAACGCAATGAGAAAGCGCGCTTCCGAGCACCCCTCCGAGGTTGTAGGCGCTGATATCCGCAAGCTTTACAGCTGGAGTGACGAGGATAAGCTCATCAATAACTGATTGGAGGAACGCTTTATGCGTAAGGAAAATATTGTTGACGGAGCTTGCAACGCCCCTCACCGCAGCCTTTTCCATGCCCTTGGCTTAACCGAGGAGGAACAGTCACGGCCCTTGATCGGAATCGTAAGCTCCTATAACGAGATTGTTCCCGGCCACATGAATATTGATAAAATCGTGGATGCCGTGAAGCTGGGCGTTGCCATGTCGGGGGGAACTCCGATCGTATTTCCTGCCATTGCAGTCTGCGACGGTATCGCTATGGGGCACCAGGGGATGAAATATTCCCTGGTAACCCGTGACCTTATCGCCGATTCTACCGAAGCGATGGCCATTGCCCACGGCTTCGACGGTCTTGTGATGGTGCCGAACTGCGATAAGAATGTTCCCGGCCTGTTAATGGCAGCGGCAAGGGTGAATATCCCTACCGTATTCGTCAGCGGCGGCCCGATGCTTGCAGGAAGGGTCAATGGCGAAAAAACCAGCCTTTCCAAGATGTTTGAAGCGGTAGGCTCTTTTTCCGCTGGTAAGATTACCCAGGAAGAGCTCTGTGAATACGAGAAGAAAACCTGTCCTACCTGTGGTTCCTGCTCTGGAATGTACACTGCCAATTCCATGAACTGCCTGACCGAGGCTCTGGGGATGGGACTGAAGGGAAACGGAACGATCCCTGCGGTGTATTCTGCGCGCATTGAGCTTGCAAAGCACGCAGGCATGGCGGTTATGGAATTGGTTCGTAAGAATATCTGCCCCCGTGATATCATGACCAAGGACGCGCTGATGAACGCACTTACCGTTGATATGGCACTGGGCTGTTCAACCAACAGCATGCTTCATTTGCCTGCAATCGCCCATGAATGCGGCGTGGAGCTGAACCTTGATATCGCCAACGAAATCAGCGCAAAGACTCCCAATCTCTGCCATCTTGCACCTGCAGGAAGAACCTATATGGAGGATTTGCAGGAGGCAGGCGGCGTTTACGCCGTGATGAACGAGCTTGATAAAAAGGGGCTGATTCACAAAAATTGCATGACGGTGACGGGAAAGACAATCGGCGAAAATATCGCGGGCTGCACCAACCTGAACCCTGAAATTATCCGCCCTGTGGAGAATCCCTTCAGCGAGACCGGCGGCATCGCCGTATTAAGAGGTAATCTTGCGCCAGAGGGCAGCGTTGTAAAGCGCTCTGCTGTTCTTCCTGAAATGCTGGTGCATGAGGGTCCTGCAAAGGTGTTCGATTGTGAGGAGGACGCACAGGCAGCAATCAATGCAGGCAAAATCCAGCCAGGAGATGTTGTCGTGATCCGCTACGAGGGTCCCAAGGGCGGCCCGGGTATGCGTGAGATGCTGAATCCTACCTCTGCGATTATGGGCATGGGTCTCGGAAACAGCGTAGCGCTAATTACCGACGGTCGGTTCAGCGGCGCAACAAGAGGCGCCTGCATCGGCCACATTACCCCGGAAGCTGCTTCGGGCGGATTAATCGGTGTCATTGAGGACGGCGATATCATCAGCATCAATATTCCCGAAAACCGAATCGAGCTGAAGGTTGACGAAACCATTCTTGCTGAGCGAATGCAGCATTTTGTTCCCAAAACCAAGGAGCTTTCGGGCTATCTCAAGCGTTACGCTTCTCTTGTTTCCGGCGGCGCTTACGGCGCAATTCTGAACTGAAATGCATGAACTGAAGTTAAAGCTTGATACCCTCTGTATCTTCAGGGAGCTTTTATCGGACGAGGTGATTTCCACGCTCCGGATCTTTCTGGATGCCCCCTCCCCTTTCGCCTACGCGGAATTTGTTTCGGCGATTTATGAGAAAAACGGCGGAAATATCAGCCTTTATGTAAAAGAACTCTGCGAAAACAGCGAGAATATATATGTAAAGACCATCGGCAGGGGTGAAACGCCCCCTGATTATATGCAGGTTTGTCTGGATTACGAGCTTTCAGTTTTGCAGGAGGTTGCCTCTCTGACAAAGGCTGCGCTTTCCGGAATGCTGAACAATCCAGGCTTTCTGCCCGATTTCGGGAGTTCGGACATCCGGATCCGCGAGGGCTATCACGAGAGAACCCGCAATATTCAAAAATACGGCTACGGAATCTATGCGAAGAACCGTATGTTCCGTGTTGATGCTACGGACAGGATCGTACCTGTAGCAAATCCCGACAAAACCACGCTTTCACAACTGGTTGACTACGAATATGAAAGAGGCGTCATTTTCGATAACACGAAGGCGCTTCTGGAAGGAAAGCCCGCCGCCAATATTCTACTTACGGGCGACGCAGGAACAGGAAAATCCTCCACAGTCAAGGCGGTTGCCAACGCGCTCTGGCAAGAGGGACTGCGTATTGTGGAGATACGAAAGGAACAGCTTCGGGCGATTCCTAAAATTCTTGACGAGCTGTCGGGCAATCCGCTGAAATTTGTGCTTTTTATCGACGACCTGTCCTTTCTCAAGGACGATGATCACTTTAACGGTCTGAAGGCGGTGCTGGAAGGCTCGGTCACTGAAAAATCGAGCAATGTGGTCATCTACGCCACCAGCAATCGCAGACATATTGTGAAGGAGAGTTTTTCTGACCGGGAGGGCGACGATATTCACAGAAACGAAACCATTCAGGAGCTGGTATCCCTGTCAGAACGTTTCGGTATTCATCTGACCTTCTCAAAGCCGAACAAAACAACCTTTCTCCACATTGTGCATCATCTTGCCAAGGAAAAGGGTATTGATATGGAAAGCACCGAGCTGGAGCTTCTGGCGGAGCGTTTTGCCCTTGCAAGAGGTGGTCGTTCCGCAAGACTGGCACAGCAGTTTATTGACGGGCTTTTATCAGGATCATAACCGAAACAAGGATCTGCCCCTTTTTACACACCTCCCCCGTACAGACAGTTTTACCGTCTGCACGGGGGCATTTTTTATCTACCAGGTTTCAATGCGCCTTACCAGTGTGATATCCTCCCACTGGTTTTGATGACTTTTTCAAGAATGCCATGTTGGAATCCTGTGGTCAAGCACGGCTGCGATATGATGAAACAAATGAAAAAAACGCCGATACCCGAATATCGGTATTTTACACGCATTTTACATTACACATCTTTCAGACTTTACCATGCGGCGGTATAATCAAGGCAACATCGCACAGAGCTTGTAGGGCAGATGCTGTACAAAGCCGTCAGAGTTGCTTTGTGTGGTGTTGCCTCTAGCTACAAGCAAAAGTTAAGAAAGGAAAATCTATTATGAAAAGGAAACTCAGTATTTCAGTGGCATCACTTTTTATCTGTGCAGCGCTTGCAGGCTGTTCCACAGAGCAGCAAACCGTAGCAACAGACGGTTCAACCTCTATGGAAAAGGTCATCGGCGTTTTAGGCGAAGCCTTTGAAGCGGAAACGGGTATCTCCGTAACCTACAACCCTACCGGTTCTGGCTCGGGTATCAAGGCAGTAGCGGCAGGCACCTGCGATATCGGCCTTTCAAGCCGTCACTTGAAGGACGAGGAAACGGCACAGGGACTGACCGGAACGGTTTTAGCCTACGACGGAATCGCAATGATCGTGCATCCCGAAAATCCTGTGGATGACTTGGATATTGATACAATTGCAAGGATATATATGGGAGAAATCGTAAACTGGAGCGAAATCGGCGGAAAGGACGCCGAAATCGTACTCATCGGCAGAGAGGCGGGAAGCGGCACAAGAGACGGCTTTGAATCCATTACAGGGACAAGCGATCAATGCAAATACCGTCAGGAGCTTACCTCTACAGGCGATGTCATTACAACCGTTGCACAGAATCCCGACGCAATCGGTTATGCCCCGGTCGCCTCTGTAAAGGATACCGTTAAGGCGTTAAGGTTGGCGGAGTTGAAGCCAATGAAGCCACAATCAAGGACGGCAGCTATGTTGTGCAGAGACCCTTTGTGCTGGTCACCAAAAGCGGTGAAACGCTTTCCGAGGCGGCGCAGGATTTCTTCGACTATATTACCTCGGAAAAAGCAAGAACGGCTATTTCCTCCGCAGGAGTTGTAGCGGCAAACTGATATGAAGAATAAAACGCTTGAAAGAATCGTCCACGGTGTATTTCTGATACTGGGACTGCTCACTGTGGGATGCGTACTTCTGATAACGGTTTATCTTGTAATTTCGGGCATTCCTGCCATTCAGGAAATCAGACTTTTCGACTTCCTTTTTGGCACGGAGTGGGCGTCCACCGCCGAAACCCCGGAATACGGAATCCTGCCCTTTATCTTAACCAGCGTTTACGGCACGGCAGGAGCAATTACACTCGGCGTTCCTATCGGCTTTTTTGCAGCGGTTTATCTTTCGAAATTCGCTCATGCGAAGGTAAAAGCCTTTATGGAAGGGACAGTAAGCCTTCTTGCAGGCATTCCCTCTGTGGTATATGGCTTAGTGGGTATGCTGGTGCTTGTGCCCGGCATCCGAACGCTATTTGATGTACCCGTCGGAGCAAGCCTTTTCGCGGCGATTCAGCTATTGGGTGCAGAAGCAGATTGCACGGGTAAGGATTTTCTTACCATAGAACGGCGCACAGAAATCAGCAGTGCCATTGAAAATGCAGTTTCAATGGGGCACAGCGAGATTAGAATCCGCCGAAACGACCGCGAATATCAGCTTGATATCAGCAGAATCGAAACGGGCGGCGAAAAAGTAGGAACGGTAATACTCTGCTTCGATATTACAGAGCAGGCAAACGCCGAAAGGCTAAGGCGGGAGTTTTCCGCAAATGTTTCCCATGAGCTGAAAACACCCTTACAATCTATATCAGGCAGTGCCGAGCTGATAGAAAACGGACTGGTGAAGCAGGAGGACCTGCCACGATTTGTAGGGCATATCAGAGAGGAGGCCTCACGGCTGATAAGGCTTGTGGAGGATATTATAAAGCTGTCACAACTGGACGAGGGAACCGAAATGCCCACAGAAAAGGTACCGCTCCTTGCCCTTTCAAAAGAGGTCTGCAGCATAATCGCCGACAGTGCTCGTGAAAAAGCCATCGACATAAGCGTTTCGGGCGACGAGGGCTGTATTCGCGGGGTGAAACAGCTTCTTTTCGAGGTAATCTACAACCTCTGCGACAACGCTGTAAAATATAATAAGAACGGTGGAAAGGTTCAGATCAAAATCGCCGAAGAAACGGACTGGGTTACGCTCACGGTTTCCGATACGGGAATCGGTATCCCTACCGAACATCAGCAGAGGGTTTTTGAGCGGTTTTATCGGGTTGATAAGAGCCATTTGAGAAAATCGGGCGGTACAGGCCTCGGCCTTTCGATCGTAAAACACGGAGTCATTCTACATAAGGGGAAAATTACCCTTAACAGCGATGAGAATCAGGGAACGGAGATTACCGTTGTTTTCCCGAAAACTGCATAAAAACATTCCGCAGAAGCTTCTGAAACGGAGCGCCTGCGGATTTTTCTGCACAAACCTTCATAGTCAGATTTCGCCTGCGACATATTCCCATACAATCGATTTCATCTTACTGCCGTCATATATGCGTCATAGATCTCCGAGCAACGGCGATCAAGTTGTATATACAATTCCCGAACCTTCTTGTTATCCGAACAAAGCAGATATTTTTCAGAACAAATCAGATCTATCAGACAATGCTTTTGTCCATAATCGGCAATTGGGTCTTTGCCACACTCTGAAAGAGTACAAAGATAATACTGCATTACAGCAATATAGCTTCCGTCTGCTTCACGGATCTTGCAGAGCTGTTTCAGCTTGCTGTAATTTTCACGAATATCGCGTGCGAAGAATTGCCCATGATATTTGATCTGATCCTGGGAGGCAGAATAACCTCCATTATCGAACGGTGTTACCCACATCAGGCGTTCTGCCATCTGAATGTGAGCCTGTGCCAGTGTAAGGCTGTCATGATAATATTCTCTCAGGTTGTGAGCGGTGTAGTTTGTTTTTCTGAGGGCAGTGTATGCATGACCAAAAACAGTGGGTTCAAGTTGTGAGACATGATCGAATATCGCACTGTTTGTTGCTGTATCCTCCAGCTCCGTCAAAGAAAGCCAGTAGATGTAATTGTTATCAGCTGAGCCAATCATGATGACCCTGCCGTCATCCGTATAATAAAACGTAATACTACGGTGCAGCGGGTTGGGCTTGTAATTGGGCTTTTCAGCAATATCAGCGGTAAGGCAGTTGTGTTTTTCTATGTTCATAACAGCACTCCTTTTTATCTTAGGCTGAAGACTTTATTAATGATTGGAACATATCCTTATTATACAGCAATTCACCCCCAAAAAGCAAGATGTGTATGGATCATTCGTGTTAGATATACAAAAACCCTCCCCAACTCATCGAGTCGGGGAGGGTTCGTTTTGCTATTGATACATTTGCCCAAACCGTCATGGTCAGATTCTGCCATTGGGTTTATCTCAGGTACAGACCCTGTGCCTTGCGGAAGGCTTTCGCCTCCTCAAAGGGGAAGGTGTACCGGAATCAGGGCTGCAGTAAATTTCGCTTAGCCCTGTGCGATAGCAGCCTGTGCAGCAGCCAGACGAGCGATCGGAACACGGAAAGGCGAGCAAGAAACATAGGTCAGACCGAGCTTGTGGCAGAACTCAACGGAAGTAGGATCGCCACCATGCTCACCGCAGATACCGACGTGCATATCGGGACGAACAGCCTTACCCATCTTGATAGCCATATCCATCAGCTTGCCAACGCCGTTCTGATCCAGACGAGCAAAGGGATCATTCTCGAAGATCTTAACATCGTAGTAAGCGTTCAGGAACTTACCTGCATCGTCACGGGAGAAGCCGTAGGTCATCTGGGTCAAGTCATTGGTACCAAAGCAGAAGAACTCAGCCTCGCCTGCGATCTCATCAGCAGTCAGACAAGCTCTGGGGATCTCAATCATAGTACCAACTTCGTACTTCAGATCAGCACCGGCAGCTGCGATGACAGCATCAGCAGTCTCAACAACGACCTTCTTGACAAACTTCAGCTCCTTGACCTCGCCAACCAGAGGAATCATGATCTCAGGAACGATATCCCAATCGGGATGTGCGTTCTTGACATTGATTGCTGCTTTGATGACGGCCTTGGTCTGCATTGCTGCAATCTCGGGATAGGTAACCGCCAGACGGCATCCACGGTGACCCATCATGGGGTTGAACTCGTGCAGAGAAGCGATGATTGCCTTGATGGTTTCCACAGACTTGCCCTGTGCAGCAGCCAGAGCAGCAATATCAGCCTCCTCGGTGGGAACAAACTCGTGCAGAGGCGGATCCAGGAAACGAATGGTAACCGGGCAACCCTCAAGAGCCTCGTACAGAGCCTCAAAGTCTGCCTGCTGCATAGGCTCGATCTTAGCCAGAGCAGCCTCACGCTCCTCAACGGTATCGGAGCAGATCATCTCACGGAAAGCAGCAATTCTGGCAGGATCAAAGAACATATGCTCGGTACGGCACAGACCGATACCCTCAGCGCCCAGCTCTCTTGCCTTCTTTGCATCAGCAGGCGTATCTGCATTGGTACGAACCTTCAGAACACGGTACTTGTCAGCCCATGCCATGATTCTGCCGAACTCGCCGGCAATCTGTGCATCCTTGGTAGCGATAACGCCATCGTAGATGTTACCGGTGGAACCGTCAATGGAGATCCAGTCGCCCTCGGTGAAGGTTTTGCCAGCCAGTGTAAACTTCTTGTTCTCCTCGTCCATCACGATTGCAGAGCAACCGGAAACGCAGCAGGTACCCATACCACGGGCAACAACGGCTGCGTGAGAGGTCATACCGCCGCGAACGGTCAGGATGCCCTGAGAGGACTTCATACCGGTGATATCTTCGGGAGAGGTCTCCAGACGAACCAGAATAACCTTCTCGCCCTTGTTTGCCCATTCCTCAGCTGCCTCAGCAGTGAAGACGATACGACCGCAAGCAGCACCGGGAGATGCGCCCAGACCCTTGCCCATAGGAGTAGCAGCCTTCAGAGCCTTCTGATCGAACTGCGGGTGCAGCAGCGTATCGAGGTTTCTGGGGTCGATCATGGTAACTGCTTCCTGCTCGGTTCTCATACCCTCATCCACCAGATCGCAAGCGATCTTCAGGGCAGCCTGAGCAGTTCTCTTACCGTTACGGGTTTGCAGCATATACAGCTTGCCATGCTCAACGGTGAACTCCATATCCTGCATATCGCGGTAGTGGTTCTCCAGAGTCTGGCAAACTTCCTTAAACTGTGCAAATGCCTCCGGGAACTTGTCTGCCATCTCAGCGATAGGCATAGGAGTACGAACACCTGCAACAACATCCTCGCCCTGAGCATTGGTCAGGAACTCACCCATCAGCTTCTTCTCGCCGGTAGCGGGATCACGGGTGAAGGCAACACCGGTACCACAGTCATCGCCCATGTTACCGAAAGCCATCATCTGCACATTGACAGCGGTACCCCAGCTATAAGGAATATCGTTATCACGACGATAAACATTTGCACGGGGGTTGTCCCAGCTGCGGAACACAGCCTTGACAGCGCCCATCAACTGCTCCTTGGGGTCGGTGGGGAAATCTACACCGATCTTTGCCTTATACTCAGCCTTAAACTGGCTTGCCAGCTCCTTCAGATCATCAGCGTTGAGCTCAACATCCTGGGTAACGCCCTTCTGAGCCTTCATCTTGTCGATGAGCTCCTCGAAGTACTTCTTACCGACTTCCATAACAACATCGGAATACATCTGGATAAAACGGCGGTAGCAGTCCCAAGCCCAACGGGGGTTATTGGAAGCCTCTGCCATATAGTTTACAACATCCTCATTGAGGCCGAGGTTCAGGATGGTATCCATCATACCGGGCATGGAAGCACGAGCGCCGGAACGGACAGAAACCAGCAGGGGGTTGGTCTTGT
>JAEDLR010000029.1 GCA_016295145.1 Oscillospiraceae bacterium
GCATGACACTGAAAGACTTACAGATCAACGGTAAAGATATTATTGCCATGGGCGCCAACGAAGGTCAGATCATCGGTGCGTGCCTCAATGCGGTTATGAATGATGTGTTGGAGGAGCATCTGCCCAATGAACGGAATGCACTGCTGACGGCAGCAAAGCAATATTTACAGCAGATGTGAGCATGACCAATTCTGATATTATTATGCTGCATTCTGTTAGATTCAAAAAACTGCTTGCAATCCTGCGGCGAATCCGCTATACTGAAAGCACAACACCAACCATCGGAGGTACATAATCATGAAAACCTTGTATTTTATCACAGGCAGCCAAGACCTGTATGGTGAGGAAACGCTCGCACAGGCACAGAAAGACGGCAACGAAATGGCAGCGTTTCTCAACAATGCGCTCAGCGGTATGGTGGCAGTCAAAACCACGCCAATCGTGCGCTGCGCGGATGAAGCGGTGGACATCTGTACACAAGCCACTGCCGATAGAGAATGCGTTGGCGTGATTTTGTGGATGCATACTTTTTCTCCCGCCAAAATGTGGATCCGTGCATTGCAGGCATTGCAAAAGCCCATGGTGCACCTTCACACGCAGTACAATGAGAAACTCCCCTATGATACCATTGACATGGACTTTATGAATCTGAACCAGTCTGCCCACGGTGATAGAGAATTCGGTTTCATCTGCACACGCCTTGGCATCGCCAGAGAAGTGATTGCGGGCTACTATCGCAACGAGAATGTCATTGCGCAGTTGCGCCGTTTTGCCGAGGCTGCACTGGCTGTGGATTACAGCAAGCATCTGCGTGTGGCAATGTTTGGCAACAATATGCGCGATGTCGCCGTGACCGATGGCGACCGCGTAGAAAGCGAGATCCGTTTTGGCTGGAACGTCAACTACTACGGCATTGGTGACCTGACCGAACTGATCGCTGCCGTCACCGAATCCGAAACAGATACAAAAATGGCCGAATATGCTGAAAGATATACCATCGCAACCGATGACATTGCGGCGGTCAGAGAACAGGCAGAATATGAGGTCGCACTGGAAAAATTCCTGACAAGAGAGCATATCGGTGCATTTACGGATACGTTCCAAGATCTGCACGGCCTGCGACAGTTGCCGGGCATCTCGGTGCAGAATCTGATGGCAAAGGGCGTTGGCTTTGGACCCGAAGGCGATTACAAAACTGCTGCGCTGGGTGCTGTACTCAGCCAGATGGCAAAGCATCGCGGCGGTGCAACCGGCTTTATGGAGGACTACACCTATGATCTGACCGCAGGCAGCGAGCTGGAATTGGCTGCACATATGCTGGAGGTATCCCCTGTATTCGCCGCAAACAAGCCTTTGATCCAGGTGCATCCGCTTGGCATTGGCGGAAAAGAAGCACCTGCCCGTCTGGTATTTGACGGCGTTGCAGGCGATGGCATTGCAGTTTCTCTGGTGGATTTGGGCGACCGTTTCCGTCTGGTATGCGCGAAGATTCAACTGGTAGCGCAACCTGCACCAATGCCCAATCTGCCTGTGGCACGCCTGATGTGGAAGCTGATTCCTGATTTTGCTACAGGCACTGCTGCATGGATCTATGCAGGAGGTGCGCATCATGCAGTAGTATCTACTGCATTGGGTGTGGAGGATATCCGTTTGTTTGCAAAGCTAACGGACACGGAACTGGTGGTCATTGATGAATCCACCACATTGCACACCTTTGAGCAGCAGCTTGCATTACTCGACCTGACCGCGAAACTGAAAGGATAAGCGTCATGGATAAAAAGCTTGCCATTGTGCAGGGAAAAACCTTTCTCGGCATAGAACTTGGCTCGACCCGTATCAAGGCAGTGCTGATCGGTGAGGATTTTACCGTGCTTGCCAAAGGTTCCCACTGTTGGGAAAACAAACTGGAAAACGGCTACTGGACATACGCACTGGATGATATCCACAAGGGGCTGAAGGCTTGCTATACCGATTTGTGCAATGATATCCGGAAGCGATACGACAAACAGCTCACAACCATTGGGGCAATGGGTATTTCCGCCATGATGCACGGGTATCTGGCATTTGATGCAAATGATATCCTGTTGACACCGTTTCGAACATGGCGCAACACCACCACTGCCGAAGCTGCTGCAAAGCTGACGGATGCACTGCATTTCAATATCCCGCAGCGTTGGAGCATTGCCCATCTGTATCAGGCGGTACTGAACAAGGAAGCACACATTCCGCAAATTGCCCATGTAACCACCCTTGCAGGCTATATTCACTATCTGTTGACAGGACGCCGCGTAGTGGGCATCGGCGAGGCATCGGGCATCTTCCCTGTCGATCAATGCGGCTATCGTGCCGATCTTGCCGCCATTGCCGACCGGATGCTCGCGGAAGCTGGATTTCATTTATCGTTGATGGAGGTCTTTCCGCAAGTACAGGCTGCTGGAGAACAAGCCGGTGTACTGACCGCTGAGGGTGCTGCTTTTCTCGATGAAAGCGGCTGCTTACAGGCAGGCGTACCGTTTTGTCCCCCTGAAGGGGATGCCGGCACCGGTATGGTTGCGTCCAATGCAGTCACTGCTGGCAGCGGAAACATCTCTTGCGGTACATCTGTGTTTGCAATGCCCGTGCTGTATCAGCCGCTGAAAGGCGTTTACCCCGAAATTGACATTGTAGCAACCCCTGACGGCACCCCCGTTGCAATGGTTCACTGCAACAACGGCTGCTCGGAATTGGATGCTTTTGTGCGTATGTTCGCAGATTTCTCCGCACTGACGGGACATCCCGTATCCATGGATACTGCTTACGAAACGCTGTACCGTCATGCAATGGAACATGGCAATCCCGACGCAGATGGCATCACAGCATACAATTTTCTCTCGGCTGAACCGGTTGCAGGTATCGAAAACGGCAGCCCTGCATACTATCATCTGCCGCAAAGTCATATGCTGCTGGGAGACTTTATGCGCGCGCAGTTGATGTCTGTTTTTGCTGCACTGCGTATGGGCTTGCAAAAACTGCTCGAAAATGAAAATATCAAACTGGATGCCATTACTGCCCACGGCGGATTGTTCACAGTACGCGGTACCGCCCAGCAAATTCTTGCTGATGCGCTAGGAACCACTGTATCGGTACACAAAACCGCCTCGGAGGGCGGCCCCTGGGGTATGGCTCTGCTTGCGGCATATATGCTCTGCGGTGAGGGAAAATCTCTGCCAAAATGGTTGCAGACAGCGGTATTTGCCGATACGCCCTGCATCACAGCAACACCCACGGAAAGGGGCATGACAGGATATCAAACATATATGCAACGTTACGAAGCAGGTCTGACTGCAATACGCTGCCTGAACGGAGGCGATACCCTTGCTTGAACAACTCAAAGAATCGGTATGCAAAGCAAATCTAATGCTACCGAAATACAATCTGGTGACTTTTACCTGGGGCAATGTTTCCGCCATTGACCGTGGAAGCGGTCTGATGGTGATAAAGCCCTCGGGTGTGGAATACGACCATATGCAGCCTGAAGATATGGTTGTGGTATCTCTGGCGGATGGCAGTGTCGTCGAGGGCAAATACCGACCCTCAAGTGATACGCCAACCCATCTTGCATTGTACCGCGCTTTTTCCGATATCGGCGGCGTTGTGCATACCCACAGCCGCTGGGCGACCTCTTTTGCACAGGCAGGAATGGGTCTGCAAGCCATGGGCACAACCCACGCAGACTATTTCTACGGTGAGATCCCCTGCACACGGGATATGACTGTCGAGGAGATCAGCGACGCATACGAACACGAAACCGGTACCGTCATCATTGAGGCATTTGCCGATAAAGACCCCAATGCCATTCCTGCGGTACTGGTTAAGAATCACGGGCCTTTTGCATGGGGCAAAGATGCCGATGATGCGGTATATCATGCGGTGGTGCTGGAAGAGATCGCATTTATGAACTACCACGCAAAAATGCTCGCCCCCGATTGCAGCACGATGCAGCAGGCTCTACTGGACAAGCATTATTTGCGCAAACATGGTGCAAACGCCTATTACGGACAAAAATAACATCAACCGTGCAGATGAAAACCTGCACGGTTTTGTTTTGCTATTTTGCTGCCAGACGGTAACTTTCATTCACCAGTGAAACCAGCACACTATTTTCCACAGTACCGTCAAGGGGAATTGAGATCCAGCTTTTTTTGTTCATATGCCAACCGGGGAAGATACCGTTTTGCTGTAGCAATTCTGCCATGTGTTCCGGCTGGGTATGCAGATTGACAATCTCCGCTACCCCATCGGAATCCAGACCTACCTTGCGCCCCGAAACCGTCAGCAATATACCGTACCATTTCTGCGAATCGGCTCTGCGCCATACGGCATTGGTCGGGGTGGATTTCCATAGAAACTCCAGTGAATCGCCGTAGGTTGCAGTGATATAATCAATCAGTTGCAGGGTTTGCGGCTGATGATACACCGAGGGCACAAAGCACTGATTTGCGATCTCTGCAAGCACTGCCGAAATTGCCTTTCGCACCGCTCCGACAAACACGCCTTCTGCATCGGTGCGGTAAAGAATATACTCCTCGCCGCTGTCAATTTCCTGCAATGTCGTATCCACTTTGTCAGGCTGCGTGATGCGAACTGTCAGCAGAAAGCTGCCGTCCATGATCTCTGTGCGGTAGCGGAAACAGTCACTCTCCGCAACAAATCCGTAGGAAAGCAACCGCTGGGGCTGTATTTTTTTCTGCAAGAATAATTCTTCAAACATAGGGCATTCTCCGTGCGTGCGTTTTACCGATATTATAGCAGGATTTGCCGCGACTGTCAATGGCATGAAAAGCACAAAGCCACCTCTGCGAAAGAGATGGCTTTGTGAGGATTAATCCAGTGCAGCAAGACGCATGAGCATTGCTGCGGCATCATCGCCGTCAGGCACACCATTCTGGTCAAAGTCTGCATTGGCAAGACCGGTATCCGTGATTGTAATGCTGTTATCTTCAGCGAGAAAACGATTCAGCAAAATGATATCGCTTACCTTGAACATACCGTCGCAGTTAACATCGCCCAGCAATGTATATGCGCCACCGGTACTGGTGAGGACGATAGTTGTTTCGGTGGTGAGCGTCGTAGTGGTAGTTGTAGTCGTTGTGGTGATATCAGGCATTTCCAATCCATCCACAATGGCATCGTATGCAGGCTTTGCCTGGAATGATGCATCAAACAGCAGCGGAAGTTTTTCAGCTCTCCAGCTCTGGTCATCTGTCACGCCCCAGAACACAACCGCGGAAATGCTGTCGGAATACTTCACCAGAACATCCATGATATCGCTGTAATACTGTGCCTGCGTTGTCAAACCTGCTTCACTGGTATCGGAAGTAGTCACATCCAATTCAGTGATCTGCACCTCCAGACCCGTTGCAGCAAATGCAGCAATTGCCTTTTCATATGCGGAAGTGCTGGGGAATGATACATCCAGATGGGACTGGCAGCCAATGCCGTCAATCAGACCTTTTGCAGCAAGATCTGTTGCCATATCAACAATGGCTTGGGTCTTTTGCGGCATATACTCATTGTAAT
The DNA here is from genome assembly GCA_016295145.1 of Oscillospiraceae bacterium. Lineage (GTDB taxonomy): Bacteria > Bacillota > Clostridia > Oscillospirales > Ruminococcaceae > Firm-04. The sequence continues at coordinate 5,560 of JAEDLR010000029.1, forward strand.
CATTGTAGAACAGCTTGGTACCCTCGGGCGCATACTTTCTTGCGTAAGTAAATGCAGGCTCAATGAAGGAATTATCACCGAACACTTTCACCCATGCGGAATTGCCCGAACCGGAAGAACCCTGCTCGCCGGGATTTCGAGGGTTACCGTCATCCTGCCATGCCTCGTTCACCACATCCCATGCATAGATATTCACAGTGGGATATTCCGCTTCCAGTGCTGCAAAGACATTCTTGATGTAATTCTCCATACGAAGAAGCATCACCTCTCGGCTGACAAAATCGCCATCGTCTGCATAGTTCTCCTTGAAGAACCAGTCGGGCGTCTGGCTGTGCCATACCAGCGTATGACCACGCACGGGAAGATTGTGATCGCGGCAATAGTTCAGCAGGCTGCGTGCTGCGGACAAAGTCACCTGCGGATTGGTATCATTGCCTTCTGCTGCCATTGCCTGGCAAGCAGCCTTGTTCAAAACAAAATCGGGCTTCAGCTCGTTGCCGAAAGTGATGCTGTCATCAAAATGCTTTTCCACCAGAGCCATAAAAGAGGGCGACGAGAGATTCGATGCCATAATCGCAGTACCGATATTGAAATATGGAGAGTACAGATCAGACAGCGAGGGGATATCCTCCTGAATGGGGATCACAGGTGCAGGTGCAAGGACAAAATCGTCAATGTACATCTTGCAAGTGGCATCGGAACACTCAAAATAGAGGTATACATTAGTCTGGTCAGCCGAGAAACTGAACTTGACCTCCGAAAACTCGTTCCAAGCATCGCCCTGAAAAGACTTCAGGTTACTGTACTGACGGATGCCATCGGCATCAGTGTACTCCATGCTCAGGCTGAAAGTGCTGTACCACTCACTTTTACCCCATGCACTGACCACGTACTCCACACCCGGCTCACAGATGTCGTCCAGCAGTAGTTGCGGGCCGTTCCATGATTTCTCTCTGCCGCTGACACACATCGCAGCATCGCCACCATGTACCTGCTCGGTAGATGATTCAATGACTTCTATGCCGCCTCTGCCGGTAAACACGATCTCCTCGCCTGCTTCAAAGCCGGTAGCATAGATCACATCATCGGCTGCCGATGAGGAAATGACCGTAGGGAACGAAACGACCCCCATTGCCGCTGCGGTCAGTGCGGCAAGGAGCTTACGGTTACAGGATATGCGCATAAAAAAGCCTCCTCTTTCAAATTATGCTATAATTATAGCACAATTTGTCAGGGATGTCAACATTTTCTAAAATAATACATATAGTATTCTCAGATGCCGAATCCGCCGTTGATGCCCAGCACCTGTGCCGTAATAAAGCCTGCATTTTTGCCGGCAAAAAAACAGACGGCATCTGCCACCTCCTCTGGGGTACCGATGCGTCCCACAGGCGTTTCCGCTGCAAGCTGTGCCATGGTTTCTGCATCATAGATACGGTTCATGTCAGTATCAATCACGCCAGGCGCAACGCAGTTTACCGTAATGCCGGAAGGTGCGACCTCCTTGGCAAGGGCTTTGGTAAAGCCGATGATTGCGGCTTTGGTTGCCGAATAATGCACCTCGCAGGCAGCCCCCACCTCGCCCCACACAGAGGAAATGTTGATTATTCTGCCATAATGCTTTGCGATCATGGCAGGCAGCAGCCGCTTGGTGCAATGCATAGCACCCTCAATATTGACGGCAAACAGTCTCCGCGCATCCCCATCGGATACCGACTGATACAAGCCCTCCAATGCGATGCCTGCATTGTTCACTAAAATATCCACGCCGCCGTATGTGCGCAAAATCTCCTCTGCCATCCGATCAATTTCTGCAGTACTACCCATATCTGCAACATACACTGCGCCACCGATCTCTGCTGCAAGCTGCTCCGCTCGTTCACGGTTGCGGCAGCAATGCGCCAAAACGGTATGACCTTGTGCTGCCAACTGCCGCGCAATTGCCGCACCAATGCCTCTAGAAGCACCAGTCACCAATGCGATCATAAAAGTACGCCCTTTCTCTTGGGCAACCATCGCTTTGTGCGGTATTGCCCTTGCTTTTTCATCCAAAATATGCTATGATTGTATTATACCATGAGAAAGCAATCATTGCAAGCAGAAAGGAATCCAATTATGGAACAAAAACGCATCGACCGCATCAATGAGCTGGCACGAAAGGCAAAAACGGTTGGTCTGACCGAAACAGAACGGCAGGAGCAGGCAACACTGCGCGAGGCATACCGCGCGGATTTCCGCAGAAGTTTGACCGGAATCCTCGACAACACCACCATTGTGGACGAACAGGGCAATGTGGTACGCCATGTTGGCGATGCTGTAAAGCACAAGCAATCCCAATAAACAGTAACAGGGAAAAGTCATACGCCACGCAGTATAACTTTTATTGCGACAGCTGCTCCCTTAGAAACAGCAGCAGCTTTTTCTCCTTGCGTGAAACCTGCACCTGCGAAATACCCAGACGCTTTGCGGTCTCGGTTTGCGTAAGATTATGCGTATAGCGCAGATCCAATAATGTACGATCGGCTTCGGTTAACAGCGCAAGCACTTGATGCAATGCCATCCGATCTTGTATTGCCGTATCATGGGCTGCAACGGGCAGATCCATTTGCAGCTCACCATCCTCGGTATAGGCGGTAAGCGATACCACAGGCTGCATGGCACAAAGTGCTTCGGCTGCATCGGCTTCGGATATCGAAAGTGCTTCTGCTACCATAGATACGGTCGGCTCGGTACCGTTCTCTCTGCGAATCCGCTCACAGACTTGTCCTGCCTTGAGCGAAAGCTCTTTGAGTCGGCGGCTGATTTTTACCGTTCCGCTGTCCCGGAACAACCGTCTGATCTCACCCATAATAACAGGGACTGCATATGTAGAAAAACACACGCCACGCCCGGCGTCAAAAGCCTTTGCTGCCTTTACCAATCCCACACAGCCTGCGGAATACAACTCTTCATACTCCATACCGCGGTTACGGAACCGATTGGCGCACAGATACACCAATCCCAGGTGCTCCTCAGCGTTAATCTGTGGTTTCGTCTGTTGCATGACACATTTTTTTGCGCATGGTAACGGTCGTCCCCTTCCCCGGTTTGCTGCGCACGGAAAGCCGATCGGTAAAGCTTTGCATCACTGTAAAGCCAAGACCAGCCCTCTCCTCGGCAGGGGCACTGGAATACAACGGCTCCATGGCTTTGGGAATGTCTTCAATACCGCAGCCTCTGTCTGTGATACGCACATAGATGACGGCGTCAGGCAACAAGCGAACGGTAATACCGACTACGCCCTCCCGATTCCGATATCCGTGCACAATGCAGTTCGTCACCGCCTCGGAAACCGCAGTACGCAGATCGGCAAGATCCTCTACGGTAGGATTCAACTGTGCAGCAAAGGCACAGACCATGGTACGGGCAAAGCTTTCGTTTTCGGAACGAGCAGGAAATGTACATTTCAATTCATTGAGTGTACGCATTGGCTGCTACACCTCCTTTATGCGTCTTTTGATTGCTGCGGATCACGGCAAGACGGTCGATCCCCGAAATACGCAGCACCTTGCGGATATGTGCTGATGGGTTGTGAATCTCCAGCACACCGCCATATTCTTCCATCAAGCGTGAACGGCCCATAATGAATCCGATGCCCGAACTGTCCATGAATGTGACACGGGAAAAATCCAGAATCAACAGTGGAGGCAACTGTTCTCTGACAGCGAAATCCACGGTTTCTCTGATCTCTTTAACATGATGATGGTCCAATTCGCCGCCGAGAAAGACTGTCAGTTTCTGCGGTTCCTGTTTCAGCTCCACCATAATCGTTTGTTCCTTTCTGCTCTCTATGTAATAAGCCACAGCATGGCTGCGCTGCTTGTCCGCATTGCAGATATACCGTATGCTATGTCTATTGTAACTCATCACATACAAAAAATATGTCGAACGCGGTTGTGGCGTTCGACTTTTTTCTTTTCATGATTGCGGCAATCCATATTTGCCATCGCATAGGGGTCTTTCCGTTATTCCATACGCATAAAATCATGGGTTTACAGATTGGTATCATACCATGTCTGTGGATTCTGTGCCCCATTGCACCCTGCGGTCACTGAGTCTCATTGACCTTTCATCTATAATATGATATAATAAACTTGTACTCTACCACGCAAGGAGTGAAACGGTATGGCTGTATACATCGTATTCGATGTGGAAACCCCCAACAGGGCAAATGATCGTATAAGTGCCATCGGTATCTCTGCCATCAAGGATCGCAAGATCGTTGCAGACTACTATTCGCTGGTTGACCCCGAAACCCATTTTGATTCTTTCAACACCCAACTCACGGGCATCAGTACGGAAACCGTCAGGGGTGCCCCAAACTTTGCAATGCTTTGGCAGCAGATAGAACCGATCATGAACAAGGGCATACTGGTTGCCCATAACGCTGTCTTTGATATGAGCGTACTCCATGCGTGCCTGAGAAGTTACGGCATCGCCTGGAAGCCGACTGCGGAATATCTGTGTACGGTGCAGATCGGCAGGCGTGTACTGCCGAATATGCGGCACAATCTGAATGTGATGTGCGAATACTACGGCATCGCGCTCAACCATCACCGTGCGGACAGCGATAGCCATGCCTGCGCGGAGATCCTGCTGCGGTATATGGAAAGCGGAGTGGATGTGAGCAAATATATCAAACAATACAGGCTCATTCCCTAATGTGAGGGAGATTATGCACGATATCTGGAATCCTTCCTTACTACCAATCTGCAACGGCAGGCATTGACGAAACCGCCGGAATGTGCTATAATTGAATCAAACATTCTGACGGAGGTGACCCGATTGCATTTTGTTGCTCACTTCAAAACGGTATGCAGACACCGTCATATGGTATTTCGACATTGCTGCCGCGCAGGAATTCCTCTGCAAGGTTTGCTGCATGACCTTTCCAAGTTCTCAGCTACCGAATTTCTGGCGGGAGCAAAATACTATCAGGGCACACGCAGCCCCAATGAGGCAGAACGCGAACAAAAAGGGTATTCCGCTGCATGGATGCACCATAAAGGCAGAAATCGTCACCACTTTGAATTCTGGACGGATTATAATCCCAAAACCAAATGTATGGAGCCTGTTCCCATGCCCATGCGCTATATTGTTGAGATGTTCTGTGACCGTGTAGCGGCAAGCAAGGTATATCTTGGCGATGCCTACACTGACGCTGCTCCTCTTGCTTATTTCCAGCGCGGCAAACACATCCGTACAGTACATCCGCGCACTGCTGCTGTATTGGAACACCTTCTGACGATGCTTGCGGAAGAAGGCGAAGCGAAAACCTTTGCACATATCCGTAAACATTGCTTAAAAAGTCACAGGGAGTGAAAAAATGAAGATCCGTTTCCATCTGCCGGGCTTTACCCGCAATTATCATCTGAATATGCTGTTGCTGCAGCTCATGGACGCCTATCCCGACGCGTTCCGTGACGATGTGGAGATTGCTTCGTTCTACGGTGATTTTCCACCTGCGCTCTGGAACGGCGGACGTTGCATGGGCGGCATTTACAGCGAGGAGACCATGAAGTTCGTCATACAAAGTCTCAACGACAGAGGCATCTCGCTGCGCTACACCTTTACCAATCCCCTCATCAATCAGTCTCATCTGAAAGACAAGCACTGCAACCGTGCTCTGGCACTGGCACAGCGCGACGACAAGCTCAACGGCGTTATTGTAGTATCACCTGTGCTGGAAAAATACATTCGCAAGCAGTACCCGAACTATCAGTTTATCTCCTCTACCTGCAAGCAGCTAACGGATATGGATGCGCTCAAGGCGGAACTGGAAAAGAACTACGCACTGGTGGTGCTGGACTACAACTGGAACAATCAATGGGATAAACTGGAGAAGATGCCGCACAAAGACCGCATTGAGCTGCTGGTAAATGCGGTTTGCCCACCCAACTGCCAGAGAAGAAAGGCACACTATCAGCATCTTGCACGCACACAGATGCTATACTGCGAGCATTTGCAGCGCTACGGTACTTCGGTGCCGTTCCGGAATCCCGAAAACTTTGTTTGCCCCCATGCCAACGAGCATCATTACAACACTACAAAATTCAGTACGCATATCACGCCGGATGACCTGTTTACGCGCTATGTGGACATGGGCTACCGCAATTTCAAGATCGAAGGGCGTGCGGCAAATCTGTTTAATGTCATGGAAGCATATATGTACTATCTGGTAAAGCCGGAACGACGGGATGAGATCCGTTTGATCTATATGCTTTCGTTGCAGCAAAGCAAAATTCTCCGCGTCGATGAATAAAACTGTATAAAACGACTAAATCGGCGTGTTTGCTTGACAAATCCCGTAAAACGTGATACAATATCAGTGTAGAATTGTATGAAGGGATGGTTTTTATGAACGCATTTTCTCTACTGCTGTGCGTCCTGCGACTTACGGTCTTGTTATCGTAGGTCTCCTTCGTTGTGCGCAAAAGCAGTTTAGAGAGTGCATCTTGAACAACCGCTTTCTTTTGTAAATCAACGGTGGAGAGCCTAGGCTTTCCACCGTTTTTTTGTTTTTTCAATATAAGTGAAAGGATGGTATATGAACGAGGAAAAATTCACCAGCAAGGCTGACTTGTACGACAAATACCGCCCGTCATATCCGATGGCACTGATAGACTTCCTTTGGGATAAAACACACGCCGAAACGATTGCAGACATCGGCGCGGGAACCGGCATTTTCACCAAATGTCTGTGTACAAAACCTTGGAAGGTCATTGCCGTTGAACCCAACAGCGATATGTCCGGGATACTTCGTGCCAATCTTTCAGATGTAGAGATCGTGAACGCCTCCGCTGAAAATACCAGTATTCGCTCCGGCAGTATCGGCATGGTGACAGCGGCGCAGGCATTTCACTGGTTCAACAGAGAACAGTTTGCCCGTGAGTGCAAAAGGATATTGACCCCTGAGGGCGGGGTTGCCCTGATCTGGAATACCCGTACTGTAACCGATATGCAGACAGAACGCAATCAAATCTTTCTGCGCCATACGGGGGTATATGATTCAGTAAAGGGCAACCACAACGGCAGCGACCGATTTTCACCGGAAGGGTATTTTTCCGAATTGACACAGATCCGCTTCTTAAATCGTATGGAAATGGATTGTGAACAGTACGTCGGTTGCGAGATGTCACGGTCTTATGCCCCCAAAAATGGAACACCCGTTTACGAAGCGATGGAACACGACCTGGCCCTGCTGTTCCAAAAATATGAGCAAGGCGGAAAGGTCTCCATTGAATACGAAACAGAATGCTTTTTAGGCAAATTTTAATATTTCAGGAGGATATTCATATGCAAATCATCAATGAGATAGCAGCCCGTATCCGGGAACTGCGCGAAGCCTGTGATTATACCGCAGAACAGCTTGCTGCGGAACTGGGCGTTTCCCCTGCCGTATACAACGCCTACGAAACGGACGGTGATTTTCCCATCAGCGTCATTTATGAGATTGCCAATAAGTTCAATGTAGATTTTAATGAGCTGGTAACCGGCGAGCCGAGCCGACTGGATACCTACCACATCGTTCGCAGCGGCGAGGGCAGAAGCATCAGCCGTTTTGATGGCTACCGGTTCAAGGATCTTGCATTTCGTTATGCGGATAAGATCATGCAGCCGCTGCTGGTGACGCTCTCACCCACCGATGAGCCTGCTGCACTGGTAACCCACAGCGGTCAGGAATTCAATTATGTACTGCAGGGCTCCATCGCGCTGACCTTTGACAATCAGACGATGATTCTCAACGCAGGCGACTGCATTTACTTTAATCCCATGCACCCCCACGGTCAGCGTTGCGCTAGTGACACCGATGCTACTTTTCTGACCATGATCGCTGAATATCCAAAAACAAGGAGTGAATCATAATGCTGTTAGATCGGTTTCTTCCCAGAATTGAGTTTGATTCTTATGAGGACTTCAAGGAAAACTATCGTGTGAATGTGCCGGAGGACTTCAACTTTGGCTTTGATATCGTAGATGCATGGGCTGAGCAGGAGCCTGACAAAAAGGCACTACTGTGGCTGAGCCCTGAGAAGGAAGAAAAAACCTTTACCTTTACTGATATCTCAAAACTTTCCAACCGTGCCTGCAACTATTTTCAGAGCATCGGGCTGAAAAAGGGCGATGTGGTGCTGCTGCTCCTGCGCCGCCGCTGGGAATACTGGGTGATCGCCACTGCACTGCATAAAATGGGTATCATCCTGATTCCCGGTAACCTGCTGTTCACCCAAAAGGATATCACATACCGCGGCAACATGGCAGGCATTTCTGCGATCTTCTGCTGTGATGACGCCTATGTTCGCACACAGGTTGCAGCTGCCGCACCCGAAATCGAAACACTGCGTAAGTTGATTGCTGTGGCAGAGCCCCACGAGGGATGGGATTTCTTCACAGAGGAAATCGCAAAATATCCTGACACCTTCCCACGCCCCGCAGGTGATGCGGCAACCCATTGGGACGAAACCGCAATCATCTACTTTACATCGGGCTCAACCGGTATGCCCAAGATGGTCTGCCATAACCACGCGCACCCGTTGGGTCACATCGTAACGGCAAAATACTGGCATCAGGTGCAGGAAAACAAACTGCATATGTCCATTTCCGATTCCGGTTGGGCAAAGTTCGGCTGGGGCAAGATCTACGGTCAGTGGATCTGCGGTGCAACGATCTTCTGCTACGATTTCATCGGCAGATTCGATGCCAAGGATATTCTGGAGGTCATCAGCAAGTATCGCATCACCACCTTCTGCGCGCCGCCTACCATGTATCGCTTTATGCTGCAAGAGGATATGACCAAATACGACCTCTCCTCCATTGTAAATTTCTGCAATGCAGGCGAGCCGCTGAATCCTGAAGTGTTCAACCGCATTTATGAGCTAACAGGCAAAAAGATGCGCGAGGGCTTCGGGCAGACAGAGGGCACCGTTCTGTTGGCGAACTTCCCATGGATCGACCCCAAGCCCGGTTCTACCGGCAAGCCCTCTCCCCTGTACAATATCCATTTGCTGCGTGCCGACGGAACCGAGGCAGAGGATGGCGAAGAAGGCACCATCATGATCTGCGATATTGACCAGAAACGCCCCACCGGTCTGTTCACCAACTACTACAAGAATCCCGAATTGACCGAAGCCGTACTGGGCGGAAAGAATTATGATACCGGCGATGTGGCATGGAAAGATTCCAACGGCTACTACTGGTTTGTCGGCAGAAATGACGATGTCATTAAATGCTCCGGCTACCGTATCGGCCCCTTTGAGGTGGAAAGCGCACTGCTTACGCACCCTGCGGTAGTGGAATCTGCCATTACAGGTGCACCCGACCCCATCAGAGGTCAGGTCGTAAAGGCAACGATCGTGTTGGCAGAGGGCTATACCCCCTCCCCCGAACGGACCAAGGAATTCCAGAATCATGTCAAAAAAGCGACTGCGCCGTATAAATATCCCCGCATCATTGAATATGTTGACGAACTGCCCAAGACCCTTGGCGGTAAGATCAAGCGCGCAGAGATTCGTAAGTCAAACGAATCTGCTGGTAAGTAAGCAACACATATCAGGAAAGGAAATGGTATATGAAGATTTGTTTCTCTACGCTGGGCTGCCCCGATTTTGACTGGTCTGATGTGTATTCGATGGCAAAAGACCTCGACTACGATGGCATCGAACTCCGCTCGTTGGGTTTGCCGGTAGACCCCTTCCGCAGTAAACCCTTTACCGGCGCACAGCTTACAAAAACAGTAGACAAGCTTTCACAGCTGCACCTGGAAATTCCCTGTGTCAGCTCCAACTGCTGCATTGCCAATACCAATGATGCACAACAGAATTCCCAAGAACTGCTGGCGTGCATGGAACTTGCACAGGCACTGGGCGCGCCCTATATTCGCGTGCTGGGTGACCTGAATCCTGCACCGACCTGCGAAATCGACGACAACGCTGTAGCCGATGCACTCATTGCGCTTTGCCCTGAAGCAGAAAAGCACAATGTAACCCTGTTGGTAGAAACCAACGGTGTGTATTCCGATACTGCAAGACTGAAGGCTCTGCTTGAAAAAGTTAACAATCGCCGCGTTGCCGCACTGTGGGATATTCATCATCCCTACCGCTATGGCAACGAATCCCCCGAAACCACCGTTGCAAATCTGGGTGAATATATTAAATTCGTGCACGCCAAGGACAGTGCCACCGAAAACGGCAAGACCGTTTATCATCTGACCGGTGAGGGCGATATGCCTCTGGACGCAATGATGGAGGCACTGCGCAATATTCACTACACGGGTTATGTATCTCTGGAATGGGTCAAGCGTTGGATGCCTGAGCTTTCCGATGCGGCAATCGTATTCCCGCGCTTTGCTGAATACATGGCACCTTACCGCCACACCCACAAGCACCCCCTGCAAACCAACAACGCAGGCACTGGTCAATACATATGGCCCAAGGAGCGCCTGATCTCCTATACCTTCCCGGATGTGCTTGACCGCATCTGCGAGCAATTTCCCAACCAGTACGCGTTCCGCTATACCGAATTGGACTACACCAGAACCTATCCGCAGTTCCGTGACGATGTAGATACCTTTGCTCGCTCGCTCATCGCCATGGGCGTTGGCAAGGGCGATCATGTCGCAATCTGGGCAACCAATCTGCCTGCATGGTATATCACTTTCTGGGCAACCACCAAAATCGGTGCGGTACTGGTTACAGTCAATACCGGCAACAAGATTCACGAAACCGAATATCTGCTCAAGCAATCCGATACCCATACGCTGGTCATGGTGGATGGCTTCAAGGGCACGGACTATAACGAGATCATGCGGACGCTTTGCCCCGAACTGCAAACGTGCAAACCCGGCGAGTTGAAATCCAAGAAATTCCCGTACCTCAAGAATATCATTACCGTTGAAAGCCGTCAACCCGGCTGCTTTTCATGGGATGAGGCAATCGCACTCTCCAAGAATGTACCGTTCACCGAGGTTGAAAAGCGTCGCCGTACCATTCATCCGGACGATGTGGCAAATATGCAGTACACCTCCGGCACCACTGGTTTCCCGAAAGGCGTTATGCTGACCCACTACAATGTGGTCAACAACGGTAAAGCCATCGGCGACTGTATGGATCTTTCCACCGCAGACCGCATGATGATTCAAGTGCCGATGTTCCACTGTTTTGGCATGGTGCTGGCAATGACAGCCTCTGTCACTCATGGCACAACGATGTCGCCCATCAGTACATTTTCGCCCAAAAAGGGGCTTGCCTGCATCAATAAGGAAAAAATCACCTGCTTCCACGGCGTGCCCACCATGTTCATTGCAATGCTGGGGCACGAGGACTTCGCAAAAACCGACTTCTCATATATGCGCACAGGTATTATGGCAGGCTCCCCCTGCCCCATCAAGACCATGGAAGAAGTCATCGAAAAGATGCATATGCCAGAGATCTGCATTACCTACGGTCAGACAGAGGCATCCCCTGCCACTACCATGAGCAAGACAACCGATTCCATTGAAACCCGCGTGAATACTGTCGGCGGTCCGATTTACGGCGTTGAATGCAAGATCATTGACCCCGAGACCGGCGAGGAGCTGCCCGATAATGTGGATGGCGAGTTCTGCGCAAGGGGCTACAACATCATGAAGGGCTACTACAAGATGCCCGAAGCCACCGCTGCTGCCATCGACAAGGACGGTTGGCTGCATTCCGGTGACCTTGCACGCCGCCTGCCCGATGGAAACTTCAAGATCACAGGCAGAATCAAGGATATGATCATTCGCGGCGGCGAGAACATCTACCCCAAGGAGATCGAGGACTTTCTCTATACGCACCCCGATGTCAAAGATGTACAGGTCATTGGCGTGCCCGATGAACAGTATGGCGAGGAGATTATGGCTTGTGTGATCCCGCAGCCCGGCTCCAAAACCACCGAAGCAGAGTTGAAAGAATTTGTGCGTACCCACATGGATAAGTGCAAGACACCGCGCTATGTCGTTTATGTGGAAGAATTCCCGATGAATGTTGCAGGCAAGATTCTGAAATATAAGATGCGTGAATGGGCAATTGATCTGCTGAATCTGCACAAGGCAAACACCATCGAAACAGCTTGACGCTCCATCCGGGGTTTACAGCGGCATTCTATGTGATTGATTGAGGGAAACCCTTTTGAAAAAGAGTTCTCCCTCAAACTCCCTTCCTAAAACTTCTATATGAAATTCCCCGGCGGGCAGCGGTATGCCTACCGGGGAATTTTTATGAAAAAGTCTTTGGAAAAGAGTCCGGGGAAGAACCTTTCTCCGGAAAGGTCTTCCCCAGCAGCGTTATGCAGAAAGTCACGGTAGATCCAGATTGGAGCGCAATGATTCGCAAAGGGCGGCATCGGGGGTGACAAATGCGGTCTGGTAGTTGGTGTAAATCACCATGCCGGGACGGCTACCTGTGGGCTTTTTGACGTATTTTGCAAGGCAATAGTCCACGGCAACCTGCGCCGAATCTTTGCCCCTGCTGTAATAGGCAGCAAGCATGGCTGCCTCCTCAAGGGTGCGGTCAGGGGGCGTTTCACCCTTTGCAAGCACGATGACATGGGCACCATGCACACTCTGCGTGTGGAACCAATAATCGTTTTTTTCGGCAATGCGCAATGTCAACTGATCGTTCTGATGATTATTTCGCCCCACCAGAATCTCATAGCCATCGGAAGAATGAAACTGCAACGGCGGCAACGCTTTCGGCGGCTTTGCAGCCTTACGGCTTTCCTTCAGATAGCCCTGCTCTACCAGTTCCAACCGAATCTGCGCCAAATCGGATTCGCAGTCAGCACGGGTCAAGGCATCAAATACACTATCGATATAGGCAAGCTCCTGCTCACCTGCGGCAATGCGCGTGGTGAGCATTTTCTTTGCCGTACAAGCCTTCTGATACTTTTTATAATAATGTTGCGCATTCTGTGCGGGCGTCATGCGTACATCCAGTGGAATACGCACCAAGGGAGCAGTTTCTTCGTAGAAATCCTCCACAACGGCAACCGCATCGCCACGCTGTAACCGATACAGGTTGGCAGAAAGCAAATCACCCCGGCGGCGATCCGTTTCCATGGTATCACAGGCAAGCAGTTCCTCGCGCTGTGCTGCCAGACGCTTGCGGATACGCTCGGTGGCGTTCACCAGAAAACGGAACAGATCATTGGCACGCTGCCGCATTCTTGCAACATGGTCCCGCTGCGAAAAAAACGCATCTAGCGCAGCAGAGGCCGTGGGATACTCCGTGGTTATCATCAGGCTGCCATATTGCTCAATATGACGAAACGCAAAATCCTTTAGCAGACCATCCTTTGTGCGCACTGTGGTGAATCGGCACTGCCCGTTTAACAGCATATCACGGCTTTGGTGAATCACAAACAACAGACGCTCCAATGCATCATCGCCTAGCGGAAGCTGCAACGGTACACCATGCCCTGCAAAGTACTCCCACTCCCGTGCAATAATAGGCGAGATGCCCTCAAAGTACCGTATGAGTGCCTTGGCAAGGGGCTGCTCCGTTGCAGATGCCATCGCACAGCGGATGGTCTGGTCATCATCTGTCAGAAAGCAAAGGCGGGCATCACGGGGTGGGGTGCTGTACTCCATGCCGGGCAAAACCAGTCGCACACGGGAAATATCCTCATCTACACGGCGGATACTATCAATAATGCGCCCCGTTTCATTGAGCAAAATCAGATTAGAGCAACGCCCCATCATCTCGCAGACCAGCGTCAGCAAAACCGAATCGCCCAGTTCGTTTGTACAGCGGAAATCCAGCATAAGAATACGCTCAAGACCGTCCTGCCGAACCGCTTCCAGTTTGCCGCCGCCCAGATGCTTACGCATCAACATACAGAACATAGGAGGTTGCGGCGGGTTTTCTATATTCTGCGCCGTGATATGAATGCGTGCGGCATCGGCTGCGGCAGAGCAAAGTACTTTCACTGCGCCCATTTTTCCGCGAAAGCACAGCACAAGCACATCACGGGAGGGTTGGTGGATTTTTTCTATGCGGCTGCCGATCAGATGTGAAAGCTCGGCACCCACGCAGGAGAGAAATGCGCCATCTAACGCCATAGTTGGATTCCTTTCGGCTCAGTGTTCTCAAGGGCATATCGCATAAGCATCATACCCCAGTCGTACCGTCATCGTCTCACCGAATCATATGAAAACGACACCGGTACTATCATGGAATGCAAAGTATTGTTCGATATTGCTTTATATTGCGGCAAAGGAAGCGAACGCTTTCTGCACCATTGCCGCGCCGATGTTCTCGGCAAATTCGGAGCAGGCAGGCATCACAAGATGCACATTTTCCTGCAAGGCACTGTCGAGCATGGCGGTGCAGGTACAGGCAAGGCTCATCTGCGCCAGAACATCGGCTGTGCTGCGGTCGTTGGCATCCACTTCGCAAGCCACCAGCATTACATCATACAGCTTGCGCAAGATCTGCAACAGCAATGACGGTTCAGATATATCAGGGGCATCAAAATCCTCAAACGCCATGCCCCAGCCATAGGGCTGTGCAATGCCGTCACAAAGATTCAGACAAATCGCGAGAAACGCGCTGTTGGTTGTGAGTTTTGCGGCAGTATAGCAATCCCGCAGGAAGCGGGTACGGTCATCGAAATCGCCGCCAAAAATTCCATCACGGGAAAACGCAGAAAGGCTCTCATCAAACAGACTGCCATGGGCAGCATTGAATGCGATACCATCAAAGCCTGCCGCCTCTGCAACACGGGCTGCCTCACCTGCCGCCACTACCAGCTGCTGCAAAGCCGCATCGGTCATGGGTTCGATATCCGCAGTATCGGAAGTATCAGAGATATCAGGTGCAGCACGATGCTCAATGCACTGGGGCTGTTCAGCAGAACGCCCACCGTGATCCAGCAACGCGATCAATACAGGCGGCTGCTGTGCAGGCGCGGCACTGCGCATAGCTTGTACCATTGCTTTCAGCTGTGGCAATGCGGATTCGTTCAGGCAGAGCTGACCTGCATTGCGTTTGCCCCCGTCGCAGATCGCCATTGGCTCTGACCAGATCAGACCGCAGCCACTCTGGGCGGCGGACACATATCTTGCCTGCGTTGCCTTCGTGGGAGAGCCGTTTTCGGCATCCCAAACGGGAAATACTTGCAGAGATCTGCGGTTGCAGACCGTGTGCCCATGCAGTGTACAGGGCAGATGCAGTGCAGCGGAAGAATCAGAAACAGGCAAAAACAGTCCTCTTGCCTTTGCCTCCCGACGCAGGTTACTGATGGTATTCATGATCAAATCATCCTTTCTGATTGGTTGACAGCACAAAGGGACTGCCTGTATCAGCCAGACAGTCCCTGCAAGGCAGCATTAGCCGCCCAATTCTTCGGCAGAAATCAAGCCCGCAATGAGCCTGAGAATCAATACGGAGTCTGCGGAATCCATATTGCCGGAGCCGTTGCAGTCACCGTTTGCCTCGCCTTGCTCGGACAAATTCACTGTGATATCCTCAGCCAGATAGCGGTTACAAAGAATGACATCATTGATTTTGACCTCACCGTCACAGTTGACATCGCCGTACTTCACAACACCAACAGGCGTATCCGTGGTAGTGTTACCGGATCCCTCAGATACTGTGGTACCGTCAGGCTCAATACCGCCGATGAGCACGCCGTTGTCATATACGCAGATATTTGGGGTTTTGACTTCATTCCCTGTCCCAAAGAACGCATCGTCATCTTCAAAAAGGGTCAGTTCCTGATAACTGGGGTCATTGGAAGGATCCCATTTGTCAGTGGCACTGTAATAGAAGCCAATGCTGAACTGCACTTTTTTGCCGCAGTTTACAAAGTTATAATCGCCCCAACTGAGCTCCACATAGGCGTATTTGCTATCACGATCCCATACAACCGGTTGTGTGATGCTGGCAGCAGCCGGCGCTGCCTCCGCAGAAACCTGATCGTAGAGAATCTTTGCCTCTACGATACTTAACGATGTCAGCTCGGTGGTGTCAATGTAGTAACGGACGGTCAAATTTTCAGGTGCTTTCGCGGCAGTGGATTTTACCATAAGCGAAACCTTGGTCACGCCTGCACCATCGCTATTGAGATCATCAATACCGCAAGCCTCTACCCATGTACCGCTTACGCCGCCTTCACCGCTGCTGCCGCTTTCACTGCCGCGTCCGCCGTCATCTTCGGGCGGAAAATTGGGTGTAATCGCCTGCTTGTATGCATCCTTGTACAGCAGATACAAACCTGCTGCTGCACCGGGACAGGCTGCATTGTAATCGATGGTCACCTCGTTATAGATCCAGTCCTTAGTCACATCTTTATGGGCATCCGTGGCATCGGGGCCGCCGCACAATGCGCCAAACAGCACATACATATGCGGATCGGGGTCCTCACACTTCGTCAGACCCGAAGCGGCTCTGTGATGCGGATACTTTGCGGAATTCTCATCGAAACCAACAAGATAGCTTCTGGGGCCGGAACCGCCTTCGCCTTCCAGATACTGCGTGTTGTTCTTTCCGAGCAAATACTCCATCTGTCCCTTTGCCCACTCAGAAAGTGCGTAGTCACCGTTTGAGGAATTATACTTATCCTTGCCGTTGTTATACTTATCATACACAAGCGCACAGAACTGTGCAGCGGTATTGTAACGCGCAGATCCCCACGTATTCAACCAGAAGTACCCCTGCGGTGTGACAGTGCCAACGCCACCAGTCATATAGGTATTGACAGCCTTTGCCGCACACGCCCAGAAGTCGATATCCTCATACATACTCTTACCGGTTGCTGTGATATAATCCATGGCAAGGTCGCACAGACCGTTGGGATTTTCGGAAGCGGAATAGGTCTTATCGGACTGATAGGTTTCGGAGATGATGCCCATCAGCAAAATCACGCCGTTCCACATATCATTCCAGCAATAAACATAGGTGGGCGGTGCATAGAAATCAACCAGCGGCAGCGCATTGTTCAAATACTGCTTGTCGCCTGTTACCAGATACAGCCAGCAGGCTGCAAAGCAATAGTCATCCTCCCACTTGGAAGAACCGTAATACGACTTGGGGCCTTGCTCAATATCTGCGATTGCCTTATCGTTGCGATCTGCAAAATCAAACAGTGCCTTTGCGTAATCCAGACACTTCTTCGCATAAGCGGGGTCGGTATCCTTGAAATTCAAATAGTTGATTGCCAGACAAGCTGCCGTATTGGTCACATTACAGGTGGTGGGGTTGTCAGCCGTTGCAAACCATGCAGTACGCACCATGGTATCATTCTGGGGCAGGTTCCAGTAGGAATGATCCACATCACCATCACCCACCTGATAGCAAAATGCAACCACATCACCATTGGCATCACGGAAAGTACAACGCATGAAATAATCACAGAAATAGCGGATGATCGTTTCCACGTGCTCTTGTTGTTCGCATTCTACATAGGCATCACGAAATTCATAATAACCCCATGAAACGGTCGTGCCTGCATACGCCTCGGGCAGACCGAACTTCACATGGTCGCCGGCATCGTGGTAACCGCCGGATACATCGACAGTGCCATCCTCGCTTCCGGTATTGAGTACATCATAATACTGCTCAATAAAATCTGCAGAAAGATTCGTGCCCACACGCTGCTTCAGATCCGCGCCCATATCCATAGGGATCAGCGGCACCGCTGCATCATATGTATGGCAATCGGCACGCCATGCAAAGCGGCTGTTTTCGTCCACCTCGGGACCGCACATATTGGCATCATAAAAATGCAGCGAATACTGCAGTGCCTTGGCGAAATTGTCGTAGTCCCCTGCCGGATCGGTCACCAGTGCAGATGCCTGCATAGGCATTGCAGTCAGCGTGAGCATACCTGCCAGAGAAAGCGCGATCATTCTCCCTTTGCTTTTGATATATGTTTGCATAAAGCCCTCCTTTTTCATCGGCGTTCATAATTACGCCATTTTCAGTATAGCACACTTCACAGAAAATTACAAGTATGACGGCACATTTTTTGCAGGAAAATTTCCAAAAAGCCCTTGATTTTTTTCGCAAGTTATGGTATACTATTCCTTGTCAGGGAGAACGACGGCTGAGTTGTCGCAGTCTGCCCTCGTTACGGAGATGTATCGAAG
>JAEDLR010000082.1 GCA_016295145.1 Oscillospiraceae bacterium
ATTGTTTCTCTTGGCGTTCGTTTCAATGACCGCGTTACCGGCGATCGCACCAAATTTGCAACGGGAGCGAAAATCATTCACATCGATGTGGACGGCTCTGAACTTTGTAAAAATGTCAATGCTGTCTGCGGCCTGCGCGGCGATGTAAAGCTGACGCTTCAAAAGCTTTTGCCGATGCTCAAAGAAGACAAGAAACCCGAATGGATGCAGAAGGTCGATGCTTTCCGCAAGGAAGAGAATGACTATACCGACAACAGAGAAGGTTTAACTCCCCGCAGAGCAATCCTGACGTTGAATAAACATTTGGCAGACAATACGGCAGTTGCTACCGATGTTGGCCAGCATCAGATGTGGTCAGCACAAAACCTGTTCTTTAAGACCCCTCGCAGGTTTGTGTCCAGCGGTGGACTTGGCACAATGGGATTTGGTTTCGGTGCTGCCATCGGCGCCGCATTTGGCACAAAGGAACGCAGTGTTTTGGTTACTGGCGACGGCAGCTTTGGCATGTGTCTGAATGAATTGGCAACCGCCGTTACCTACAACATTCCCGTTGTTGTCCTGATTCTGGACAACGGTGTGCTGGGTATGGTACGGCAGTGGCAGACCTTATTTTTCAATCAACACTATTCCAATACCGTTCTTAACCGTAAGACCGATTTTGTTGCCTTTGCACGTTCCTTCGGGGCAGACGGTGAAGCGGTGTCAACGGTGGATGAATTGGACGAAGCGCTCTCAAGAGCATTTGAGCAGGACGGTCCGTATATCATTGATTGCAAAATTGACAAGGACGAGTTTGTCCTTCCCATGCTCCCGCCTGGCGGAAGTATGGACGATATCATTGTTAAGGTAGGTGGCTGATATGAACCGGTATACCGTAGCAGTACTGGTACGAAATCAGTTCGGTGTGCTAAACAGAGTAACAAGTATGTTTCGCCGCCGTCAGTTTAATATCAGTGCCTTGACTGTGAGTGAAACGGAATCCAGCGAGTTATCCCGCATTACTGTTGTTTTCAGCGGTGAGGAAATAGGAAAGCAGCAGCTTATAAATCAGTTGTACAAGCTGCCGGATGTTTGCTCCATCAAGGAGTTCAATGAATACAACTCGATCAGCTGCGAGCTGCTTTTGATCAAAATGCCAAACGACCCCGAAACCCGTGACGATATCCGTCATGCGGCGGATGCATTTGGCGCGGTTACAGTTGATTACTCTAAGGATTCCCTTATGTTCCGTCTTACAGATGATTCGAGAAAAATTGATGATTTTATCAATCTGATGCGAGATTACAAAATCCTTGAAATCTGCCGGACAGGCAGCGTATCCCTTGAAAAGGGCAGCACTACTATTCGGCAAACCATAAATCTATAAAATAGAAAGAGGTAATTATTATGGCGAGAATTTTTTATCAGCAGGATTGCGACCTTCAGAAACTCAACGGCAAGACCGTTGCAATTATTGGTTATGGCTCTCAGGGACATGCTCACGCTCTTAATCTGAAGGACAGCGGGGTAGATGTGGTTGTTGGCCTTTACGAAGGCTCTAAAAGCTGGGCAAAGGCAGAAGCACAGGGCTTGAAGGTTATGACCAGCGCCGAAGCTGCAAAAGTCGCTGACATCATTATGATCCTGATCAATGACGAAAAGCAGGCAGCTCTTTATAAGGAGAGTATCGAACCCAATCTTACTGAGGGCAAGACGCTTGCGTTTGCGCACGGCTTTAATATCCATTTCGGCTGCATCAAGCCGCCTAAGAATGTGAACGTTATTATGATTGCGCCCAAAGGCCCCGGTCATACCGTTCGTTCCGAGTATCAGGCAGGCAAAGGCGTGCCTTGTCTTATCGCTGTTGAGCAGGATGCTACCGGCGATGCGTGGGATTTGGGTCTTGCTTACGCGCTCGGCATCGGCGGCGCCCGTGCCGGTGTTCTTGAAACCACCTTCCGCACCGAGACCGAAACCGATCTGTTCGGTGAACAGGCGGTTCTCTGCGGCGGTGTTTGCGCTTTGATGCAGGCAGGCTATGAGACATTGGTTGAGGCAGGCTATGATCCCAGAAACGCATATTTTGAGTGCATCCACGAGATGAAACTGATCGTTGATCTTATCTATCAAAGCGGCTTTGCCGGTATGCGTTATTCCATTTCCAATACCGCAGAGTACGGCGATTACATTACCGGTCCCAAGATCATTACAGAGGACACGAAAAAGGCGATGAAACAGATCCTCAAAAATATTCAAGACGGTACTTTTGCAAAAGACTTCCTTCTTGATATGTCCTCTGCCGGTGGACAGGTGCACTTCAATGCAATGCGTAAACTGGCAAGTGAGCATCCTTCCGAGGTGGTCGGTGCCGAAATCCGCAAGCTCTACAGTTGGAGTGATGAGGATAAACTCATCAATAACTAATGGGAGGTATCTTTGTGCCGAAAGAAAATATAGTCCATGGGTTTCAGAATGCACCCCACCGCAGTTTGTATCACGCATTGGGTCTGACGGATGAAGAACAGGCAAGGCCTCTTATCGGTATTGTCAGCTCTTATAACGAAATTGTTCCCGGCCATATGAACATCGACAAAATCGTTGATGCTGTTAAACTCGGCGTTGCTATGGCAGGCGGCACGCCCATTGTTTTCCCGGCAATCGCCGTATGTGACGGCATTGCTATGGGACATACTGGGATGAAGTATTCTCTCGTTACCCGTGACCTAATCGCCGACTCCACAGAAGCGATGGCGTTGGCACACAGCTTTGACGGCCTTGTAATGGTACCCAACTGCGACAAGAATGTCCCGGGACTTTTAATGGCGGCGGCAAGAGTCAATGTTCCAACCGTGTTCGTCAGCGGCGGCCCTATGCTGGCAGGCAAAGTGGATGGCAAGAAAACCAGCCTTTCCAGTATGTTTGAAGCGGTGGGCGCCTATTCCGCAGGAAAGCTGTCCGATGAAAAACTACTGGAATACGAGTGCAAAACCTGCCCGACCTGCGGCTCTTGTTCGGGTATGTATACCGCCAACTCCATGAACTGCCTGACCGAAGCACTCGGTATGGGACTGAAAGGCAACGGCACGATTCCCGCAGTATATTCAGCACGTATTGAGCTCGCAAAACATGCGGGCATGGCGGTTATGGAGCTTGTTCGTCAAAACATCCGTCCCCGTGATATTATGACGGAAAACGCTTTCATGAATGCTCTGACCGTTGATATGGCGCTCGGCTGCTCCACGAACAGTATGCTACATTTACCGGCGATTGCGCACGAATGCGGCGTGGAACTGAATTTGGATATTGCCAACGAAATCAGTTCGAAAACCCCCAATCTTTGCCACCTGGCGCCTGCAGGCAGAACCTATATGGAAGACCTTGACGAAGCAGGCGGCGTGTATGCCGTTATGAATGAACTGACCAAAAAAGGGCTGCTCAGTACCGATTGCATGACCGTAACGGGCAAAACCATCGGCGAAAATATTGACGGCTGTGTAAACCTGGATCCTGAGGTTATTCGCCCGATAGATAACCCTTACAGTGAAACAGGCGGTATTGCGGTTCTGAGAGGAAATCTTGCCCCTGAGGGCAGCGTCGTCAAGCGTTCGGCGGTACTGCCCGAAATGCTGGTTCACGAAGGACCCGCAAGAGTATTTGATTGCGAAGAAGATGCGCAGGCGGCGATCAATGCAGGCAAAATTGTTCCGGGGGATGTTGTTGTGATCCGCTACGAAGGGCCGAAAGGCGGCCCCGGTATGCGCGAGATGCTGAACCCCACCTCGGCAATTATGGGCATGGGTCTTGGTAACAGCGTAGCGCTTATTACCGACGGCAGATTCAGCGGCGCAACAAGAGGTGCTTGTGTTGGTCATATCACACCGGAAGCTGCATCGGGTGGTTTGATTGGTGTGGTCGAAGAGGGAGATATCATCAGTATCAACATACCGGAACACAGCATTGAGCTTAAAGTGGACGAGTCTGTTCTTGCTGAACGTATGAGAAACTTTGTACCTAAGAAAAAGGAGTTGTCCGGTTACTTAAAGCGTTATGCGGCGCTTGTCTCCGGCGGTGCTTCGGGGGCAATTCTGAACTGATTATGAAAGAACTAAGGATCAAGCTGGAATCTCTGTGCATTTTTAGAGAATTGCTGAAAGACCCCGTTCTCTCCTCGCTGCTGAATTATCTTGAAGCCCCCACAAACTCGGCTTATGCCGGGTTTGTGGCGGCTGTCTACAATGCAAACGGTGGTAACATCAGCGACTATGTCCGTGAGATCTGCGAGAACAGCGAAAACGTGTATGTAAAGGCTGTCGGCAGAGGGGAAGAAGTGCCAAACCATTTGTATAACGCACTTTTGGAAGAACTGCAAACAATGCAGGAAGTAGCTGAGCTTTCTCCCGAAAAATTGTGCGAGCCCTTACAGTATAAAGGATATTTGCCAGGATTTGTCGATTCGGAAATCAATATCCGTGATATCTATCTTCACAGAACTGAGAATATCGGTAAATTCGGCTATGGCATTTATGCGAAGAATAAAATGTTCTATGTGGACGAGCAGAACACAATTGTTCCGGTACGCAATCCCGATCGAACAGAGCTTTCTCAGCTTGTTGATTACAAGCGTGAACGGCAAGTCATTATTGACAACACCAAGGCATTGCTCGAGGGGAAACCTGCTGCCAACATTCTTCTTACCGGCGATGCAGGCACAGGCAAATCTTCAACCGTAAAAGCGGTTGCCAATGCTCTGTGGCAGGAGGGGCTTCGCATTATCGAGGTGCGCAAAGATCAGCTGCGGGCGATTCCGAAAGTGCTTGATGAACTGGCTGACAATCCTCTTAAATTTGTGCTGTTTATTGATGATCTGTCGTT
>JAEDLR010000030.1 GCA_016295145.1 Oscillospiraceae bacterium
TGCTTTGCCTCCAGCAAAACAGAATCGGCATTGCCATACCAGCCCTCGTAGTTGACCTCAAAGTCATTGCTGACGATCTCTGCTGCCTTTGCCATCTGCGGCAAACTTGGCAGATAGGTCAGCAGCGTCGCGCAGCACACCGTTGCCGTGACCGCTGAAAGCAATCTCTTGTGTTTCATGTGTAATCCTCCTGATTTCATTGTATCCCCACAGTATATTTGTGTACTTTGATTATAACGAGATTTGTCTCTTTCGTCAATCCAATTCCATGCTGCATTTATATCACTTTTGTGCTAAGATGACCCGATTTGCTCTTCGGCATCCGGCAGCACAGGGTTTGCCCCACCCTGTAATCACAATACCGCACAAAAGCAACAGTACCTTTGTGCGGTATTACAATTGTTATTTCGTCAGATGCAATCTTATTTTACCACGCCGATTCCCCAGATGGTGAAATCACTGGAAGTGCTCTCCACATTGATCGTAACATTCAATGTGCCGGAATTATTCTGGTAATAAGCGACGTCCGCTTCAGGGCCTCCCCATGCATATCGTTTATTGCTCTTGATTGTAGAAGTCTGACCGTTAACAGTGACGTTGAGGTTGCCGAATGCAGCGTCATCCTTTCCGCTGTACACGATGAATATGCCCTTGCCCTCAGTAGTAAATGTCATGGGCGTATTGCCGCTGTTGGCGCTGTATTTCAGAGTGTAGGGCAATGTTGCATATCCGCTGCCCTGCGTTGCAAAAGATCCCCCGTTGAAATTCGTCAGTTCGCTCAGCGAAACAATCGTACCGGTCGAATACTCTGTTCCGTATACCGTAGTTGACGGAATGGTATAGCTCTCTGATTGGTTAACCGTTTTCAGCGCCTGTCTGTAGAAATATGCAATACTGTCTGAGATGAGCGCATTGCCTGCTGCGTGGGGGTGGTATTCATCCGTAAAGTAATCATCGGTTGTCAGAAGCCCGCTGTTAAAGGCATTTGTCAAAGCATTGTCCATGCTGATGATCGGCAGATCATAATTCTTTCCGATGGCTGCCATCTGTTCCTGCATGGAATACCCGCCCTTTGAACGGTTGATAATGAGTATGACCGCCGGCGCATAAGGCTCGGAAAGACATCTCTTGACAAGGCTCTCATAGCCTTTCTTGTATATTTCTTCCGGGTGGTCGTTGACAGAAAACTCAATAAAGATCACATCCGGCTTTGCGTTCAGGATATCGTTCTGCGCTCTCATCAGTCCGACAACAGATGAAGTTCCGGACATTCCGGCGTTGATCATCGAAACATTGTTTCCTGTGCCGAAGGTATCGGCAAAATACTTGTATGAACGGCTGACATAGCAGGTATCGGTTCTGCCGCCCTCGGTAATCGAACCGCCGATATAAGCCAGCGTAACATTTTCACCGTTCTGTGCCTTTTTAATCTTTTCGCACAATCTTGCGGTATTGCCCATCTGATAAATGGCGTCGGAATAAAACCGCTGCATTTCAGCAGATGCTGTTTCCACATAGGTATCCCACGGATTCTCCTCCGGCTGCTCCGCAACCGGAAACTCCGTGATGGTCTGCAGCAGGAACGCCTGTATCAGCGCTGCATCTGTCCCATCAACGGTTTCGTCCAGATTGACATCGGCGGCAATTTCCGCTGCCGTTTCTGCAAATCCATTGACGATACCGCGTTTTGCCAAGGAAAGATCCAGTGCATTGATGACACCATCAAAATTGACATCTCCGGGAATGATCTTCTTGCCTTCTCCTGCGCCTAAGATGCCCGTTCCGCCCACTGCACCGATGGCCTCGTCAATATAGAAATTAATGGTGGAGTCAGCGGTTTCCACATACAGTTGCATATTGGTTGCATCTGCCGGAATGAGATAGTTGGTGTTTGCGAGCTGAATCCATTCGCCCTTGATGCCTGTTCCCTCTGCAACGGTGGAATACTGCGTGTCGCCGTTTGCATCGGTATACTGGAGCTTCAAGTAGAATTGATCGGTGGCTGCCCCATCAAAATACGTCACATTGACACTGAAGCTGTATTCGTTTCCCGGAACGAACGCTCTTGCATTGAGCGACTTGTATGCGCCGTTCCATGCAGCGGTTCTGTCCGAAACAAGCAGTGCTTCACCGCCCTGATAAGCTGTTCTGCCGCTGGTCTGAACGCTGGCAGCACCTCTGCCCTGCCATGAGCAGGTGTCCCCCTCAAAGTCATCGGCAAAATACCAGCCGAATTCATTGGGTTCAATGACCGTTGCTGTGTTCCAGTCAGCGCGTTCGTAATCAAAATAGTCAATATCCGCATATCCGCCTGTTGTCTTTGTGGCGTAGCTGTAAATGCCGCTGCGGTAGCCGGTAAACAGCTTCAGGCTGTAAACCATGCCAAGCTCCTTGCCAATCTTCGTCCAGCTAGTGCCGTCGTAGGAATAATAAAAGTTTGCCTTATCAATATTGTAAGAACTGCTTCCGGAAGCATCCACCGTATTGAACAGGAAATCCACTTTCAGATAAATTTCGTTTCCAGTCAGATTCGTCTGCTCTACGATACTATTATAGCTGTCACTGACTGCCGCACTGTCGGAATACCCACCGTTTTCTGCCATGTAGATTTTCTTGCTGCCGTCATCAGCCACATAAACGCCGACATTGCCATACTTGAACTGGAATGCGGAAAGTCCAGCGTAATCACCGATTTTCATATTGGATGTATCCAGCTTGATCACGCTGCTGCAGGAAGGCCCTTCTGTACGCTGGGTCAGGGTATTGCGTGCGTCAAGCAGATTGGTTGCGAGGGTATTGTTTTTCAGTCTGAGATATCCGGGGCGTTCTGTTACCGACCATGCGGTATGATCCGGATTGTGATTCCACTGCCATTCAAGAGCAAGGTCGTTTGCACTGTATGTGAAATCGTCATCTTTTGCAAGCTGTGTACCGGTAAAGCCGCCGTCTATTTCCAATGTTACGGGGACTTTTCCGCCAACGCCCATCATAGGCCAGCCGTTTTCCCACGTAACCGGAACCAAAACCGGAATTCTTCCCACAGAGCCGTGATCCTGAAACAGCAGACCGTACCAATTGCCCTCAGGGGTATCCACAATGCCGCCCTGTGCTACGCCGCTGCCATAGGTTCCCACACCGGAATTGAGAATCGTTTTTCCCTCAGATGTTCCAAGGAGATCCTTGCTGCGGTAGCAAAGCTCAATGCGTCCGCTGCCCGAGGGCCATGCAATCACGAAAATATAGTAATATCCGTTGATTTTCTGGATATGCCAGCCCTCACCGGCGAGATTGTCAAGCCCTGTTGAGAACAGGGTATGCTCGGCAGCACCGTTCTGGAAGCCGGTCATTTCCGCATTCAGTTCCTTGATTTTTGCCGTTCCGCCGGCACCGTAAACAAGATAATTCCGTCCATCGTCATCAAACAGAATCGATGCGTCATGATACATTCCGTTTATCTCACTACGCGTCCATGTGCCGTTTTCAATATCGGCGGTCTTGTATATGTAGGATTTGCCTGTTCCGTAGCTGCCGAAGAACACATAGAAATTTCCGTCGTGATACCGCAGACTTGCCGCCCACTGCCCGTGAGCATAGTCATGCTCACCGTTTTTCAGGGTCTGCTTGTCGCCGTTCGCATAGGTATCATACACATAATTGCAGATCTCCCACGAAACCAGATCCTTTGATTTCATGATCGGCGCACCGGGACTGAAATACATGGTGGTGCTGATCATATAGTAGGTATCGCCCACACGGATAATGTCCTCGTCAGGAACATCCGCCCAGATAATTGGGTTGGAAACGGTTGTCGTTTCTGCCGCCTGCACCGCCGTTTTGTCAGACGGTTTCAGTGGCAGTGCGGCGGTCAGCATCGCCGCCGTAACGGCACAGGCAATGATCTGCTGCAAAGGCTTATTTCTTGTTTTCACGATGAATCCTCCTCGTTTCATTGTATCCCCACAGTATAATTGTGTACTTTGATTATACTTGGATTTGTCTCTTTCGTCAATTCAATTTCATGCTGCATTTATATCATTTTTGTGCTAGGAACCCCCAATGCCGCCCTCTGGCAGCAGACCAGCCCACAGCAAACAGGGCGTCAAACCGTGCTGCGGTTTCACGCCCTGTACCCATTTCATTTTATGCGATGCTGCCGCATTTACACAGATTGTGGAAGGAGAGCCGGTTTTGAAAGCATTGATGCCACAATATCAGCCTTATCCGTTTTCGCCTTCACAGAATCATCTTCCTGATACTGAATCGTTCAACAGTTCCACATCATGCATGAGGAAATGTAACCTGTCAATTCGCTTGTTGATATGCCAGTGACCGAGATACCACGCCTTATAGTCTAGCATCTCTTCGATGATATCCAGCCAATGCTCCGTGCTGTTATCTACAGTGGACTGGTCTATTCCCGGCAGGAAGCACTCTGTGGGAACATACTTGTATGGGCAGGTGTGGGAAAATACAACATCCACAGGCTTTGTTCTGCACTGCTGCTCGACGTATGCCTTTATTGTCGGAGTGGGCTGTTCATCCGGCCACCAATTGTATCCCATGCGGAGGCGATAAAACTTGTCCACGCTGTAAGCACCGCCGATAACTATACACTGCCTGCCCTCGATATCAAAAATATCACCGTCTATGGGGAACAGGATATTCGGGAAGTCCTCCTCATACAGCACACGGCCGCCGTGCCACTGCTTTTCCCGATAGGAGCAGATATGCTGCGGTCTGTTCTCGTGATTGCCATGGATGCAGAAAAAGGTGGATTTCATATCACACAATTCCTGCTTCAGCAGCCTATCATACATCTGCCCGGTATAATTGACGCCCACATCGCCAAGCAGTACAATGATATCCTCCCCTGTTGGCTGAAACCTTTCCATCAGATCATACAGCGGCTCTGCTGAACCGTGAATATCGCCTGTGATATAGACCATCTGGCTTGCTCCTCTCTGATTAATCTGATGATACCAAAAGCCCCCACAGCATCTTCCGAAACACATCGGAACTTGCCTTGGGGACATTTTTCTTATAGAAGCAGACTGAAACCGAACCTCCTCTGCTTCGCAATGGGACATACGCCCCATCTCAGGTTTTTCGATCAGACAGTGACAAAGGACGACTGTTTGTTCCGAACAGCCATAATCAGACGATGTACGCTTACATATAACGGATAACAAAAGAAAATAACCCACATAATAGAGCGCTTTACGCTGTACTTCCCTCTGCTGCTACAATAAGCTGTCTGGTCTCGGAAAAAAATCACACATCAAACTCGACTGTTGTATTGACCGTATCCAGCGCAGTTTGCGCACGGGCAAGCTCGTCTGCTACTTTTGCATAGTCAGCTTCAGCCTGTGCGATATCATAGTTGCAGTAGGTATACTCCACAAAATTTGACGCATACGAAGTGATGCGTTCCTTTGGCAGATGGGATTGCATCTGCTCAAACTTACGCTTACGGGCTGACAACTGCGGCAGATATACCAGCATCTGGTCAATCGTCATATCAAATCCCGGTACGACCTGTGAGATATTGAACTGATTGATCGCGTGCTTGAGCCTCCGGATTTGTGCTTCGATCTGTGCAAGCTCTGTCTGCATCGCATCATAATCATATGCAGGGCGCACATCCTCAATATTCTCCTGGAGCACCGCCCGGAACATACACGCCTTTTCTTCCTTTTCCAGAAGCGCACTGTGTCTCTCAAGCAGTTTTCTGAGTTCCTTTGCCGCCTGTGCGGATGTCATCTTTGCCATATTTTCGTCCTCCTTATTTCTTTCCCGTGCAACCGTATGCCCGCATATGTGCTCATAGGATGCAATTGCCATCGGGAATTGATAACTTCCTGATTGGAAAAAACATATAGTTCTTTCCGGTTTGGGGGTCTGTAAAATCATGAACGGCACCAGCTAACGGGATATCATGCTGATGCAGATACGCGATCATCATCGGGAAAGTATCCGTACTTTCGCAAGCAACACAAAGATACTCGTAACCGGGAATGACCCATTTTGTCCACTTTCTCGGCGGCTTGGCATCATCGGAACATTCTACCCCTGCAAGATAGAACCCTTGGGTGAACTGCTGCTCCCATGGGAGAAATGCACGGGAAAAGTCAGACATTGCACCCCATACGCCGCATAACTCACCTTTTTCATTTCTCTTTGCCAGATGCTCGATTTCATGGAAATGTGCATTGGCATCCTCCCATAACCGCTGGATAAAACCGACGCCGTCCGCAGTGGAACCCTCTTTGCCGATTACGGTAAATGATGGTTTGATCCATTTCTCGATTTGCATATACTGCCCCCGTCGATTCTTTTTTCAGAGCCGATACCCTGCATGGTGTTTCGCATATTATAACACAAACCCATTGAAAAAGTCAATAAGGTGTGCTATAATAGATAAAACTACTATTTTAGTATAGAGGAGCGTGAACACATTGACCGAAAAAGAAATGAAATCCGCAGCAAAGGCATTTGCGGAATACTGGCAGGATAAGGGCGATGAAAAACAGGAGACCGCCCGCTTCTGGATCGAACTGCTGAGCAAGGTGCTTGGCGTTGAGGAGCCGACGAAGTTTATCGAATTTGAAAAGCCGGTTATGGTTGAAAAGAATCAGAAGTACATCGACGGCTACATCCCCTCGACGAAAATTCTCATTGAGCAGAAGGGTTCTCACGTCAAGCTTGGCCGCACCGCTGTGCAATCGGATGGTGAAAAGCTTACCCCCTACGGGCAGGCATTCCGCTACAACAATTATCTCCCATACGATCAGAAAGCGAAGTTTATTATCGTTTCCAATTTCAGAGAGATTCTGATTTATAATATGAACAAGCCCAACGGCGAGCCGGAGCAGATTCTCCTGAAAGACCTGCCAAAAGAGTGCTACCGTCTGAAATTCCTTGTGGATACCGGCAGCAAGCAACTGAAAAAAGAGATGGAGATTTCCCTGCAGGCAGGCGAGATTGTCGGCAAGCTGTACGATGCCATTCTGGGGCAGTACAAGCACCCCGATGACCCCGAAACGCTCAAAAGTCTCAACAAGCTTTGTGTCCGTCTGGTGTTCTGCCTGTATGCAGAGGATGCAGGCATCTTCGGCAAGCACGGAATGTTCCACGATTATCTGAAACAGTTTCCGGCGAAAAATGTGCGCAATGCCCTTGTAGAATTGTTCCGGGTGCTGGATACCAAGGACGGCGTAAATGCTTTTCCCAACGAGCGTGACCCATATCTGAACGATGACCTTGCAGCATTCCCCTATGTCAACGGTGGATTATTCAGGGATGAGGATATTGAAATCCCGCATTTTACGGAAGAAATCATGACAATTCTTCTGGAAGATGCAAGTGCGGAGTTCAACTGGTCGGGTATTTCGCCAACCATTTTCGGCGCGGTGTTTGAATCCACCCTCAACCCCGAAACACGCCGCAGCGGCGGTATGCACTACACCTCAATTGAGAATATTCACAAGGTCATAGACCCCTTGTTCCTCGATGCTCTGAAAGCGGAGCTGGAGGACATCAAGGCGCTGAAAGTGGAGAAAACCCGTCAGCAGAAGCTGCGTGATTTCCGCAAAAAGCTGTCCACGCTGGTGTTCCTTGACCCTGCCGCAGGCAGCGGAAACTTCCTCACGGAAACCTACATCAGCCTGCGCCGATTGGAAAATGACGCACTCTTTGAAGAAACCCACGGGCAGATGATGCTGGGCAACAATGATGTCATTCAGGTGAGCATCTCGCAGTTTTACGGCATTGAAATCAACGATTTTGCCGTGACCGTTGCGAAAACAGCACTGTGGATTGCAGAAAGCCAGATGATGCAGGAAACGGAATCCCTGATGCGGATTGACCTTGATTTCCTGCCGCTGAAAAGCTATGCCAATATTGTGGAGGGCAATGCCCTGCGGACGGATTGGGAGAGCGTGGTCGTTAAGAGCAAGCTGTCTTATATCATGGGGAATCCGCCGTTTGTTGGTCAAGCTATGCGAACAAAAGAACAAGCAAGTGATATGCAAGATGTGTTTGCGCCATCAAAAGCTGGCGGCAAGTTAGATTATGTAGCAGGTTGGTTTAAAAAAGCTGCTGATATAATGAAAGGTACCTCTATTCAATCAGGCTTTGTATCCTCTAATTCAATTTGTCAAGGTGAATCCGTACAACTCCTTTGGGAAATGCTCTTGGAAGGCGGTGTATTTATAAACTTTGCTCACACAACATTTTTATGGACGAGTGAAGCTAAGGAAAAAGCTGCTGTTATGTGTGTTATTGTTGGATTTTCCTACATTGAGAGAACAAGAAAATTATTATATTCTGGAACGCAATATAAGGAAGTAGAACATATCAATGGGTATCTAAAAAACGCTCCAGATATTTTCATTAAAAATAGAAACAAGAGCATTAACGCTGGGACTGCAAAGGTAGTGCAAGGCAGTCCGCCTGCCGATGATGGCAAATTGCTCTTATCAGCACAGGAAAGAATAGATATGATAAAGAAGTATCCTGAATTAGAGGCGGTTATAAAACCCTTTATTGGCAGTCGTGAGTTTATCAACGATACATCATTTCAGAGATTTTGTTTTTGGTTTGATGGTGAGTCTCCACATAAATATCAGCATATTCCAGAGCTGATGGATAGATTCAACTATATTAGAGAATATCGCCTTAAAAGTCCTGTTGACAGGATTCAGAAAACTGCAAACAAGCCGTATTTGTTTACGCAAAATCGCCAGCCTCAAACAGAATACCTTATTATTCCAAGAGTTTCTTCTTCTAACCGAAAATATATTCCTATTGGATTCTTACCACCAGATGTAATAGCAAGTGATTCAGTGGTGTTGGTGTACAATGCAAGCCTGTATGATTTTGGAGTAATTTGTTCTAACGTTCATAATGCATGGATGAGAACGATTGCTGGTAGATTGAAAAATGATTACCGCTATGCACCATCGGTGTATTATAACTTCCCTTTCCCGAAACCTACGGAAAAGCAAAAAGAAAAAATATGCCAAACCGCACAGGCTATCATTGATGCACGAAAACTATACCCCGACAAAAGTCTTGCTGATATGTATGGGGATGCTATGTATTTATATCCAGAATTGCTTAAAGCACATCAGCTCAACGACCGTGCGGTCATGGAAGCGTATGGCTTCTGGGGGAAGCTGAACTCGGAATCAGAGTGCGTGGCAGAACTGATGAAACTGTATCAGAAGCTGACGGCAGAGGACAGCGCAAAGCAATCACCCTAAGGCGGCAAAGCCCATGGCAGTGCGTATTTTGAAGAAATCATCATAATAGTGGTATTATGCATCATTGCGAATGCACTGAAAATCTGTTATAATCATCATGAGGCATTGTACCAAATGCCAACCGGTATTGTAATTGAGAGGGGATTTTTTATGAGAAAACGCATTCTGGCAGGTGTGGCTGCGTGCATGACAGCCTTCAATCTGCTGGCCGCATTGCCGCCGACCATTCCGGCATCTGCGGCACTGCCCGGTGACATCAACGCCGATGGCACAATCACCGCCGATGATGCAAAGGCATTACACCATTGGCTCACCACCGGAACCGGCAGCATCACAGGCGGGGATATCAATGGGGACGGTAAGGTCGATGCACAAGACCTTACACTTTTGAAGCGCACACTGCTGACGAAATCAATAGGCAGCTATGCGGGGCTTGTGATCAACGAGGTATGCTCGACGAATAAAACCTCGCTGAAAGCCGCCAACGGCACCAGCCCCGACTGGATCGAGATTTTCAACGCCGGCGATGCTGCCATTGATCTCGGCGGTGTCGGCGTTTCCGATGGAAACATCAACCGCTTCAAGTTCACATTCCCCCCGGGCACTTCCCTGAAACCCGGCGCATATCTCATCATCTTCTGCGATGATACCGATGTCACCACCGGCGAGCTCCACGCAGCGTTCAAGATCAGCGCAGCCGGCGAGACCATTTATCTTACCGCACCGGACGGCAGCGATATTGATACCGTTGTGCTGCCGGAGCTTGATGTGGATGTGACCTATGGCAGATATGCCAACGGTTCGTCCGATTTTGCGCTGCTGAAACCGTCGCCGGGTACATCCAATGACACCGCAGAGACAGTCTACCGCGTGGAAAAGCCGTTATTCTCTGCAGAGGGCGGATTCTACGATGCGGCATTCGGGTTATCGCTCAGCGATGCCGCGGGCAACAGCATCTACTATACCCTTGACGGCTCCGACCCGCGCACATCATCGACCGCCCAACAGTACAGCGGTGAAATCCGCATCTACGACAACACCGGCGATGCCAACAAGCTCGCTGCAATCACAGACATTTCCCTGCGCCCCTATGAAGCGCCGGATTACAATGTGGACAAGGGCATCGTGGTGCGCGCGGTCAGCAAGGATGCATCCGGCAATTACAGCGCAGTTGCAACGAACAACTATTTTGTCGGCAAGTCGGCATCCTATTACACGGATATGAAGGTACTTTCGATCTCCACCGATGCTGCCAACTTCTTTGACAATAAAACCGGTATTTATGTGGTCGGTGACCAGTATTACCAGTGGAAGCAGAGCGGCGCATTTGACCCCAATCTCGATGTGGGAAGCTGTGACAATCCGACCAATTACAACAGCGAGGGCAGAGAATGGGAGCGTCCCTGCAACATCCAGGTGTTCGAGCAGGGCAAGCTGAAGTACACGGAAGATGTGGGCGTGCGCATTTCCGGCAACTGGACGGCTGCATTCCCGCAGAAAAGCCTCACATTCTACGCACGCGCCGAGTACGGCAGCAACAAAATGCAGTACGATTTCTTCGAGGGCAATGCAACTGACATTGACGGTGTCAAAATCAAGGAGTACAAAAAGGTCACGCTGCGAAACGGCGGCAATGCCTACGATAACGCCCGATTCCGCGACGAGCTGAACCAGTCGCTTGCCGATGGCTTGCAGCTTGGCACGCAGGCAAAGTATGACTATATTGTATTCCTTGACGGCGAGTTTTGGGGCTATTATTCCATGCAGGAAAAGCTCGATGATAACTACATTGAATCGCATTATCATGTGGATGCGGATAATGTCACAACGATCAAGATCGGCAAGGAATATGACGGTCTGGCATCGACCTATCAGAGCTTTGAGCAGTTCTGGAATTGGGCAATGTCCGCAGATATGAGCAATGCCGCAAACTATCAGCGCGTCTGCGATACGATCGACGTGCAAGGCTTCATGGATTTTGTTGCATTCCAGAGCTATATTGTCAACTGGGATTGCCTGCTCAACAACAATAACTGGATGATCTGGCGCGCGGATGAGATTGACGGCACAAATCCTTATGCTGACGGAAAATGGAGATTCCTGCTCTATGATACCGAATATTCTACCGGCTATGACGGGCAGAGCAGTCTTTCCCGCAACTATTTCAAATATATGGACAATTCGGGGCAGATCACAAGCCTTTCGTCGCTGTTTTTCAAGCTGATGAACAACGCCGATTTCAAGGCGCAGTTCTATGATACCTGCACAAAGGTCTACAAAGAAAATTTCGACAGTACAAAGGTCTCTGCGCAAATCGACAGCTATGCACATAAACTGAATTCTGCGGTGACAGATACATTCCGGCGGTTCGGCGTCGGTGCAGATTTCATGAGCAATGTAAAGATCGTGCGCAATTTCTTCAATAAGCGCGGCGCATACGCGCTGCATCACCTGAATCTGCTGTACGGCATCGCAGACGACTGGCAGGATGACGCCAACATGATCGACCAGTTCGGCTGGAGCATCTGGATGAACGACGGTGCCGGTACGATCTCCTACGAGGATGACGGAAGCATCATGGTCAATGTTACGCGCACAGGTCAGTATGCGCAGGTCAGCACAGGTTCGGTGGAACTCGAAGGGGGCAAAACCTACCGAATGACCTATAAAATCCGCACAAGTACGAACATTACGACATATGCGATGTTCCAGGAGGGTGGCAACGATTACACCAGCTATTTCTGGGCGCAGAAACAGCTCTACCCGCAGGAGCAGACGATTACCGATACTGTTACTATGAGCCAGTCTGACCCGAATGTCAAATATCTCATTGGGCTTGATGGCGTGGGAACATATTACATCTACGATTTCTCGATGGTTTGCGTCAACTGAAAAAAGCAGCACGGACAGGGGTACGCTCCTGATTCGTGCTGCTTTCTGTTTTTGGATTGCGATGCCACGATAAAGTGACACCGCCTGAATTGCGCTGAAAGATTGGAAGAAAGTACCAACCACCCCAAGCGCAGCACATCGACATTCTCGTAGCGCTGCACACGGCTGCAATGCTTTCAATTGCATCAGTCGGAATTTTCGTTGTTTCACCGGTCGCATATCGTTGCTCCGAGAGGCTTTTTTAATATACATTTAGCGTATTTCAGCTTTCAGTTCCAATATATGCTTTTCAATCGAGTTTATAACTTCAATAAAAACCTCATCACTCTCTCCCGTTGGGTCGGGCAGACCCCAGTTATCGTCAAATTCTCTGCCGATATAAGGACAGCCCACATCACAGCCCATTGATATTGCTATATCGGGAGCGGGTATCTTATCAAAAGTCTTGCTGTACTGCGCCTGCTCCATATCAATCCCGTAAAGCTGTTTCATCAGCCGAACTGCGTCTTGATTTATCTGCGGTTTTGTTTCCGTTCCCGCAGAATAAAAGTCGAAATCATCGCCCCTTAAATGTTTTCCGAGAGCTTCGGCAATCTGACTTCGACAGGAATTATGGACGCAGACAAAGGCGACCTTCAGTTTAGCCATTTTGAACCACCCTTTTTATCAAAAACCTGATTTCCGGATCAGCTTTTCGACATCGGCGGGCTTCAGTACCTTACCCATAGCCACCACCTTTTCATTGATAACAATGGCAGGCATACGCATTACACCGTATTCCATCACTTTTTGCATATCTGTAATATATTCAACCTCAACGGACAATCCCATTGATTTCACTGCTTCTTTTGCATATTCATACTGCTGGTGGCAGGACTTACAACCTGCGCCAAGCACTTTGATACTATTGATTGCTCCGACCGTAACGCTGTTGATACAGGATAAGTCTTTTGTTTTTCCCGCGCAACAGCAGGATTGCTTTTCCTCTTTCTTCTTACCAAAACCGAATAACGACATAGTAGTTTACCTCCATCAATTTATAGAATGAATCCCTGCATGAGGTTGAAAAGATACCCCACAAGGATAATTCCTACCGTACATATTGCAACAAAAATACCAAGCAGCTTCGGCTTGACAGCCTTTCTCAGCATAATCATTGATGGCAAAGAAAGCGTAGTGACACCCATCATAAAGGAAAGTACAACGCCAAGCATCGCGCCCTTTGCAAGCAGAGCTTCTGCAATCGGAATTGTGCCGAAAATATCCGCATACATCGGAACACCCGCAATTGTTGCAAGGATTACACCAAACGGGTTGCTGCCACCAAGAGCCTTGACGATGAATTCTTCGGGAATATAGTTGTGTATTACCGCACCGATGCCAACGCCCAAAAGCACATAAGGAAAAACTTTTTGGGCTGTTTTCCATACCTGTTCCCATGCGTATTTTACACGATCTTTGAAATTCAGCGCCTCCTGCGGTATATCAATGGCATTGGCTTTTCTGATAAACTCCTCCACCTGATTTTCAAGGTGTAGCTTTTCAATCAGCGTACCGCCGGCGACCGCAATCATAAGGCCTACCATTACATAAATGACTGCCACCTTCCACCCGAAAATACTCATCAGCAATACAAGAGAGCCGAGGTCAACCATAGGCGAGGAAATCAGGAATGAAAATGTTACGCCAAGAGGCAGACCTGCACTTGAAAAGCCCATAAACAGCGGTATGGATGAACAGGAACAAAACGGTGTGACCGTTCCAAGCAGGGCGGCGATCATATTTGCACCGACACCGTGAAATCTGCCGAGAATTTTCTTTGTCCTTTCAGGCGGAAAGTAGCTCTGAATATACGAGATAATGAAAATCAAGATGCCCAGCAGCACCATAATTTTTATCATATCGTAAATAAAAAAATGGATACTTCCTCCGATTTTTTTGCTTGTGTCAAGACCAAGCAAGTTTAGCAATGTGCCGATAAGGCGATTGAGCCAAGCCATACCGAGAATTTCATCCTGAAAAAAGCCCCAGCCTGTTCGAATCACTTCCATAAAACATCTCCTTTTATATTCAAGCATTGAAATATATCAATATCAAGTGGATTTTGGAAGCCGTGCGTTCACACGGCTGTTTTTATTCATAATCAGCCAGTATGCTTTCAAGCACCTCGACTGCACTTTCAATCATTTTGGGGCATATATCAGCGAACAGGTTTTTCTCCTTGATACAAGCCATATCGTCAGGCTTTGTAAGGTCATAGCCAAGTAAATCACGGCAGACAATAGAACCGTTTTGTTCTTTGAAGCGTTTTGTATATTCAGTTGCAATGGCGTATGCATGGGATTTCTGCTCATAATTACCGGATTCATAGTGCCCGTATTTCAGTCCCAAGACCATTAACGCTCCCGATACAGCACCGCACATTTCTCCGTTTCTTGCACCGCCGCCAAACTGTGTTCCAAGCATGAATGCAAGCTTTTCATCGAGTCCGAAATCAGGCGCAAATGCTGCCAATACAGCCTGAGAGCAGTTAAAGCCGTTCGCAAACATCTCTAAAGCCTTTTCCGATTTTGTCATCATCATTCCTCTTTCCCATGTTTGTTCAAGAAATCAAGATACTCCTGTGCTATTTCCAAGCCTTCCCTTGAAATAGAATAATGCATCCACTTGCCCTCTTTCCGTCCGTTGACAATTCCGCTGTCAAGAAGCGTTTTCATATGGTGAGAAAGAGTCGGCTGTGCGATGTTCATTGCTTCAAGCAGCTTGCAGGCACATTTTTCGCCGTCAATCAAAAGCTGTAAAATCTTAATGCGGTTTTCATCGCAGAAAGCTTTGAATATCATTGCAAGCTGTTTTTCATTCAGTTTCATATGCGCACCCCATATCGACAATCTTCTATATGTTATTATACAGCACAGATAGAGATTTGTCAATACGTTTTTTCATAATATCAGGTATTGCCCTATAAAAGCATTGCGATATTTCTGCCGCACTCAGGCAAAGAAACGCAAAACCACTTCTTTGGCGGTTGACTTTTTCAATTGCCGTGTGGTATAATATGCGACATAAAGTGTAGGGCAGTTGCTCTACAAATCGGCATTCACAGGAGGTAACTTATGAGATTGGATGGATTTGGATTATTTGTTGAGGATATGTCTCGCATGATTCGGTTTTACAGAGATGTACTTGGTTTTGAGATAAAAGAAGCAGAAGATACATCGAATGTTTACCTTGTGAAAGACGGTACTTTGTTTCTGTTATATGGGAGAAAAGACTTTGAAAAAATGACAAGCCGCAGATATGATTATATCAAGGGATTGAACGGTCATTTTGAATTGGCTCTTTATGTTGATACATTTGCTGAGGTTGATGCTGCGTTCAAAAAAGCGGTGGAAAACGGGGCTACGCCTGTATTGGAACCGGAACTGGAACCTTGGGGGCAAAGAACCTGTTATATCGCTGACCCTGAAGGGAATCTGATTGAAATTGGTTCGTGGGATAAGCCCTACGAACAAAAAGATTGAATGATATATGGCAATATGGCAGCCGGTAGCGGTGCTGCACATGATTTCGACAATCAAATTGCGAATGAATACGAAATTGGAGTGGAAAATGAAAGGAGTTAGATTATGTCAAGCTGGGACGTGAATCTGTATCAAGATGATGTGACGGACGGTGTGCGCCAATGCTATCAAGAAAAACGCGGACACGGTAAATCAAACGCTGAAGCGATTGAGGAACTGTATTGAGAATATGAGCCCATCATTTCTGACACGAATGATGGGCCCCTATTCTGGTTTGCATTGGCAGATACCTTATGGGAATATGGCTGACTTACAAAAGCAATTCAAGAAAAAGCAATTTCTCATATTCCGAATGATATTCAGCGGTGGCAAAAGGAAAATGAAACACTTGCGACCAAACGAATCTTGATTCTTGAAAACCGGATTGCTTCCGGTCAATGCGCCGCTTTTACCTCTGCATTGACTGCATCAAATTCATCCAGGATGGCCTGCTCCGGCTTGCGCGTGATAAGAGATACGATCACATTCACAACCAAAGCAATCAAAAAGGCGGGCAGCAGCTCATAGATGGCGAACACACCACCCAGCTTTGCGATCACGTATTTCCATACAAACACCATTACGCCGCCGGTGAGCATACCTGCCATTGCGCCCCACTTGTTGGAACGCTTCCAGAACAGGGCACAGAGCATCACAGGGCCGAAGGTGGCACCGAAGCCTGCCCACGCAAAGGATACGATATCAAATACGGAGCTGTTGGGGTTCCAGGCAAGGACAACAGAAAGCACTGCAATCACGATCAGCACGGCTCTTGCACAAAGCATGGACTGTTTTTCGGTCATCTTGATTTTGAATACACCCTTCAGCAGATTTTCCGAAGCACTGGAAGATGCTGCCAACAACTGGGAATCAGAGGTGGACATTGTGCTTGCTAAGATACCGGCAAAAATCAGACCGGCAAAGAAAACAAAGATGAAGCCTTTTTCGCTCATCAGCAACGCCATATCCATAATCACCGTCTCGGCATCCGCCAAAGAATCCAGCTTTCCGTAAGAGGTCAACGCATTGCCCACGATACCGATGAATACAGCCACGCCCATAGAGATCACAACCCATATGGTCGCAATTCTACGGGAAACCTTCACCTTTTCCTTATTTTCAATTGCCATGAACCGAAGAAGCACATGGGGCATACCGAAATAGCCAAGGCCCCACGCCAGCAGGGAGGCAACGGTAAGAATACTGTAGGGTGTAGCACTGTTGGTTGCCGGATCGTGCTGCTGCATAATATCCAGATAACCGGTCAGCTTGCCTGCGTTGTCGATGACAGCCCCAATGCCGCCGGCAGTGACCACACCGAACACCCCAATCAGCACAAGCGCCAGAGTCATGACCATACTCTGGATGAGATCCGTGGTGCTGGCAGCCAGAAAGCCGCCGAAGCTCGTGTAGAAGATAATGATAACTGCGCTCATAATCATGGCCGCATGGTAGGGCATACCGAACAGGGTACTGAACAGCTTGCCGCAGGCTGCAAAGCCGGAGGCCGTGTAGGGTACAAAGAACACGAGAATAATGACCGCCGCAACCCCCATAAGGATATGGCTGCTGTCCCGATAGCGGTTGGAGAAAAAGTCCGGAATGGTGATGGAGTTGCCGCATTTATGGGTGTACACACGCAGGCGCTTGGCAACGATCAGCCAGTTGAGATAGGTGCCGATGGCAAGACCTATCGCCGTCCAGACTGCTTCTGCGCAGCCTGTCAGATAGGCTACCCCAGGCAGTCCCATCAGCAGCCAGCTGCTCATGTCAGATGCCTCCGCGCTCATGGCGGTTACAATAGGGCCCAGCTTGCGACCCCCAAGGTAAAAGTCGCCCACATTGGCGTTTTTCTTGGAACAACGGATTCCGATGATCACCATCATCAGCATATAAGCCAGGATGGTAATCAGCATTGCAATCAGTTTTGAGTCCATACATTTTTGTGCATACTGCAAAGTGCGCAGTATGCCCTCCCTTCTGTAATAATAAAAAGATGCGTTCCCGCGCGAAAGCTGCATATCCTCCTCTCTTCGGTCATCAAAGGTTTTCCATGGGCAAAGCGATCCTGCAAAGGGGTACGCCTCGCGCCACGCAGAACCGCCTGAACAATCAAGGGAATATTGCCTGCAGCACCGATGTCAGAACAGCCGCAAAGCCGATTCCCTCATGCATAGTGAAACCATTATACCATAAAAAGCCCGGTGTTGTCAATCAAAATCGAAAGAGAGCCTCAAAGCCAAGGTGTTGTCGCGGATGAAAATTTACAGGGTGACCAAGAATACGGTGAAAAGGGAAAAGGAGCGATCTGTGATCGCTCCCTTGTCTTTGCCAATCAGAACTTATCTGCGCGTCATATCGTGCGAGCATCAATTTGTCTTCAAAAACATGAGGTTATTTACCTGCAAAGTGATGTAAAGCTCATCTTCCGTTTCCATCAGATGATAGCTTTCAATCACCCGCCGGTCATGATTTTTCAATACATCTTCATATCCATATGCTGTTTCCTTTTTCTTAGGAAAACGAATTTTACTTTGAAAAGAAGCCGTCAATTCCATACCAGACGAAGTATCGCCCGAAATCACTGTCACGGCTGGAGGTTTATCCTATGACGCGCAATGGAGTGAATATGTGAAGGGGTGGAAGTGCTCCTGCCCTATTGCTGCGATCAATCGGCAGTTATAGTTCTATGTAGTATGGGCAGATATTCTCGAACGAACCGTCTTTCATTCTAAAACCGTTCGGTATCACACCCAATTGTGTAAAGCCGATTCTTTCATAAAGATGACGGGCGTGAATGTTCGTTTCTACAACGGCGTTAAACTGCAAAATCCTGAAACCGAGCTCCTTCGCGCTGCGTATACAGTCGGTGACGAGCTTTTCCCCGATATGTTGCCCACGGCGAGACGATGAAACTGCATAGCTCGCATTGCATATATGTCCGCATCTTCCCACATTGTTCGGGTGCAGGATATATAAGCCGACTACAGCGCC
Organism: Oscillospiraceae bacterium; assembly: GCA_016295145.1. GTDB lineage: Bacteria > Bacillota > Clostridia > Oscillospirales > Ruminococcaceae > Firm-04. The sequence goes on from JAEDLR010000030.1 coordinate 18,713, forward strand.
GGTATCATCCACTGCAACGCCGCAATCGCTTTGTGAAGCGAAAAACGCCTCCCCTGTTTCATGATTCAAAAGTTCTTCCTGCGGGAAAGCGATTCCGTCTTCGACAACTTCGTTCCAAATATCAATCATCTGTATTAAGTCATTGGGACAATATCTTCTGATCGTCATTGTATTACCTCTCACATTTTAATATAGCGCAGAGACCTCAGTTTTCGCGTATCAAAGCATACCGCAAGCCCCATGGGGCATAACCTCTCAGATACACCAGCCACACGCGAGACCGCTTTCTCCAACAAGTTTCGTTCAAAACACAAATGCCCCCTTCACTTATTCAGAGGGGGCATTTCCTCATAGTGCTCGTTGACTTTTGTAAAGAAAACGCATATCATGGTAAACTGCTAAAGGGAGGAATATGAATGGCAAACACACACACGAAGAAAATCACAGCGTTTCTGTCTGTGGTGGCAATGGAGTTATCCATGCTGCTGTATTTCCCTGGTGGGACATTCTGCATCGACTTCGTTCCATAAGCTTATCCGAGGCTTTTAAAACTTCCTTATCAATATCCACCTGAACCATGATATTCTCTTTTTAATGCTGCGCCAAAAATGACGCTTTGCCATGAAATGCGGTTTTCTTTGCAAGTGTAAGTCCGATGCAGGAGAGCACAATCAGCCACACAGCAAAATATAAGTAAGAATAGGAAAGCGGCATGATTGGCTTTGATGAAGCACCCAAAAAATGCAATCCGAAAATAGTATGCGCCATTGGCAGCAGCCACATTGTTTGATGCGTAATGGCAACAAAAGTGCAACCAATTCCGTTCAGTGCGATTAACGAAATCAAGCCAACGATTTTATAACCCAATAAATCAAAAACAATCAGCATTTCGCCTTGAATGATGATGGACAGCAGTGTCAGCATCAGCGAATGCGCCAATACCGCACAAGGGTATCCCTGCATGGTTGTCTCCGGGCTAAGCAGATAACCGCTGTATTGGATATAAATGTCAGGGAAAAGCTTGTTGATATCCAACATCAACGGGCTCCAGTTAGAAAAAAGTGCCACATTCTCTTCAAAGGTCTGCCAAGAAACAACAATTGAAAACAGCAGCAAAATCATCAGATATGTAAATGCCATTGCGATTACTGCCAGCAGTTGCCCAAAAAACCAGCGCATACGCGAGGTGCGGATCATCGTGAAGCTGCCCTGTGAGGTGACAGACGGTACATCAGACAGCAGCAAAACAAACATCAGCGGAATCAGCAGTGCGGATATGGGTCTTGCGGAAAGTACCAAATACGGCTCAAAAGGGTGCATGGATAAACCCGTGGCAGTGTTCAGCTCCAGCAATGTTCCAAATGCCGATTCATAAGCAACAATGAGTGAGCCAAACAAAAAAACCAAACGACTGCTGAACAATGTCTGCTTGTACTCTTGTGCAGCGAGCAAAACCATATTCCACATTTTACGCACAACAGGTCACCCGCCTCCTGATTTTTTTACCGCAAAGCAGACTCACACCCACAATCAGCAAGCACAGCGCGAAAAGATACATTACATAAGGCAAACGGGTATATAGTTCAAATGCCATATCCATGCTCCAGATACTGTGAGGAAAGAAGATCTGCAGCGCTTGCCAAAAAGAATCGTTCATTCGCTCCATGTCCTCATATAGCCAAATTTGATACGTTCCCACCAGCTTTGCAGAGGCATAATGCAAGAACATGGGCGCAGTGATGATAAGCAGCACGTCGCGAAGATACAAGCAAAGCCAGATACTACATACGCCACAGAGGGCACCTGCCGCCATATCGTTTCCAACCATGAACGCTACATAGCGCAGTTGTTCCGTGGTGGTTTCTCCATATATGGAGAGATACATTTGGTTGATATCATCGGCTGCAATCTCACCTACCGAAGGCAGCAGCAGATGCACGATTCCGCCATACAGCATATTAGCGGTCAGAATCACTGCAGCGGCTGACAACATGGCAGAGACGCAGGTTGCACAACTGTAACTACGGAGCGTCATTCTGGAGAGCGTGGAGTAATATGCACTGCGATACTGCGCCGTAAACACATACAAAAACGGGATTACGCACACGGCTGACAACACAACTTCAGCCCACTGCGTAGACCCTGTGGCGACAAATACACCATACCCTGACGTCACAAAGTCCCCGCCGCATCGGGCAAGATTGGCAGGCAGCAGCAACTCAAACAGCGTCATCGACTCAGAGGAAAAGGGTACCCTGATTCCGGTGGAAGCATACAACAGAAGTATCACGCAAACACTGAGTGCAAATACAGGTGAACCAATGCTGTTCGTCAGATTGTTTCTGACCAGGTGAAAGAAACGCTTATTCATACCGCACAACAACATCGCCGTTAATGGCACTGACTTCCACGACGATACGTTTGTACATAGAGCTGTTTGCAGGCATTACAAACTGCCATGTGGGTTCAATGAACAGATACTTTGGTATAGGTAATCGTGCATCATCATTCGCCTCGTACATTTCTCCATAGGCGTAATAAAGCTGAACTTTTGTAATTTTAAATGTAATGCCGTCCGTTAGCGCTTCACTGGCAAGCACTGCCGCTTCCTCCATGGTCAACAGATCTTCTGCTGCATACACCTCTTTTTTCGTGGGTGCATCATAGGTAAGCCCACAGGTCCAGATCCAGTCGAGTTTGTCCTCTCTGACCATCAAACATTTCATCTCAGAATCGAGGATTACCTTGCTTCCTTCCTCAAAAACATGGCTTTCAATGGAATGCGCGGCCGGATATGAGCCCACGGGAACCCCATTATAGCAAGGCTTGAGGCGTATATAATAGCCGTAATTGGTCTCGCCGTAGCGATACACCTCAGCTTCATCTCTGCGATAGGTAAAAAGCGAGGAATTGATGCGCCCCAGATCGTGGTTGCTGAAATAATCCTCTGCAAAGGTAAGTGCATCCTGCAAGGAAATATCCGTGCCGTAAAGGGAATAGGTACAGTCCTCATCCACACTCTTGACGCCACAACTGGAGCCGCTAAAAGGTCTCCAGCTAAATCCACAGTCGGGGGCAGCACCCAACAGTTCAGTGATAAATTTGCGATCATAAATTTCAAACAAATATGCACGGTTCAGATCCATGTAGCAACGGTCATTCTCTGCACGCACATATTCCACACTGGGAAATTGTTGTTCCGGCAACGCGTCAAAGCGCACATCCAGATCTTGCAGAACATCTCCTTGATCATAACTATATACATTAATAATATCTTTCTCCGGAATGCCGGAAAACTCGCCGAATGCCATCATTTCTGCGGTTGTTATCGTTTCACCAAAATATAGCTCATATGCCTCCTGAAAGGCTTCAGCCGAATTGGAGGCTGAAAACGTCTGACAGGCAAATTCTAATCTATGATATTCGTCGCACTCTGGAACCGTGATTTTCGCGCGGGACAGATCCATATTATCTAAATTCAGCGAATCGGTCGGTAACTGGCTGTCACTTGGGGCTTGTATCTGACTCTCACTTGGGGATTGTATCTGACTCTCCGCTTTGGAATCCTCTTGGGAGGAAGGATTGCAGGCGGTCATCGCAACAGCGGCAACGCAAGCCACAAAAACCCATGCACGCTTCAGGGTTATGGTTTTCATGGGTGACTCCTTTCGTTATATTCAATATCAGGGATGGGCTTCATGTTTACAAACCCAAGCCCGTTTCGGTCATTGCACGCAATCCTGCTTTCAGCAGCATTGCCGATTGCAGCACGGAAGATGCAGAATCGGATGTCCGAGAACATCCGATTCTCGGTTTCGCATCTCAAAAACTGGACTCAGCCAGTATAATTCTTATCGGCGATGGTACCGTAATTACTGGAGTTATAGCTGCCACCGGTACACATTAGCTCAACCTGAAAAGTTGCCAACTCACCACTAAAGGTTGGTATCGTCTTAAAATAAACCGTAGTATTGATCTCAGAGATTTGTACGGTTCTGTCCAATGGGAAACGGGGATTACCACTAGTGATCACAACGTAATTCAGAGCACCGTTGCCGCTTTTTGAAGTACAGGTTGCTTTGTATCCGGGACCATAGGTATTCACGGTGCAAGTATCTATACTATGCTCCGCATGGGGCGTATAATACACCCCCCAAGTTGTAGCATCTCCGGCGGCATTTACTCCCATGCCGCCAATACCAACAGTCATCGTAACAATACCCAGCAAACTTGCCATAGCCTTCTTAATCTTAAACATAATAAACCTCCATATTGTTTCAAGTCAGAAATTCGTACTGTCGTTCCACACCGGTGGGGTAAGCAACTTAGCCCAAGGGGCTCACCTCATTTCCATAAGTATTTTGCGCCTAAAGCAAACAATCATGAGTGGCACTTTTCCGTTTCATATGTGCCAATTATATTATAAAGTATTTTCAATCATTTGTCAAGTGGTATTTTGATATGAAACGCTAAATTTGTAGAAATATCAATGGAACGGCTCAAAAGGCAACGGTTCCTTTGCTATCGTTTTCGATTGACTGTCGTCATTAACGATTGACCACGCTCGGTCTTGGCGGACAGCACTTCTTTTTCTCTTGTAAGGAGCTGAACACTGTCGGAAAGCCATTTTATTTTGCGGGAAATGGCTTTCAGCCGCTTGATCGTAACCGTCAAATCCCCGGAGTAAGTTCGGGCAAACTGACCACAGGAGGAATCAGCATGGAATCGAATACACAGCAATCAGAGCAATACACATCATGCTCACCGAGAATCATCGGTTAGCCTCATCTTTTGTGATTGGAGGTCATTTATTTGACGGGGATTCCTCTCTAAGATTCAGTTTGCAGGGCCAAAGTTGAAAAATTTTTCGCAAAGATATTGAC
>JAEDLR010000031.1 GCA_016295145.1 Oscillospiraceae bacterium
GGCAATGGATTTATGCCCCAGAATATCGCGAAGGGTGCGGGTATCGGTCCCCCCGTGCTGATACATCAGCGTTGCTGCGGTGTGACGGAGCTTGTGTGTGGACAGACCCTTGCCGGAAAGTCCGGCTGCCTGCAATGCATTTTCCACAATCTGCTGCACGCGGCGGCGGCTGATACGGCGGTGATTGCGGCTCAAAAACAGTGCCTTTGGCTCCTCCGGCGGATTTTCGCGGGAATGGATATAGTCATGGAGTACCGAAAGACAGGCGTCGTTGAGATACACCAGACGCTCTTTGTTGCCCTTGCCCAGTACGCGCACCTGCCGTTCAAAGAAATCCACATCGCCGATGTTCATGCCTACCAGCTCGCTTAAGCGGAAGCCGCAGTTGAGAAACAGCGTGAGGATGCAGTAATCACGCAAGGCTTCGGGAGAATCGGGGCGGGTGTCGGCGGCTTCCAGCAGACGCTCGCTTTCACGCAGGGTCAGAAAATGCGGCAGCGGTTTGTTGGTCGCAGGCAGCTCCAGATTCTGGCAGGGGTCTTGCTCCAGAATGCCCTTTGTCCGCGTAAGATATCGAAACAGACTGCGCACTGCGCTCATTCTGCGCGCCACCGAGCGCGGGGTGTTGCCGCGGTCATCGCGCAGATAGCGAATGTAATCATACAGCGTGCCCACCGTCACATCACTGAGCTGTTGAGGGCGCATCTGCGTGATATCAGCGGTGTCAGGATCAGTGCCTTTGGGGGTGGTCAACCAGCGCAAAAACCGGCAGATGTCTTGTTGATACTCCATAACGGTTCGTGGGGAGCGGCCGCGGTTGAGGTCGAGATAGGTGAGATAATCGTTGAGAAATGCAGGGTTTTCATCACGGTGCAGATTCATAGGGGCGGCTCCTTTCGTTGCGGTTTGCATCGTTCTTTTATTATAGCGGATTTGTTCTGTTTTTGCAAGGGGTAAACAGGGATTTTATGGAGCTCATCGCGCCCATGCCCCAGAAAAGGAAACGCAAATCTGCCATGGCAGCAAAGGCAGTGCATTACAGGAAAAGCAAGCAGATGTTTGCAGAATGTAAGCAGATGTATGCAGAATGTAAGCAGATGTATGCAGATCGTTTTCAGAATGCAGGCAAAAATCGAGTTCAACGGGAAAAATGTAAGCAAAAGTTGGGTTCAACTGAAAAAATGTAAGCAGAAACAGACAAACGAAACAATACAAAACGAAACGATACAAAACGAAACGATACAAAACGATACGACACGAAACGAAACGACAGCAGACAGGACAAGACACCACAGGAAATACCCTGCCCCTCACGCCGCAATCGCCAAGAAAGCAGAGATTCCTGTATAAATGCACAGAGCGCGGCAAGATGGGCGAATCGTGGGGAAATGGCTGCATCTGCTGGGATTTCTCGCAGAGTTTTCAACAAGCTTTTGCAAAACGGGTACAAAACCGCACCTGTTTTCTGTGGAAATCGCCTTTTTGGGGTGCCTGTTGCATCCCGGCAGCGCATTGCGCTGGGGGCGCGGTGCATCCGCCAAGAGTTCGGATGTTCACAGTACCGAATACAGTTGGCCGTCAAATGGCTGTGGGTTCACTTTCTTCAGAGCAAACAGTCGGGAAAGCGTTACAAACTCGAAGCCCTGTGCCTGCAATGCCGGTATCAGCTTTGTAACCGCCTGCACCGTTTTGTCATTGCCCTCGCTATCGTGCAGCAGCAGAATCATGCCATCCGTTGCGCCTTCTTTCAGGCGGCAAAAACGCTCCTCGGCGGATATGGCATCGTTGTAATCTTCCACGCCGAAGCCGCAGATCATGGGCAGGGGAACGGTCGCAAACACCGTGGGATTGGTAGCGATATAGGGCGGACGGAAGAAACGGGGCGGTGTGCCTGTGATCTCTGTGATGCGCTGTGTGACAGGCTGCACCTCTGCAAGCATCTGTTCGGGGGTCAATTCGGTCAGTGCCCTGTGGCTCATTGAGTGATTGTGGATCTCGCAGCCCATGGCAAAGGCGCGCTGCACCACAGGCACGGTTTCCGCCGTGATGTTGTTCCCCACCAGAAAAAAGCTTGCGGGAACGCCTGTCTGTTGCAGCAGATTCAGCATGGCGACGGTGGTTGTGGTGTTGGGGCCGTCGTCAAAGGTCAGGGCGATGTATCGTTTCTCCATGAAAACTACCTCACAAAAGCAGGAAAACGGCATTCTCTGTGAGAGCATACCGTTTTCCGTGTATTGTCTGCGATCAGAAGTCCTCGCGCACCTGAATATTGGCTTCGCGGAGCTGCAGCTCTGTGACGGGAGCCGGTGCGCCCAGCAGCAGATCCTGCGCGTTGCCGTTGAGGGGGAATGCGATGACATTGCGGATGGTTTCGGTTTCGGCAAGCAGCATCACCATGCGGTCGATGCCCGGTGCCATGCCTGCGTGAGGCGGTGCGCCATACTGGAATGCCGTATACAGTGCCGAGAAGCGTGCTGCCAGTTCCTCCTCGGAGTAGCCTGCCAGTGCAAATGCCTTTTTCATGATCTCCGGATTGTGGTTACGCACTGCACCGGATGCAAGCTCAATGCCGTTGCAGACCAGATCGTACTGGTAGGCAAGAATCTTCAGCGGATCCTCGTTCATCAGTGCATCCAGACCGCCCTGGGGCATGGAGAAAGGATTGTGGGTGAAATCCAGTTTGCCGGTTTCCGCGTTGATCTCGTACATGGGGAAATCCACCACGAAGCAGAAGCGGAATGCGTCCTTCTCAAGGAGATCGAGGGTTTCGCCCAGCCAGGTGCGAATCTGACCTGCCATGCTGTCCACAATGCGTTTGGCGTCGCTGATGAAGAACAGGGTTTCGCCCTCTTTGATGCCGGACAGTGCGGTGATCTCCTGACGCTGTTCATCGGTGAGGAATTTGTCAATGGGGCCCTTGAACTGACCCTCTTTGAGGGTAAGGTAGCCCAGACCCTTCATGCCGATGGACAGTGCGAATTTGAGGGAATCCTCAAAGAACTTTTTGGAGCAGGCAGAGCAATCGGCAACGATACCGCGGACGGGGCGACCCTTGAATGCCTTGAATTCTACCTGTGCAAAGAAATCGGTCAGGTCAATGATCTGCAAGGGGTTGCGCAGGTCGGGTTTATCAGAGCCGTATCTGAGCATTGCATCGGCATAGGTGATACGCTCGAAGGGTGCGGCAGAGCAGACCTTATCGGGCGCAAACTCTGCAAAGGTTTTGGAGATGACCTGCTCACACACTTCCAGAACGTCGTCCTGTGTGGCAAATGCCATTTCGTAATCGAGCTGATAGAACTCACCGGGGGAACGATCCTGACGGGCGTCCTCATCACGGAAGCAGGGGGCAACCTGATAGTAGCGGTCAAAGCCCGAAACCATCAGCAACTGTTTGAACTGCTGCGGTGCCTGGGGCAGTGCATAGAATGTGCCCTTGTGCTTACGGCTGGGTACGAGAAAATCACGGGCACCCTCGGGTGAAGAAGCAGTGAGGATGGGCGTCTGCATATCGAGAAAGCCCAGCTCCTCCATATGGCGACGCAGTGCAGAAATGACCTTGGAGCGCAGAATGATCTTGCTGTGCAGATCGGGGTTGCGCAGATCAAGGTAACGGTACTTCAGACGCACTTCCTCGCGGGTGTCCATGGAATCGGAGGGGGTAAAGGGCAGCATCTGGCGGCAGGGGCCAAGCAGCTCGTAGGAAGTGACACGCACCTCCACCAGACCGGTTTCCAGCTTGGGGTTCACGGTGTCTGCATCGCGGGCAACCACCTCGCCGGTGATGGTAATCACGGCCTCGCGGTTGATGCCCTCCAGCGTCAGATCCTCATGGAACACCACCTGTGTGATGCCGGTTTCGTCACGCAGATCCAGAAACAGCACGCCGCCGTGGTCACGGATGGCATCTACCCATCCTGCCAGAGAAACGGTCTGCCCGATATGCTCGGGACGCAGTGCACTACAGCGCATAGTACGGTACATAGAGAAAACCTCCATTATAAAAAATAAAACGCCCCGGAACAACAAAACTTGTTCCGGGACGAGCAGTTTACAAACAAAGCCCGCGGTGCCACCCGACTTAACAGTGCCTGCCCTTTCTGCGACAGCCGCTGTTCACTTTCAATTCAGTTGTTGCGCCTCGGGGCGTACCAAAGGCATCGGCGTGAAGGGTATCACGCGCCGACAGAGCGTTCCCGCAGCCACTACTCCCCGTAAATGTGCTTCCAGCCCATGGGCACATTCTCTCTGTCCGGATTTCCACAAGGTGCGAATCTCATATCTATATTTTATTCATTTTTTGTGATTTGTCAAGGGTTGCAGCGATTTTTGTGATTTTTTCCAAATTCCCGAAAAAAAGCACTTGACAAATTGATATTTTGTGGTATAATATCATTAGGAACGAATCCTAATGATACCGCAGGGGAGGTGCACCATGAAGAGTCAGCGGCAGTTGATCTACGATGTGCTGTGCATGATGCCAAAGCATCCCACCGCGCAGGATGTGTTTCTGGAGGTGCGCAAGCAGCAGCCGCATATTGCCATGGGCACGGTGTATCGCAACCTGAATCTGCTTTGCGACGACGGCGATATTATGCGCATTGCCGTCAACGGTGCCCCTGACCGCTATGATCATAATCCGCGGTTTCATGACCATATCGTGTGCAAGCAGTGCGGCAAGGTGCGCGATGTGCATCTGGATGCGGTGTGCAATGTGTTTTCAAAGGCGGCAGGCAGAGAAATCATCGGCTATGAGCTGATGCTGTATGAGATCTGCGAGGAATGCACAGGGGCAAATACCATCGGGTGAAAGCGGTCTTTGACCGTTTGCCATATATCAAATTATTACTGTTATGGAGGGTTTTCACTATGGAACTGAAAGGCTCAAAAACCGAACAAAATCTGATGACTGCATTCGCAGGCGAATCGCAGGCACGCAACAAGTACACCTACTACGCTTCCAAGGCAAGAAAAGAGGGCTATGTCCAGATCGCTGAGTTGTTTGAGGAAACTGCGAACAACGAGAAGGAGCACGCAAAGATCTGGTTTAAGGAGCTGCATGACGGCGAAGTGCCCACCACTGCCGCCAATCTGCTGGATGCTGCAGAGGGCGAGAACTACGAGTGGACGGATATGTATGCTTCCTTTGCCCAGACTGCACGGGAGGAGGGCTTTACCCGTCTGGCATTCCTGTTTGAGGCTGTGGGCAAGATCGAGAAGGCACACGAGGAGCGCTACCGCAAGCTGCTGGCAAATGTTGAGGGCGGTCTGGTGTTCTCCAAGGACGGCGACATGATCTGGGAGTGCAGCAACTGCGGTCATATCGTCATCGGCAAGGAAGCCCCCAAGATGTGCCCTGTCTGCGCACATCCCCAGGCTTACTTCAAGCTCAGAGCAGAGAACTATTGATTCTGACTTCCCCCCTTTTTTTCATTCATACAAACGGAGAAGCCCCCATGGATTGGGGGCTTCTTTGTTGTTTATGGGCGTTTTTCAGCCGTGGAAGAATCGGATGATGCCTGCTGCAGATTTCAATGCACCGAGAAAGAATCCAGCCATGCAAAGATATAGCTTTCGTAGTCGTAGTAGTCGTTCTCGGCGCAGTAAATTTCGACCTCATACAGTGCCGTATCGGCGAGGAAGCAGGCGTTTGTAACCTTGACACGGTCTGTGTGCGGAATAATTGCAGTGGTCTCACGCGGGTACTGGATGTAAATCATTCTGCCGCGCTCCACGGGCTGCAGTTTTGTATCGTTTATGGTGCGCTGCGAGAGCTGTTCTATCAGCAGTGCGCGGAAATCGACGTTCTGCATAATAGTCTGCTGCTCTTTGTTAAACCGCGTGACAGCTACCGCAATGCAGACCTCGTTGTTGGTATAGCAGCCGAGCGTCTGTGCATCGCCGCTCAGCTGAATCACAGTGCCGTCGCGCATTCCCGAGGGTATCGTCATGGAATACTCGGCGTGATAGACCGTCTCCCATTGATTTTCATGCGTAACCAGATATCGGTCGCGCCCCAGTATCACCCAGAAGCACGCACACAGCACGGCAAGCACAAGCACCGCGATGATCACGATGGGTACCACACGGATGCCGCGTGCCGCCTTTACAGAGGAGCCGTTGCCGCTGCCTGTGATGTGGTCAACCCTGCAGCCGCAAAGGCAGAAGGTCTGACCGCTGCTGAGCGGATTGCCGCAGCGTGGACATTGCATATACGATCACCTCTTAAGTCAGTGTACTAAGTATAGGATTACATATCTCCACCGCCGTTTGCCTGCAGGGTGCCGTGGCTCAGTGCTTTGAGATACGCGTTGATGAACGCATCCAGATCGCCGTCCATCACAGCCTGCACATTGCCATTTTCGCAGCCGGTGCGGTGATCCTTTACCAGTGTATAGGGCATGAACACATAGGAGCGAATCTGGCTGCCCCACTCGATCTTCAACTGTGTGCCCTTGATATCGGAGATTTTATCCAGATGCTCACGCTCCTTGATCTCAATGAGCTTTGCGCGGAGCATTTTCATACAGTAGTCCTTGTTCTGGAACTGACTGCGCTGTGTCTGGCAGGAAACCACGATGCCCGTGGGCAGGTGGGTCAGTCGCACGGCAGAACTGGTTTTGTTGATATGCTGACCGCCTGCACCGCTGGAACGGAACACATCCATTTTGATGTCTTCCGGGCGAATATCAACCTCTACATCATCGGAGATTTCAGGCATGACTTCCAGTGCAGCAAAAGAGGTATGCCGTCTGCCGGATGAATCAAAGGGGGAGACGCGCACCAGACGGTGCACTCCTGCCTCGGATTTCAAAAAGCCGTAAGCGTTCTCGCCCTGCACCATAAACGATGCAGACTTGATGCCTGCTTCATCGCCGTCCAGCCAGTCCAGCAGATCGACCTTAAAGCCGTGGCTTTCGGCATATTTGTTGTACATACGGTAGAGCATCTGTGCCCAGTCCTGTGCCTCCGTGCCGCCTGCCCCTGCGTGCAGGGTCAAAATGGCATTGGCGTTGTCGTATTCGCCGGTCAACAGCGTTTTGAGCTTTTCTGCGGCAAGCTGCTCCTTAAAACGCTCAGCGTCCGCAAGAATCTCCTCGTTGGAAGAATCGTCCTCCTCCTCTATGCAAAGCTCGATCATGCCGATGGTATCCTCCAACAGCGATTGCAGCTTGTTGAAACGTTCCAGCTTGTTTTCCAGTGTGCGAATCTTCTGCATGGTTTTTTGCGATTGTTCGGGGTTGTCCCAAAAGCCGTCATAGGTCACCTGAATGCGCAGATCCTCCAGTTCGGATTCGGCACGGCTGATTTGCAGCACCTCGCGCAGTTCCTTGACCTCAGGGCGCGCATTGACCAGTTCATTGCGGATATCGTCCAGTAATATCATAAATGTAGTCCTTTCGTGATGGGGTTTCTCCTATCATCATACACGATTTTTGTTCGTCTGTCAACCGATGATGCCCAATTTTTTCAGATAGCGGTTGAGCCTTGCCACAGGCAGGCCCACCACATTGTTGAAATCGCCGTGGATTTCCGATACAAACAATCCGCCGCTGCCCTGGATGCCGTAAGCCCCTGCCTTGTCGTAGGGCTCGTCGGTATCGGCGTAGGCGTTGATCTCATCATCAGAGAGGGGAAAGAAGGTGACCGCGGTCTGCTCGGTAAAGCTGATGCTTTTCCCTGCCCAGAAAATCGCAACGCCGGTGCATACGCTGTGGGTGCGCCCCGAAAGCAACCGGAGCATGGCACAGCATTCCTCGCGGCCTTCCGGCTTGCCCAGAATGGTATCCTCCACGATCACAGTGGTATCTGCCCCGATGACCACTGCATCGGGGTGCTGCTTTGCTACGAGTGCCGCCTTGCGCACGGCAAGCAGCTCTGCTGCCTGTGCGGCAGGTGTGTGGGGGGGAATGGTTTCGTCGCAGTCCGCAGGGGATATGGTGAAATCCATGTGCAGCAGAGAAAGCAGCTCTCTGCGCCTTGGGGACTGGGACGCAAGAATCAGCTTCATACAGTGTATCGCTCCTTGTCAGGAAAGTTTGTACATACTCATGCCCGTGATCGCAAACTGTGCCCCTGCGGTGCCGCCCAGCAGCAACTGGAACTCGCAGGCATCCTGCGTGGTCATGATGAGCTCTGTTTCCAAGGTAAGGGGTGTGTTGGCGGTCATATCCAGCGTACCCTCCATATAGATGGTGGTGGGGTCGGCAGTGCTGCGCAGGCAGTAGGGTACAGACATATCCACGCTGTTTTTGCAGGTCAGCTTGAGATCATACACGCCCTCACGCAAAGACAAATTGCCGATGATCGCCTGTACATCTTCGGGCGCATTCCCTGCGGTGGTCATGCTGACGGTCAGGGAGTTGTCGTAGGTGTTGACATAGTCGGAGACATAGATACCCTGTGCGGTGTCGTAAATGACATCATAGGTTCGGTCTGCGGCGGCATCCAGACCGACCTCATCCCAAGGCATCCCAATGGCATCCGCGATCTTGTCCGCCAGTACATAGGCACTTTTTTGCTGTGTCACAGCCGAGGGGTGCCAATCCGCGCCGATGCCGTCATTCTGGAAATCGTGAGTGGCGCACAGGTAGCTGCTGACCTTGGCATCGCCGAAAGCTGCAACGGCTTTTTCAATCAGAGGGTAGACCTCTGCGCAGCCCATGGTGCCCACGGTGCAGATAATATACGCATGGGGATTGTTTGCACGCACCATGCCGAGGAAATCCACATAGCCTGCGGTAAACGCATCCTTGCGGGCATCAAAATCCTTGGCAAGATAGGAGGAATCGTTGGTGCCGAGATTGATCACCACCACATCACTGGGATTTGCATCAAAATCCCATGCTTCGGCGTAATCGGCAGGCTTGCCAACCAGCGTGTAGCAATCGGGCACCAGAGAATCGGTGTGAATGGTACCGTCATTGGAGTATCCCGAAATGACGCCGTAGCCGCTGTAGCTGACCGCGCTGTAATCGGCATTTAACAGCTCTGCGGTGAGATATGCGTAGGATTTGGAGAAGTTTTCCGTCCCCGTGGAGAACGAAACATACTGGGAATCCGCCTCTACGCCGTAAGCGCAGGTGATGGAATCCCCGATAAACTCAATGGAGAGATCCTTTTTTGCAGTGGGCTTGATGGGCGTTGCTGCTGCGGAAGATACCGTAAAATGCTTGATGCCCACCGCGCCGTTGTTTGCCTCGGAAAGATGCATGACCTTCACCGTTGCCGTGCGATGCTCCTTACCCGAAAACAGCGGTACGGTCTGCTCTGCTTCGCCCATGACCACATCGGCGACCAGTTCGCCATCCACATAAACGCCATAGCGGGGGCGGTATTTCTCATCAGAGTAAACGCAGCCGTCTCCTGCGATGGTCACGGTTGCCTCGGTAGCGGTGATGGTACATTCTACCGCAGAGCCGCTTTGCACCAGCCATGTGACATCGTTTTTGTCCATGGTTCTGCCGATGCGTTTGCCCGCATCAGCGGTAATATTTTGCGTTTTGATCTCTCCGGACAGATCTTCACCGCCCTGCGTCAGCAGATCGCGCTTCATTCGCGTCAGGTCGATCACATCTATGATGCCGTTGCCGTCATAATCATCGGCAGCGGTCAGGATTTTGGCGGTGGTCAGTGCATCCGCCAGATGCTGCACACTTGTCCAATCGGGAGCCGTTGCTCCCAGTGCGGTAAACGGTTGTATCACCGCAACAGCAGCTACGGCGGCTGCTGTCAGTACTTTACATATCTTGCGATTTCTCATCATATACCCCTCTTTTCTTTTTATTGTAATCGGCGGAGCAGTTCTTATTGTAATCGGCGGAGCAGTTCTGCTTCGTCCATGACGGGAATCCCCAGTTCATTTGCCTTGGTCAGCTTGCTGCCTGCTTCCTCGCCGGCAACCACAAAGCTTGTCTTTTTGGAGACCGATCCCGTAACCTTGCCCCCAGCCGCTTCAATCAGTGCCTTTGCTTCGTCCCGCTTCAGTGTGGGCAGTGTACCCGTCAGAACAAATATCATCCCTGCAAACTGATCGCTTGTTTGCTTTTGCCTGTATTCCATGGTCAGCCCCAGCTCTGTCAGGCGGTCAAGCAGTGCAAGAAAATCGGAATCTGCAAACGTATCGCATACCGACTGCGCCATGATCTCCCCCAGACCGTCAATGGCGGCGATCTCCGAAACGGTGGCATGGCGCAAGGCATCTATGCTGCCGAACTGTTCACACAGCAGCACGGCGGTGCTTTGCCCGATATTCGGGATGCCCAGTGCGGCAATCACGCGGTCAAGGGGCTGCGTTTTGGACTGTTCAATGGCGTTTAAGAGATTCTGCACGGATTTTTCACGGAAGCCCTCCAGACGCAGCAGTTGCTCTGCGGTCAGGGTGTACAGATCGGCAGGGGACTGCACCAGACCCTCGTCCATCAGCTGCTGCACAATGGCAGGGCCAAGACCGTCAATGTTCATGGCAGCCTTGGATGCAAAATGCACGATGGAACGGAACATCTGCGCGGGGCAAAGGGGATTGCGGCAGCGCACCGCCGCCGCGTCATCCTCCTGCGATACAGGCGCGTGACAGGCGGGGCAGTGTGTGGGGAGCGTATAGGGCTCGCTGTTCTCCGCATGGGATACGGATGACAGCACTTCGGGGATAATATCTCCTGCCTTGCGCACCAGAATCGTATCCCCCACGCGGATATCTTTTTCTTCGATAAACTGGCGGTTGTGCAGGGTGGCTCTTGCCACTGCCGTGCCTGCCAACAGAATCGGCTCAAACACGGCAACTGGCGTCAGCACGCCTGTGCGCCCCACCTGTATCTCAATGCGCGTCAGCCTGGTTTGCTTTTCCTCCGGCGGAAATTTATACGCCACAGCCCATCGCGGATACTTTGCGGTGCTGCCTAACCGATCCCGCTGTGCAAGATCGTTGAGCTTGATCACCACCCCGTCGATATCATAGGGTAGCGTACCCCGCGCCCCGCCGATCTGTTCAATGGCGGCAATGATTTTTTCGGGGTCTGCATCGCAGAGGGTATAGGGTACGGTGGGGAATTTCCACTGTTGCAGTCTGTCCAGAGAATCGCTGTGGGTATCAAAGGTGATGCCCTCAGCCTGCTGCAAATTAAACACGAAAATTTCCAGCTTGCGGCTTGCGGTGATTTTGGAATCCTTTTGCCGCAACGAGCCTGCTGCTGCATTGCGTGGATTCTTAAAGGGCTGTTCGCCGTTTGCCTCCTGCTGCTCGATGACCCGCGCAAATTGTTCACGGGGCATATATACCTCGCCGCGCACCTCCAGTAGAGGGGGCGCATTTTTCAGCTTCAGTGGGATGCTGTGCAGGGTTTTCAGATTGCCCGTGACATTTTCGCCCACAAAGCCGTCACCGCGGGTAGAGCCTACCGTCAGCACGCCGTTTTCATACAGCAGCGATACGGAAAGTCCGTCGATTTTCGGTTCAACGGTGAACACAGGCTCCGGTACAGTCTCTTGCACCCGTGCGAGAAACTGTCGCACCTGCTCATAGGAAAACACATCTTGCAGGCTGCCCATCTGCACGGTATGGGCGACTTTGTCAAATTTGCCCGACGCCTTGCCGCCGACTCTCTGGGTGGGAGAATCCTGCCGTAGCAGTGCGGGATATTCCGCTTCCAGTGTTTTCAGCTCCTGCATGAGCATATCGTATTCATAGTCTTCGGCAATGGGGTTGTCCTGATTATAATAAGCGTCCGCAAGCACTTCGAGCCTTGTGATCAGCTCGTCGATTCTTGCGGCAGGAAGGGTTTCGTTTGGCATCGGGGGCTTCACTCCTTTGCTGATGATGCGCAAAACCGCGTGCGCAGTGGCTGCCGCCCACGCGGTCTGCGGACATACAGATTATTCTGTGGGGATAATGCCGTTGCAGCCTCCGCTGCTGTTGGAAGTATCGCTATTGGCGATATCGTTGTCGGAAATGCTGCCGTGATCGTGGACGACCTTGCAATTGCAGCCGCTGCTGCAGTGTTTGCTGCTGTAGCATCCGCAAGCCCCTTGGAAGGATGTAGGTGCAGCGTTCTGGGACACAAACTCCTCTGTGGGAAACGAAATACGGCTGAAGATCTCACAGGGCGAGTCGTTCTCGCAGGAACAGGTCTTGGCAGGCACGCTGTAGGGATACGCAGGTACCATCATTGTGACGGGTCTGGTCAGTTCCACCACCGAGAATACGCCCAGCGTCATCAACACACCCCGCGGACGGGGCCGCCCTGCTTCGTCATGGCTCAGGCAAATGTTTGCGATCTTGGTCTCCAGTGCAATGGGTTCTACCACCTGTACGCTTGCTGTGGGCAGATTCACCACCTCACAGCAGCTGCTGGTCTCGCCGATGCGTATCCCGTTGCTGAAGAAGGTCTTGGTGTTTGCCTCACCGCCGTAGAGGATCACGCTCTTGGATGCAGTGGCGCAGCCACGGAGCATCATAGGGCAATCGCAGGCCTGTTCGTAGGCAAGCAGCTCCACGCCGAAGGTAAAGGTGATATCCACCGTAAAATACCCGCGGTTAAAGGGGATTGGCTCCACGCTCAGGCATACATTGGTAATGGATACACAGCGTGTTTTCACCATGCAGACATTTGCAGGCAGCTCGCCGTTTTCCAGATGCACCTGCACATTGGTGATGCAGTCCTTGTCGCTGCAGCTGTCGAACACGCGTTCAACTTTCATGGGCACGATGCTGCAGTTGCCTGTGCCGGCGGCAGGATCGTTTTGAATGCAGTCGTTCATACAAATTCCTCCAGTACATAGAATCGGGCTTTCGCCTTGTTACAATGTATTCGTCAGTGAGGAATTTTGTGCATGGGAAAGCGTTGCGGGTAACTTCAGGTATTCTTATCTACCTGATGAAACTGTTTGAGGTTGCCCATCTTCTGGTTGCGCTCCGCCAGAATGCGCTCCACCTCTGCCCAATCCAGTCCCTGATTGGCGGCAAGCACCATCAGGTGATAGAGCAGATCGTTGATCTCGTTTGCCAGTTCGTCATTGTCGGCGTTCTTGGCTGCGATGATGGTTTCGGAGGCCTCTTCGCCCACCTTTTTGCAGATCTTGTCCACACCCTTTTCAAACAGGTAGCAGGTGTAGGAATTGTCCTGTGCAGTGCCGTTTGCAAAGGCAGCCTTGCGCGCCTTGATGACCTCGAAAATCTCCTGATAAATTGTCATGATGCGTTCTCCTTATTCGTTTTCGCTGTAGATACTTTTAAAAAAGCAGCTATATGCCCCTGTGTGGCAGGCGACACCGGTCTGCTTGACATTGACCAGCAGGGTATCGTCATCGCAATCCGCGTAGATGGAAACGACTTTTTGCAGATTCCCACTGGTGGCGCCCTTGTTCCAGTATTCCTGCCGTGAACGGCTCCAGAACCATGTGTAGCCTGTTTCCAGGGTGCGTTTCAGGCTCTCCTTGTTCATGTAAGCAAGCATCAGCACGGTGTGGGTATCCACATCATAGCAAATGGCAGGAATCAGTTCTGCCTTGATGAAAAAGCGGTCAAGGTCATGGATATCAATCTGTGTCATGGTAGTGTACTCCCTTAACTCCCTTATTTGATTTGAACCATACCTATTCAGTATACCACAATTTTCCACATTATGCAAGAGGTTGCAGCCGCCTTATCCCTCAAAAAAATTTTTGAATACCCCTTGACAAATGGATATTTTTATGATATCATAGTGATATCAGATAGAAACGCTGTCTGATCTGCAAGCGAAACAGTCTGTATGTCGATGTGACGGAAAGGGAAATCTTATGAAAGAAATTGTACTGAACAACAAAAAGAATGGCGGCGTAATGCTCGTGCTGTGGGCTGTGCTGTATTTGGCGGTGATTCCCATGATTATATGGGGCGGCATGACCTTTGATGATGAGACTGCCGCCAATGCAATGCGCGTCGTAGGAATGGCACTCACGATTATCGGCACAATCTGGGCGGCGATCGGCTGGATCCCGTTTCTGGGGTTAAAAATCCTCAAGCCCAAGGAGGCTCTGGTGCTGACGCTGTTCGGCAAGTATGTGGGCACCCTCAAAGAGGAGGGCTTCTACTATGTGAACCCTTTCTGCACCGCCGTGAATCCGGCTGCCAGCACCAAGCTGCGCCAGAGCGGTGATGTTGCGGGGGCAGGGGCTGGCTTTGCCCTTGCCGCCAGCGAAGCAGGCACCAAAACCGAGGTGAGCGTGTCAGGGGTGAATAAGCGCATCTCGTTGAAGATCATGACCCTGAACAACAATCGCCAGAAGATCAATGATTGCCTTGGCAACCCCGTGGAGATTGGCATTGCTGTGATGTGGCAAGTTACCGATACCGCAAAGGCAGTGTTCAATGTGGATAACTACAAGGAGTATCTCTCGCTGCAATGCGATAGTGCCCTGCGCAATGTGGTGCGCCTGTATCCCTATGATGTTGCGCCCAATGTGGATACCACCGGTGACGGCGTGGCAGATGACGGCAGTCTGCGCGGTTCCAGTGAAGTGGTGGCTGCCAGAATCCGTGATGAGATTCAGCAGAAGGTGCAGGAGGCAGGTATCGAGATTCTGGAAGCGCGTATCACGTATCTTGCCTATGCCCCCGAAATCGCAGCAGTGATGTTGCAACGTCAACAGGCATCGGCAATTGTGGACGCCAGAAAGATGATCGTAGACGGTGCCGTGGGCATGGTGGAAATGGCTCTGGATCGTCTCAATGAGAAGCAGGTTGTGGATCTGGATGAGGAGCGCAAGGCGGCAATGGTATCCAATCTGCTGGTGGTGCTTTGCGGCAACCGCGATGCACAGCCGGTGGTGAATTCCGGCAGCCTGTATTGAGGGTGTAGCCATGAATGTAGATGCATTGAACGTCCCCGTTTCTTCCATGATCTGCATGGTGCTTGCGGCATTATTCTGCATTGCCGCACCGATTCTGATTCTGCTGATGTGGAAGAAGAAATATCCGGATGCAGATATCCGCCATGCACTGATCGGTGCAGCAGGATTCTTCATTTTCGCACTGGTTCTGGAGCAGCTTTTGCATCTTGTAATGCTGCCGCTGGTGATGGACAGCGTGGTGCTGTATGTGATCTACGGTACCCTTGCCGCAGGTGTGTTTGAGGAAACCGCAAGGTTTATCACCTACAAGCTGATCCTGAAAAAGACCACCGCCAAGGGCAATCCTGCCGATGCGATTACAGTGGGCATCGGGCATGGGGGATTTGAGGCAATGGTGGTGGTTCCCATGATGATGGTCAGCAGCTTTGTGCTTGCCGTGCTGATGAATACCGGCAACACTGCCATGCTCTTTGAGGGCATGAGCGAGGCGGAAATCGCATTGGGTGAGCAGCAGTTGCAAACGGTCGCTGCCAACGGTGTGGGATATTACATTATGGCTTGTGTGGAGCGTCTGATGGCAATGACGGTGCATATCTGCTGGTCGGTTTGCGTATTTGCAGCCGCCGCAGAACGCAAGCTGTGGTGGCTGTATCCTGCGTCGATTCTCATGCACGCGTTTCTGGATACGCCCGTTGCATTGTTCCAGAAAAATGTGCTTTCCATGCCGGTTATGTATCTATGCCTGCTTGTGCCCATGGCGATTGTCGTTGGCGTTGCGGTGGTGGTGTATCGGCAGATGACAAAGCGATATCAGCAATAACCGTGAATGGAGAGGGGAGGTAGCAATGGCGGAAAAAAACGCAAAAAAACAGGTGCCGTTGCGGCTTTCCGACCGCTTATACGGCGATTTGGTTCGCTGGGCGGAAAGCGATTTTCGTTCCGTCAACGGGCAGATTGAATATCTGCTGACGGAATGTGTGAAGCAATGGAAGAAAAGCGGCAAATATGTTTCCGAGGAGACTGACGCGCCGCCTGATGTGGATATCGGGCAATTTGACCCATGATTTGCCAATACAAAAGCCCTGTGTATGGTACACAGGGCTTTCGGCTTTTTTGAAAAAGGCATAATGCAGTATCAGGCAGGGGAAAGCGTCCCTTGCCGCTGCCCACAGTGCTTTTGCGGCAGATATGCGGTGCCCATTGGGTGAGTGTCACGGCGCAAGGGCAAATGCAGCGGCAGCCTTCTGCCGCTTGATATCCACCAGAACATCAATGCGCACGCCGTCCGCGGTGTATTCCTCGGAGAAGATTTTGCCCTCCTCGCGCAGAAGCTGCAAAAAACTGCCCTCGCTGTAGGGGATGCAAAGCTGCATTCGCTTGACGGTCTGGGGCAGCCGATGTGCGATCGCACTGAGCAATTCGGGAATACCCTCTCCGGTTCTGGCACTGACCCAGACCTGCTCCGCGTCGCTGTTTTTTGGAATGTCCAGCAGATCTGCCTTGTTGAGGACGCGTATCTGCGGAATTCCGCCGCAGCCCAGATCTTGCAGCAGGCGGTCGGTGATCTCCATGCGCTGGCGGATATCCTCGGCGGTGGCGTCCATCACATGAAGAATCAGGTCGGCGTCGGCGGTCTCCTCCAGTGTGGAGCGAAACGCTTCTACCAGGTGATGGGGCAGCCTGCGGATCAGCCCCACCGTATCGGAGAGAATCACCGTTCTCCCGTCGGGCAGTTCCAGCCCCCTTGCTGTAACATCCAGTGTGGCAAACAGCTTGTTTTCGGCAAGCACATCTGCATTGGTCAGCAGATTGAACAGCGTGGATTTTCCCGCATTGGTGTATCCTACGATCGCAACGGTAAGCACGCCGTCTTTTTTGCGCCTGCTGCCGATGAATTTCCGGTGCTTTTCCATATCCTTGAGCTGTTCTTCCAGAGAGGCAATGCGGCTGCGAATATGTCTGCGGTCGGTTTCCAGCTTTGTTTCGCCGGGTCCCCTTGTGCCAATGCCGCCGCCCAGCCGCGAAAGCGCGCTGCCGCTGCCTGCAAGCCTTGTCAGGCGGTATTGATACTGTGCCAGAGCCACTTGCAGCTTGCCCTCGGCGGTGCGTGCCCTGCCTGCAAAAATATCCAGAATGAGCATTGTGCGGTCAATGACCTTGCAGTCCGTCATATCGGTGATATTGCGCAGCTGCACCCCTGTCAGCTCGGTATCAAAAATCAGCATCTCCGCGTCCAGGGCTTGTGCAAGCTGCTTGATTTCCTCTAGCTTTCCCGATCCGATACAAGTGGCAGTCTCCAATGCGGGGCGCGATTGTATCACCGTGCGCAGCACCGAACAACCGGCGGTATCGGCAAGATCTGCAAGCTCGTCCATGGAACGCTGCGCATCGAATTCTCCCGTATCCACCCCCACCAGAATTGCAGATATGGGGCGTTCTTCCTGTTTGATTTCGTACATAGATTTCACCTGTCTTTGTGTTGGATTGCTTTTATTCTACCCGTTCTACCGCAAAAGGTCAAGGATGCCGCCGCAGGAAAAAACCGCCTTGTCATCGAAGGCGGCTTTGCGAGGAGTGCCTGTGAATATCGGCATAATAGGCAGCAAGGGGATCGTCGGGATCGGTCAGCGGTATCGTTTTTGGTACCGTGGGCTTCTGCTCTACCAGAATGGTTTGCGCCCCGATCAGCCGCACGCAGTCAAAGGGAATCTCCACATCCTTGCGCCGCCCGAGCAATCCGAAACAGCGTAGTTGTCCGTAGCAGATCAGTGAAAGCAACTGTCCGGTCTGCGAATCAATGGCGGCATCGTCGGCGAAGCCCAGCCGCTGCCCTGTCAGAACATCAATCATTTCCAGTTGCAAAAGCTCCGTCATTCTGAAGCGCACAGCATCACCCCCATACCATTTTATATGTACGGGGCAGGGGATTTATTTCTTTTTTTTCGAGAGAATGCCCATCACAACGGCTGCAATGATGAGAACCAGCGCAATGATACCAATGCCGATGAACAGCCCCACGGGTGTGTCATCGCCCAAAGGCAACGTTGCCAGCGCCGCGATCAGAAACTGTGTGTTCATGTGAAACCCCTTTCTTCATTAGTTTAGTATTTACAAGGGCAGTTTACCATTTTTTGCAGGATTTGTCAATACTCTGTGCGGGAGATTGGGCTGCCAGACTTGCCATACTGCCAATATAGGGTAAACTGCACAAAAGATATTCTGCTGCGAGATGAAAATTCTACGGAAGATTGATTGAAAATCATGGAAACCACTTGCAATCACGGATAGAATATGGTATAATAGTACCGCACTTCGCACGGAAATACACAGCCGCACGGCTCCGCAGCATTCTTAATGGTGCAGCGGTCGCGGTTTCTCCTTGTGTGTTCCGGAGGTCACAAACCAAATTTATATTTTTCTAGGAGGATTTTTATCATGGGCGTAGTATCTATGAAGCAGCTGCTGGAGGCAGGTGTCCACTTTGGTCACCAGACCCGCCGCTGGAACCCCAAAATGGCTCCCTATATTTATACGGAGCGCAACGGCATCTACATCATCGACCTGCAGAAGACTGTGAAGAAGCTGGAAGAGGCTTATGCTTTCATCCGTGACATCTCCGCAGAGGGCAAGTCCGTTCTGTTTGTCGGCACCAAGAAGCAGGCTGCAGATTCCATCCGTGAGGAAGCAGTCCGTTCCGGTTCTTATTATGTCAATGCCCGTTGGCTGGGCGGCATGATGACCAACTACAAGACCATTCAGCAGAGAATTAAGCGTCTGGAGCAGCTCCACGCAATGGAGTCCGACGGCACCTTCAATCTGCTGCCGAAGAAGGAAGTTTCCAAGCTTGCTCTGGAGATCGAGAAGCTGGAGAAGTTCCTTGGCGGTATCAAGGATATGGGCAAGCTGCCCGGTGCGCTGTTCATCGTGGATCCCCGCAAGGAGAAGATCGCTGTTTCCGAAGCAAAGAAGCTGTGCATCCCGATCGTTGCAATCGTGGATACCAACTGCGATCCTGATGATGTGGACTATGTGATTCCCGGCAACGATGATGCTATCCGCGCCGTAAAGCTCATTGCAGGCACCATCGCAAACGCTGTCATCGAGGGCCGCCAGGGTGCTGACGGTGTTGCCGAGGCTGCTGAGACCGCAACCGAGGCTGTTGAGGAGACCGCAGAGTAATCTTAGTGGAAACCATGCGCCTTTCGCATTTTACGGAGGGCGCAACCAATATCATGAATAGAACGCTGCGATGCCACTGCATCATGCGGCGAGAAGGAGTATGTTATGGCTAATTTTACCGCAAAGGATGTCAATGATCTGCGCAAGTCCACCGGTGTTGGTCTGATGGATTGCAAAAAGGCTCTGACTGAGGCGGACGGCGATGTTGAAAAGGCAATCGTTCTGCTCCGTGAAAGAGGTCTGGCAAATCAGGCAAAGAAGGCTGACCGTGTTGCTGCCGAGGGCGCAGTCATCGCAATCGTAAACGATGACAACACCGCCGGTGCCATCGTTGAGGTCAACTCTGAGACCGACTTTGTTGCACAGAATGAGGAATTCGTTGCTTTCGTTGAGGGCGTTGCAAAGACCGTTCTGGATGAGAATCCTGCTGATCTGGATGCGCTGATGGCTGCAAAGTTCAACGGCGGCGCAATGACCGTAAAGGAAGCGCTGGACGAAATCTTCCTGAAGTTCCGCGAGAACCTGAAGGTTCGCCGCTTTGCCCGTATTGAGGGTATCGTGAAGGAGTACGTCCACTTCAACAAGAAGGAGGGCGTTCTGGTTGCTGCTTCCTGCGAGGCCGGCGCAACTCCTGCGGTTTTGGCTTGCCTCAACGATGTGGCTTTGCAGGCAGATGCCATGAAGGCTACCTACCTGACCAAGGATGAGGTTCCTGCCGATATCATCGAGAGCGAGAAGGCAATCGTTATGACCCAGATGGCTGCGGATCCCAAGATGGCAAACAAGCCTGAGGCAGTTCTGGCAAAGATCGCTGAGGGTAAGCTGGGCGTTTACTACAAGGATAACTGCCTGCTGTGCCAGGAGTTCGTGAAGGGCGAGGGCGAGACCGTTGAGCAGTATGTTGCAACCTGCGGCAAGGCAGCAGGCAAGGCAATCACCATCAACAGCTTTGTCCGTTTCATCTGCGGCGAGGGCATCGAGAAGCGTGTTGACAACTTCGCTGAGGAAATTGCCAACATGGTAAAGTGAGTTCTTTCTCATACAATTGAACGAAAAAGGGCAGCACCACGGTTGTGGTGCTGCTTTTTGTTGGTGCGCATCTGTGATTTCCTGCGCCTGCCGTGCATTTTGGTATTTTGTCGGCGGTAATCTTTGAAAAAATCGACAAAAAATGTTTTTTCTGCCGTTTCCCCCTTTACAGAAACGAAAAAATCGTGTATAATAGTACTATATCGTTTTTGGAGGTGTTTTCCCCATGGAACCGAAATATAAGCGTATCCTGCTCAAGCTGAGCGGTGAGGCTCTTGCCGGTGCCAAAAAAACCGGCTTGGATTACGATACCATCACCCCCATCTGCCAGAGCATCCAGAAATGTGCGGATGCAGGCGTTGAGGTCGGAATTGTGGTCGGCGGCGGCAACTTCTGGAGAGGCCGTTCTTCCGGTGCAATGGATCGCACCCGTGCGGACCATATGGGAATGCTGGCAACCGCGATGAATGCGCTTGCCCTCGCGGATGTGCTGGAATCCCTGGGCTGCCAGGTGCGCGTGCAAACCGCCATCAGCATGACCCAGATTGCAGAGCCGTGTATCCGTAACCGCGCCATGCGACACTTTGAAAAAGGCCGTATCGTGATCTTCGGCTGCGGTACCGGCAACCCGTTCTTCTCCACCGATACTGCCGCTGCACTGCGCGCCGCCGAGATCGAAGCGGATGTTTTGCTGAAGGCTACCATGGTCGATGGCGTATATGATAAAGACCCCCACCGCTACGAAGATGCCGTGAAGTTCGATACCCTTTCCTTCAGCCAGGTGCTGAGCGGTCATCTGGCAGTAATGGACAGCACCGCTGCAACCCTCTGCCGCGATAATAATATGCCCATGATCGTTTTCGACCTTGCCAGACCCGATAATATCCTGGATGCCGCCATGGGAAAGACCATCGGCACACTGGTCTGCGGCGACGCCGAAGCCGAAGCATGATTCTCCCGCCGTGTCCATACAATATACTATATTGAACAGGAGTAATCACAATGAGTGAATTGATCAAAGAAAAGCTCGACCAGTGCGAGCAGCGTATGCGTAAGGTCATCGACCGTCTGACCGCTGAGTTTTCCACCATCCGCGCAGGCAGAGCAAATCCTGCCGTGCTGGATAAAATTGTTGTGGATTATTACGGCTCTCCCACGCCGATTCCGCAGGTGGCAACAGTGGCTGTCCCCGAAGCCCGTATGCTCACCATTACGCCTTGGGAGCCTTCTATGATCCGCGAGATCAATAAGGCGATTCTGACATCGGATCTGGGCATTACCCCCACCGATGACGGCAAGTCCATCCGTCTGGTCTTTCCGCAGCTGACCGAAGATCGCCGTAAGGAGCTGTGCAAGACCATTAAAAAGTACGGCGATGAGGCAAAGGTTGGCGTCAGAAACGAGCGCAGAGATGTGCTGGAGAAGTTCAAGACCATGAAGAAAAACGGCGAGATCACCGAGGACGACCAGAAGAACGTCGAGAAAAAGGTGCAGACCCTGACCGATCGCTATACCGAGGAGATCGACAAGGCAGTTGCAGCCAAGGAAAAGGAAATCATGAGCCTGTAAGATGCTCAGTAACACAAAAGGTCGGGGCTGCGTTATGCCTGCCCCTGCCTTTTGTTTGTTTATTCCCTGAAAGGAGAACGACCCATGGCAAAAGCAAAGCAACCGCCCATCCCTGCCGAAATGCTGCCGAAGCATATTGCGTTTATTATGGACGGCAATGGCAGATGGGCAAAAAAGCGCGGTCTGCCCCGTACTGCAGGTCATACTGAGGGCGCAAGAACCTTTAAGAAAATTGTGCGCTACTGCAAGGATATCGGCATAGAGAACATTACCTTTTATGCTTTTTCAACGGAAAACTGGAAGCGCCCCGATGAAGAGGTCTCTGCCATCATGAATCTGATGCGGGAGTATCTGGTTGAGGTCAGGAGATATATGACCGAGAATACCCGGCTTATCGTGCTGGGCGATAAATCCGGATTTTCACCCGATCTGCGGCAGGGCTTTGCGGCGATAGAGGAGGATACCAAGCATTTCACCGAGATGACGCTGAATCTGGCGGTGAATTACGGTGCGCGTCATGAAATGACCGGTGCCGTGCGGCAGCTTGCCCAGCAGGTGCAGGCTGGTACCCTTGCACCGGAGGATATTACCGAGGATACCATCTCTCAGGCACTGTATACCAAGGAATTACCCGATGTTGACCTGATGATCCGCCCCAGCGGCGAGTATCGCCTCTCGAATTTTTTGTTGTGGCAGTCAGCATATGCGGAGCTGTATTTCTGCGATACCCTCTGGCCCGATTTCTCCCCCAAGGATCTGGATGCCGCGCTGATCGCTTACGCACAGCGTAACCGTCGCTTTGGCGGCGTATAAAATCCCGTTCGTTTCGGCAACACTGCAAAAAGCGGATGGTGCAGATGCACCCTCAAGCCCTCAGGGGGACCTTGTGCAGTGATGCCTTCAACACTGAAAGGAGTGCGGCAACTGAAATGCCGCTAATATCATGGCTACTCGATTGATTTCCGCCGGCATCGGCATTGTACTTGCTCTGATCATTCTTTTCCTGCACAACACCGTGCTGTTTCCCATTGCTGTGGGAATTGTGGCTGCCATCGGCCTGTTTGAACTGTACCGCGCATTGCAGCTGCAACGCTATCCCATCAGCTTTCTGGCAGGTATGCTCTATGCGCTGGTCGTACCTTCTATGGCAGTGGGCAGCCTCGCAAAATTCCGTATGCTGCTGACCGTTTTCTGCCTGACCGTGATGATGCTCGATTACATCCGCCACAAAACCAAGATGGCTGCACGCAACTTTTTCGGCATGGTGGTGGGTATGTTCCTGATCCCTGGTGCGATGTCCTCGGCTGTGGTGCTGAATTTCAGCCACGAAAAGCACGGCGTGATCTATGTGGTGCTTGCGTTGCTGGGGGCATGGAGCCCTGTGATAGAATAGAAAAAAACAAGAGGGAAACGAATGCAAAGATGAAGAT
>JAEDLR010000032.1 GCA_016295145.1 Oscillospiraceae bacterium
GGAGATACAGTGTTGCTGTTTATCAATGACAAAGCAGTGACCGCTGAGGCGCTCTGCTACGGGCTGATTGCCGGTCTGATGCTTGCAGCGGCGCTGCTCTGGTTTGCTTTTTTTTCATGGCATATGACCTCAGAACGCATTTTCTGTCTGCTTGGAAGCATTTCGCCGCGGCTGGCACTGGTTTTTTCCATGGGGCTGCGGCAATCGGCAAGGCTCTCGCAGATCATGGGGCAGATACGGGAGGCAAGACGCGCGGCAGGTCTGGCAAGAGAGGACAACCTCATTGATCGCATAACAGAGAATCTGCATATTTTTTCTGCGACAGTTTCATGGGCGATTGAAAACGGCATTATCACTGCGGATAGCATGGCGGCACGCTGCTACGGTACGGGCAAACGCACGCAGCTTGCAGAGTATCGGTTTCGGTGTCGCGATGGGCTGCATCTGGGGGTAATTCTGCTGCTGATATCGTTGATTTTGTTCGCATGGGGCAATGGTGCTCTGAGCGTGCAGTTTTATCCGCGGTGGCATATGCCCCCTGCCAATGTGCGCAGTATCGCGGCATATTTTGCCTATGGGCTGCTGTGCCTGTATCCTGCGGTAGCTGAGATCATGGAGGTGTACCGATGGCGACACTGGCGTTGCGCGATGTGTGTTTTTCGTATCCGCTGATGGATACACCGGCACTGCAAAACATTTCGTTTGCAGTGGAGGAGGGCGCATTTCTGACGGTCTGCGGCGAAACGGGCTGCGGCAAGACTACCCTGCTGCGGCTTCTGAAGCCCCAACTGACGCCGAAGGGTACACGGTGTGGAGAGATTCTGCTCGACGATACGCCCATTGGGGAGATTTCGCCTGAAA
Organism: Oscillospiraceae bacterium; assembly: GCA_016295145.1. Classification (GTDB taxonomy): domain Bacteria; phylum Bacillota; class Clostridia; order Oscillospirales; family Ruminococcaceae; genus Firm-04. The sequence continues at coordinate 862 of JAEDLR010000032.1, forward strand.
CGGTGGGGTTTGTATCGCAGCACCCCGAAGAACAAATCGTCACTGACCGCGTTTGGCATGAACTGGCATTCGGGTTGGAGAATTTAGGTACCCCCCCTGAGACAATCCGTATCCGCGTGGCAGAGATGGCATCGTACTTTGGCATGACCGACTGGTACGAGCGCGACACGGCAGCGCTTTCAGGTGGGCAAAAGCAACTGCTCCATCTTGCCTCAGTGATGGTGATGCAGCCAAAAGTGTTGATTCTGGACGAGCCGACTGCGCAGCTTGACCCCATTGCCGCTGCCGATTTTATGGCGACCCTCAAACGGCTGCATCGGGATTTTTCGCTGACGATTGTGCTGACAGAGCACCGTCTGGAAGAAGCGATTGCTGCATCTACCGCCATGCTTTTAATGGAAAACGGCAGCATCGCCGCCTTTGGTACGCCCCGTGGGGTGCTATCCGCATTGGATGCCCGTCATCCAATGGTCAATGCCATGCCAGCGGCAGTGCGGTTATATCACAGGCTGCCGAAAATGCAGGCGCAAACGCCTCTGACCGTAGCAGAGGGCAAGGCATATCTGCAAAGAAACTTTACACTGCGTGATGGACATCTTCCCTTGCAAAAATCCTTTGGCGATGTGGTACTCTCGCTGAAAGATGTCTGTTTCCGCTACGAGCGCAGGCAAAATGATATCTTGCACGAATGTGATCTCACACTGCACCGCGGTCAGTGGCTTTGTCTGCTGGGTGATAACGGCGCAGGAAAATCCACACTGCTGAAAAATGCTGCCGGTCTGTTGCGACCCTATCGGGGAAAAATTGAGGTACTGCAAAAGCCGATCGGCAAATATCAGGGCGGCGATTTGTATTATAACTGCCTTGCCATGCTGCCCCAGAATGTGCAGACCCTCTTTGCGCGGAATACCGTTGCCGAGGAGCTTGCCGAAACGCAAAGCGTTCCCGACGGATTGCCTTTTGATCTGACACCGTTTTTGCAGCGGCACCCCTACGATCTCAGCGGCGGACAGCAGCAGTTGGTGGCACTTGCCAAGATTCTTGGGCAGCGACCGCAAATCCTGTTGCTGGATGAACCCACCAAGGGTCTGGATGCTGCTGCCAAAGCAAAATTGGGGGCGATTCTGCGTGGGCTGTGCGACCGTGGCATTGCCATACTGACAGTGACCCATGATGTGGAGTTTGCTGCTCTGTTTGCGGATGTCTGCGGCTTGCTGTTTCGCGGTGCAGTCATCGGGGTACAATCACCGATCAGCTTTTTCTCGCAGAATTACTTTTACACCACCGCTGCCAGGCGCATCAGCAAGGGGCTGTGCGAAAATGCGGTTACCGTTGACGGGTTGTGCAATTGCTGCACGGCAAAGCAGAAAGGCGGTGCAGCGGAATGAAACGCTTACGGGCGGCTTTGTGCTATCTGCTGCCGCTGCTTGTGATTCCCATTGCCGTAGGAGTATCCTTGCAGTTGCCCACCAAATATACCGCGCTGATGATCTTCATCGTGGCGGCACTGACCCTTCTGTTGTTTGTATGTGGCATCGAGCAAAAGGAGATCGGCACGCGCAGACTGGTGCTTTCGGTGATTTTCATGGCATTGGCGGTACTTGGCAGAATGCTGCCCATGGTCAAGCCGGTCACTGCCATTATCATTCTCGGAGCACTGTATCTCGGCAAAGAATCCGGTTTTCTCATCGGAGCAGGCACGGCACTGCTCTCCAATGTATTCTTCGGTCAAGGGCCTTGGACGGTCTTTCAGATGCTGGCATGGGGCTGCATCGGTTGGGGGGCAGGGGCAATGCATCAGGCACTGCGGCGACATAAAGTGCTGCTGCTGATTTACGGCTGCATGACGGGGATTGCGTACTCCATGCTCATGGATATCTGGACAGTGGTATGGCACTACGAGGCGTTTTCCCTTGATATGTACCGCGTGACCTTGCTTGCCGCACTGCCCTACACCGTGCTGTATGCCTTCAGCAATGTACTGTTTTTATGGCTGATGCACAAGCCTGTGGACGAGAAACTCTCGCGCATTGAGATCAAATACGGCTTATGAGCGCCCGAATGTGCATAAAAACGCCTCACGGTTCCTTAACAACCGTGAGGCGTTTTGTTATATCATGGTGATGCAGTGGATATCTAACGCGAAAAGCAAACCCGAGGGACGGTGCAGTCCTTCGGGTTTGCAATGTTTTTTACGGTAATATCCCTTGAAAAATCAGAAATTGACCTTTCTTGCTACATAACTGGTATGCAGGATCTCATGTGCCTTGTGGCTGCCGGGCTTGCCAAGATACTCGGAATACAGTGCCTGAATAGCAGGGTTGTCCTGAGATTTGCGCAGTTCCATTGCGGCATCCTGATCATACAGAGCCTTTGCACGCAGGGCACGCAGATCGTTGAAGTTACGGACACTGCCGGGCTGGATGGGCTGACCGCCGCCGTTGACACAGCCGCCGGGGCAAGCCATGACCTCAACGAAGGTGTAGTCTGCCTCACCGTTGCGGATCTTGTCCATAACGATACGGGCATTTGCCAGACCGCTGACAACAGCAACCTTGACTTCCAGATCACCAACCTTGTAGGTGGCTTCCTTGATGCCCTCGGTACCGCGGACTTCCTTGAAGTCGATCGCCTCGGCACCCAACTTATCGCCGGTGATCTCCTCAACGGCATAACGCAGCGCAGCTTCCATCACACCGCCGGTTGCGCCAAAGATCAGGCCGGCACCGGTGAAGATACCCAGCGGATCATCGGCCTTCTCATCGGGCAGCGCGGTAAACTGCAATCCTGCGCGCTCAATCATACGAGCAAGCTCACGGGTGGTCAGTGCGTAGTCGATATCCGGATAACCGGATGCGGACTGATTTTCACGGCTACTCTCAAACTTCTTGGCGGTACAAGGCATGATGCTCACGCAAACGATGTCCTTAGGATCCCAGCCCATTTTCTCTGCAAAGTAGGTCTTGGTAACCGCACCGAACATCTGCTGGGGGCTCTTGCAGGAGGAGAGGTGGGGGATCAGATCGGGATAGTAGTGCTCGCAGAACTTGATCCAGCCGGGAGAGCAGGAGGTAATCATCGGCAGCACGCCCTGATTGGTCACGCGCTCGATAAGCTCGGTGCCTTCCTCAACAATGGTCAAGTCAGCGGAAAAATTGGTATCAAATACGAAGTCGAAGCCCAGTCTGCGCAGTGCAGCAATCATCTTACCCTCAACATTGGTGCCGATGGGCATACCGAATGCCTCACCCAAAGCAGCACGGACGGAAGGTGCGGTGTTCACAATGACCTTCTTGTTGGGGTCAGCGATGGCCGCGAATACTTCCTTGGTGAAGTCCTTCTCGGAAAGGGCGCCGGTGGGACATACGGCGATACACTGACCGCAGCTTACGCAGGCAGTGGTGCCCAGACCCTTTTCAAATGCACAACCGATGTGGGTGCTGATACCGCGGTCATTGGCACCAATGACGCCGATACCCTGTGTCTTTTCGCAGACAGCGACGCAGCGGCGGCACAGCACGCACTTGTTATTATCGCGGTACATATGCGCAGCGGTCGTATCAATGGGATACTCGATGCGCTCGCCGTCATAACGGCTTGCGTCCTCAACGCCCAGATCCTTTGCCAGCTTTTGCAGCTCGCAGTTGTTGCTGCGCACGCAGGAGAGGCACTTTCTGTCGTGGTTGGAGAGGATCAATTCCAGTGTCTTTTTACGGGAATCCAGCACCTTGGGGCTGTTGGTACGGATCTCCATACCCTCGGTGCAGGGATATACGCAGGCTGCAACGCAGCGGAAGCCTCTGCCTTCGTTTGCCTCAACGATACACATACGGCAAGCACCGATCTCGTTGATATCCTTCATATAGCAGAGGGTGGGAATGGTCACATTTGCCTGATGTGCAGCCTCCAGAATGGTGCTGCCCTTGGCAACCTGAATTGCCTGACCATTGATTGTTATATTCAGCATTTCGCTCATGCCGAGAAGCCTCCTTACTTTTTGATGATTGCGCCGAACTTACAGGTATCGATACAAGCACCGCACTTGATGCACTTTGCAGGATCGATGGTGTGGGGCTGCTTCACGGTGCCGGAGATCGCACTAGCGGGGCACTTTCTTGCACAAGCGGTACAGCCCTTGCACTTATCTTCAAGAATGGTGTACTGTAACAGATCTTTACAAACACCTGCGGGGCAACGCTTTTCAACAACATGAGCAATATACTCATCACGGAAGAAACGCAGCGTAGAAAGGACGGGGTTGGGAGCAGTCTGACCCAGACCGCACAGGGAATTTGCCTTAACATGATTGCACAGCTCTTCGAGCTTGTCGATATCCTCAAGGGTGCCCTGACCCTTGGTGATCTTATCCAGGATCTCGTACATTCTCTTGGTACCGATGCGACAGGGTGAGCACTTACCGCAGGACTCGTCCATGGTGAACTCCAGGAAGAACTTTGCGATATCGACCATGCAGTTATCCTCGTCCATAACGATCAGACCGCCGGAACCGATCATGCAGCCGATCTTTGCGAGGCTGTCATAGTCAACATTGACATCGTAATGCTCGGCAGGGATGCAGCCGCCGGAAGGGCCGCCCGCCTGTGCTGCCTTAAACTTCTTGCCATTGGGGATGCCGCCGCCGATCTCCTCAATGATCTCACGGAGGGTAGTACCCATGGGCACTTCCACCAGACCAGTGTTGGTGACCTTACCGCCCAGCGCGAACACCTTGGTGCCCTTGGAGTTATCCTTACCCATTGCGGCATACCACTCTGCACCGTTGACGATGATCTGTGGAATGTTTGCATAGGTCTCCACATTATTGAGGATAGTGGGCTTCTGGTACAGACCCTTCTCGGCAGGGAAAGGCGGACGGGGACGGGGCTCACCGCGGTTACCCTCGATAGAGGTCATCAGTGCGGTTTCCTCGCCGCAGACAAACGCACCTGCGCCCAGACGCAGATCCATATCAAAGCTGAAGTCGGAGTCGAAGATGTTCTTGCCCAGCAGGCCGTTTTCCCGTGCTTGGTCAATGGCAACGCGCAGACGCTGCACAGCGATGGGATACTCTGCACGGACATACACATAGCCCTGGCTTGCGCCGATGGCAAAAGCAGCAATTGCCATTGCCTCAATCAGAACATGGGGGTCGCCCTCCAGGATGGAACGATCCATAAATGCGCCGGGGTCGCCCTCGTCGGCATTGCAGCATACATACTTGATATCGGCATCGGGCACGAGATTTCTGGCAAGCTTCCACTTCATACCGGTGGGGAAACCGCCGCCGCCTCTGCCGCGCAAGCCACTGTCCAGAACGGTCTGGATGACCTCCTCGGGGGTCATGGAAGAAACGACCTTTGCCAGAGCCTCATAACCGCCTCTGCCGATGTACTCCTCGATGCACTCGGGGTTGATGACGCCGCAGTTACGCAGTGCAACACGGTGCTGCTTTGCGTAGAAATTGGTCTCATCCAGTGCTTTGATATGGTCGCCGTGCAGGGTTTCCTCATACAGGAATTCCTTTACGGGGTTGCCGTTCTTCAGATGCTCCTCAACGATTTTAGCGATTTCCTCGACCTTCACCATGGAATAGAAGGAGCCTTCGGGGTAAACGATCATGATCGGGCCTTTTGCGCACAGACCGAAGCAACCGGTCTTTACGATCTGCACCTTATCGGTAAGATCGAAGGCAGCAAGTTGCTTTTCCAGCTCGGCAATGATCTTCATGGAGCCGGAAGAAGTACAACCGGTACCGCCGCAGACCAGTACGTGTCTTTCATATCGGGACGAGGCGCCGCCATGGGTTCTCAGAGCAACTTCCTTTTCAGCACGCTCTCTGATCGCCTTGAGTTCCTCATAAGTCTTCATTGTATATCCTCCTAGATTGGATTGGTTTTACGCATTCTCAGCAAGCCTTGCTCAGTCAGCGTACTTTGCCAGAATGGAATCAATGTCATCTGCCGTCAGTCTGCCGTAAACATCATCGTTGACGGTAAGAACGGGAGCCAGACCGCAGGCACCGATGCAGCGGCAGTCATCCAGAGAGAACTTGCCGTCGGGGGTGATCTCGCCTACGCCGATGCCCAGACGCTCGGACAGACGCGTTACAAGATCCGCTGCGCCCTTGACATAGCAGGCAGTACCCAGACATACGGAAATGCGGTACCGACCCTTGGGTGCAAGGGTGAACTGTGCATAAAAAGTGGCTACGCCGTAGACCTTCTCCAGCGGAATGTTCAGGTGCTCGGCGATGATGGTCTGCACCTCGATGGGAAGATAGCCGTAGATCTCCTGTGCCTTCTGCATGATCGGCATCAGTGCGCCGGGATCACCCTTGGTGGCTTCGATCACGGCAACGAGCTCCTCCTCCTGCTGCTTGGTACCCTGGAACGGGAGTGTAGAGAATTTTTTGCTCATGAAACAGGTTTCCTCCTTGTAAGAATTGTTTCAGCAGGCGGCATAGAAAAAAGCATCGTCATTGCCGCCTTGAGGTCATTGATAAAATAACGATGCCACGCTTGTACAATTGTACCATATAACCGCCGAAAAATCAAGATAAAAATTGCACAACTTTTGCGTTATCTTTTCGTACCTTTCCACAAATCCGTCAAATGCCCCCGAATTCCTCAAAAACCGCCAATAAATTCTGAAGCTTTATTCATAATTTTGTAAAATCTGCGATTCGTCAAAATCACAAGAAAAAGGAAGGGAAGACCCTGGGGGGTTCTTCCCTTCCTGTGTGAACAAATCCAACGATTGACAGACAAAAAATATGCATTATGCTGTTTGAATGGCACGCAGCAGCCCATTGACCTGACCGGGCGTATTAAACACCGAAGGCGCAAATCGTATGGTACCCTGCGCCTTTGTGCCAATGGTATCGTGGGCAAGAGGGGCGCAATGCAAACCGCTGCGCAAGCAAAACCCCCGCTGTTGCAGCCGCAGGGCAAGCTCTGAACAATCACCTGTTTTGGGTGCAAAGGAAACCACGGGGGCATAGAAGGTATCTCTATGGCGGTATACTACGATATCGGGCATACCGCGCAATCCTTCTATGAGCTGTCGGCACAGTGCCGACTCCTGCTGGTGTATGCGCTGTATGCTTTGCTGCTCCACCCACCGCAAACCTGCGTGGAGACCCGCAATGCCGCATACATTCACCGTACCCGATTCCAGTGCGTCGGGGAGAAAATCTGGCTGCTTGACACTTGCCGACAAAGACCCCGTTCCGCCTTGCATCAGCGGGGCAAGGGGCACGGTGCCGTCACTGATAAGCAACCCTGTGCCCATGGGGCCGTACAATCCCTTATGCCCCGCCGTGCAGAGGATCTGCATACCGTCTGCCAATGTGACGGGCAGCACACCGCAGGCCTGTGCGCCGTCCGCAATCAGAATCAGGGCATTTTCGCGGCAGAATGCAGCAAGCTGCCGATAGGGCAGGATCTGCCCCGTGACATTGCTCACCAGCGTGCAGATCACGATGCGCGTGTTCTGCTGCAAGCATCGTCGGAAATTTGCCAGCGTGGTTTCGGTGTCCGGGGCAATGCTTGCAATGCTGTAGGTGCAGATGCCTGCATCGGCAAGTGCCGCCACGGGACGGTACACGGAATTATGCTCCATACTGCTGATGATGATATGGTCCCCTTGCCGCACCGCGCCGTGTATCGCCAGATTCAGCGCATGGGTACAGTTTGCCGTGAAGATCACCTGTTGCGGCTCTGTGCCGAAATGCTGCGCAATGGTCTCTCTGGCGGAATAAACTACATCGCCTGCCCGTTCCGCCAGAATATGCCCACCCCGCCCGGGATTGCCCGCGCTGTATCCCATGGCTTTTGCCACCGCCTCATAGACGCAGGCAGGCTTCGGAAAGGTCGTTGCAGCGTTATCGAAATAAATCGGGGCAGGCTGCCGCGGTGCTTTGCCCCATTGCTGTGCGCTCATACAATTTCAAAGGGGATACGGTGCTGCCGAAGCAGTTCCCGCACCACTTCTGGCGAGGCAGCCGTGTGAAAAACAGTTATACAGCCGCCGGATGTGGTCTTCTTGCGGCTATCGAAGGCAATATGCTGCCCTTGCAGCAGGCGCTTGACCTGCTGTGCATTGGTTTCACTGTGAATCTGTATCGTTGTCTGCATTGCAGTGTTTGCTCCTTTCAGAAAAATAAGGCAATGCCTTGCTACATCATATGCCGATTCGACACAAAAGGACACTGCATAGCAAAGAGAGATGCCCTGTGATACAGAGCATCTCTCGGCTTATTCAGATATCGTTCGGGCGTTCCATCAGGCGTTTCATGCCGGGCTTTGCGCACAGCATTGAGATCAGAAGATTGACACCGAACACCACAGCCATCACGCCAATGATGATCGCCCCGATTCCTACGAAGTCAGTCTCATTGGCGATGCCGCCGAATTTGCAGGCATACAACAGACCCAGCCCGCAGCCCAGTACCGAGGCGGTGGCGGAGAACAGCATCCCCTCTGCCACAAGCATTTTCTTGATTTGTCTGATGCTGCAGCCCATGGTGCGCAGCATTCGCAGCTCAGCGTGGCGATTGAGAACATTGGTGTGCAGGCTATTGACCATGGTAAGCACGCCTGCCAGCCATACGCTGATGACGATAATCGCCAGTACGGCAAACACACCGAGCATTTGTTTAACATAACCTGTGTTTTTGTAATAATAATCCCAATATGATAAGCCATTTGTCTGATCGTAAAGGGCATCCAGCTCTGCGATCATGGTATCGTAGTCTGCATTACGGTTTGCCGCCACCTCTACCGAGATTTGTGCACTCGGCTCATAGCGGTAGTACATTTCAACGGGCATCAGCAGACTGTAACCAAGCCCCTGTTTAGACTGTGTTTCATCGTCGGTTGCCGTAGGGTCGGTTTGATCCGTATCTTCGGTGGCAGTAATGCAGCCTGCAATGCCGATGGGCTTTCTCAGTTGGTAGCCCAGTGTTACGGTCGAATCACCATATATCAGCGGCTCTGCATCACCAAACACGGAGGATGCGGGTGCATAAGTCGCAGACTGGTACATTGTGTTCCGTGGATCGCTTGCAGGGGTGGGGATGATGATATTGGGGAAGCCGTATGCCAGCAGTGCCTGATTGGATTGCAGCCAATCCTGATAGGCAAGCCCTGTAACGGGATACAGATCGCGGTCATAACGTTTCTCATCAATAACGCGGATCCACATGAGTACCGGCTCATCCTTGTTCAGTGCAGGCGTTTTTTCTCTATCCCTAAACATGACATCAACGGTATCCCTGAGGGAAAGCGAACGGTAATTGGGGTTTTCCTCACAGTGATCCAGCATCTGCGTATATGCCGCAGCGTTTTTGCTGATGAGTATAAAATCGGATATGTAGTTGTCGGCAGCGACATCCCCATCATCAACTTGTGTGCTTGCTGTACGAATCGCAAGTGCCACAAGCCCGACTGCCATCGCCACGGTAAATGTCATGCCCAGCGTCATGGCAACGGTGCTGACCACCAGACTGCGGCGTGTGCGCTTAATATTCTTCCATGCGTAGCGGTACAGGAATCCACGCTGGGTTTTGGGGATTGTACGGGGGCGTTTTGCTGTTTTCGGTTTGTTCAGATGGGTCGCCTGCTTCAGGGAAAGATTGCGGCTTGCATACATAGCAGAGGTATATGCCGAAATATAGATCGCCAGCACAGAAAGCACAACGGTCAGTGCCAACAGCCACCCGTATACAGAGAACTCGACGTGTTCCAGATTTGTACGGAAGAGTACGTGCACACCCAACTGGGTAGTGCCCACTGCCGCAGCAATGCCGATTATCAGGGAGAGCAGCGTATAGGCGGTCGCCTCGGTGAATACCAGCGTCAGCAACTGCTTTTTGCTTGCACCCATAATGCGCAGTGTGGCAAATTGCCTGGTACGCTCCAACACGGAGATCTCAAAGGCATTGTCGATGATAAACCGCGCAAAGCCCCAGATGATCAGCAGCGCAAGGGCGGCGGGTGCGCCAATGACAAGAATATTGCTGTCAAAGCGGATGTAGCGAAGCTGCGCCTCCAGCAGTTCTGTGTTCAGTGCGCTTTCCTCAATGACGAGATCTGCTGCATCCTCTGCCTTGCGTTGATTGAACGAGTCAACCACCATTTGCAGACCGTCCAGAAAGGATACGCTTTTTGTAATGCAGCCGTAGCGAATGGATGCATTGTTTATCCCGGGAATCTCCGGGTTCACTGTGGCAAACAATGACATCGCCGCATCCACCACGGATTGCGCAAACACCATATCCTCACAGGAAAAAACGATTTCGGGAAGTGTAAAGTCTTTATCCAGATAGGAAGCATCCACATAGGAGTCATTATCGGGAGTAATAGGTTGACGAGGAAAAAAACCTGCCACTGTCCGGGTGATCTCTATCATTTCACCGCGCTGCATGGCTTGCAGTTCCAGATCATTGAGCGAATAACCGTATCGTTTCATGGCTTCTATCATGTTGTAAGCCATTATGTGGCGGCGAAACTCTGTGGTATCCACTTTACCCTTATCGGTGCCGTCATTGAGAAGGATATAGTCCAGATTCTCGTTGGCGTTGATTTTTGCAATTGTTTCACGCAGCTCCATGATCTGCGGTATGGAATCATCAATCACGGCATATACCGGCGTGATGCGCAGCGTAATGGTATCGCCTATGGCATAGCGCAGCGAAAGATCCCCTTCCGGCAGCAGCACCTCGCCCTTTTGCAGCGATGTACTCTGCCCCACCCTTTGGTTTTCCGGAACCAGCGCGGTATTGCCCTCTGCAGCCCACATTTCCAGATACTGCAGGCGATAGATGTCGTTGTCATCTGTCTGTATCTCCAAAAAACCGATGCCGTCCTGTTCATCGCGCACGCTTTGCATATACAGCGTGGCGGAATTCTTAAAGTAGTAATCTGAAACGGCAGGATGATGCTTCAGCAGATTTTCTTTGTCCGCCAACTGTTCTGCATCATCAGCGTCAAGCAGATAGGATGCATCAAATTCCCATCTGCCCTGCTCAGCTTCCAGCGTATTCACCAGGGATTTGTGCATGGTACTGCCTGCCACCGCAAACAGATTCAGGATAAACACTGAAAGCACGATGCAAATCGCTGTCAGCGTGGTGCGCAGCTTCTGGCGGCGCATATATTTCAGAGAGAGTGCAATCAGATGCTTCACACCGTTCACCCCCTGTATGCGGTCAGCACACCGTCTTGCATGGTAAAGATACGGTCTGCCTGCGTAGCGATATTGCCGTCATGCGTCACCAGAAGCAGCGTCTGATTGTATTTTGCGATGGAATTTTTCAGAATGGAGATAATCTCGCGGCTGTTTTTGCTGTCCAGATTGCCTGTCGGTTCATCGGCAAGAATCAGTTGCGGCTTGTGAATCAGGGCGCGCGCAAAAGATACTCTCTGCTGCTGACCGCCCGAAAGCTCATGGGGATAATGGTGGCGTCTTGCGGTCAATCCGATCATTTCCAGCAATTCATCCAGATAGGCGGTATCCACGGGAGTGTTATCCAACCGCAGCGGCAGCACGATGTTTTCTTCCACGGTCAGCACGGGAATGAGGTTGTAATCCTGAAAAACAAACCCGATGTTTCTCCTGCGGTAGGCAGAAAGAAAATCATCTTTTCTGCCTGTCAGATCAGCACCGTCAAAGATCACCCGCCCTGAATCTGCCGTATCCAATGTGCCAATGACATTCAGCAGTGTGGTTTTGCCGCCGCCGCTTTCCCCGATAATGGCAACGAATTCTCCCCGTGATACGGTCAGGTTCACATGGTTCAGCGCGTAGATCATGGCATCGCCCTTCCCGTAGGTCTTGACCAGATCCTCTGCCTGCAATATCACCTGCGTAGTCGTTTGTTCATCCATAAGATGTGTCCTCCTTTGTTGATGATATCTGCATTGTAGCATAGAAATCTTACGCCAAGGTGACGAAGAACGGAAATGGCGACAATTATCGCAAAAAAGTCATCACAAAACGGCTGCCGGTATCGTTTGCAGAAAACACGGTGATTTCTCCCCCATGTGCCGTTACAATGCGCTTTGCAATGGCAAGCCCCACGCCCACGCTCTGCATATCGTTGCAATTGGAGCGTTTGTGAAAACGTTCAAACAGGTGGGGAATCTCTGCGTGAGGGATGCCCTTGCCGTTATCCTCGATGGTGATGACAGCGTAGGCAGGCGTATCGGTGACAGTGATGGTAATGTGGTCGCATTCTGCGTGATCTACCGCGTTTTTCATGATGTTCTGAATTGCCTCCCGCAGCCAGATACTGTCATGCATCAGAGAAGCATCAGTATCGGCAAGGGTCAGCGCAATGTGTTTCTGGCGAAGCATGGGAGAAAGCTCCCTCACGGCAGCCTGACAGGTTTGCAGCAAGGACTGCTCCGCCATTTGATACGAAACGGCACCCACATCCAGCTTGGCAAGCTTCAACGAGGTGCGCAGCAGACTTTCCATGTGGTCAAGCTGAGCGGTCATTTCTTCGGTCAGTTGTGTGCGCTGTGCATCGTCCAGCAGGGCAGGCTGTGCCAGAAGGTCGCTGTTTAAGCGTATGACGGCAAGCACGGTTTTTAGCTGATGAGAAAGGTCGGTGAGAAATTCTGCAAGCTGCTGTTTTTCATACTGCAGATGCTCTGTCATATGACGCATCTGCCGCCCGATGCCGGCAATACCCTCTGCCATGCGCCCGATGCTGTCGCTTGCCGCATATGCCTCGGTGATCTCGGCCGCAGGGTTTTCACGCAGAGCAAGGCATTCTACACGCAAAGCTTCCATGCGCTTGTACTCCTTCAGCAGCGTCAGCAGCGAAAACACATTGACGATCACAACAGGAACGGCAAATGCGGTATAAATCCAACCGAACAGCCGCTGCTGCAACCCGTGATAGCAAGCCATCAGCCGTGGAGAAAGTGCCGCTGTGACATCGTATTCTGCAAGCAGCGCCTCCCCCCATTGAATCTGCTCATCGCTTGCCTGTGCCGTAAAGGGCGCACCGCCTGCAAATCCCAGCAACATCGTAATGCGTTCCTCTGTCAGTGCATCGGCACAGTACCGCGCGATGACCCATGCAAGGGGCAGCCCCAGAATCAGCAACACGGCGGCACGTAGCAGTGTACGCAGAGAAGCGCGATTCAAAAGCATCAGGTCTGCGGCATCCATTGATATCCCACCCCCCGTTTGGTCTGAATCTTGCCCGCATTGCCTGCGGCATCCAACTTCTCACGCAATCGGCTGATATGTACCGAGAGCGTATTATCGTTGACGAATTCGCCCTTTGCATCCCACAGATATGCAAGCAGTTGTTCCCGTCTGACATACTGCCCCTTATGCAGCATCAGATATTCCAACAGCTTTTGTTCTACGGCGGTCAAATCGGCAAGAGGCATGATAACAGTGCGCCTGCGCAGATTTGCCTTGATCCGTGAGAGCAGCTCCGCTAAGCGAAAGGGCTTTGTGATATAATCATCGCCGCCGTGTTCCAGTCCGCGGATGATATCGGTTTCGTCATCGCATGAAGATAGAAAAATCACGGGCACATCGCTGCAAGCACGCACTGCGCGGCAGAATTCCACACCGTTGCCGTCAGGCAGCAGCACATCCAGCAGAAGCAGGTCTGCATCAGGATAGAGCGTTTCCGCTTCCGCAACGGTAGCGGCGCAAAGCACCGCAAAGCCGGCGGTTTTCAGCGAAAGCGCAATGTTTTTGTTGAGCAGTACATCATCTTCCAGTATCATAATTGTTTGCATGACGGTACCTCCGTTTTTTTGAATGCCACTGCATATTGTCAGGCATCCGGTATAGCACATTTCCCGGGGATTGTCAAAATCAACCGATTGTGTTATAATGGGAAAAACATATCCAAAGGAGAACTTGATTTATGAAATGGCTGATTGCATCGGATCTGCACGGTTCGGCGTATTATACCGAACAGCTACTGGCGGCATTTGCCGCAGAAAAGGCGCATCGACTGTTGCTGCTTGGGGATTTGCTGTATCACGGCCCGCGCAATGATCTGCCCCGTGATTATGCGCCAAAATCTGTGATTGCCATGCTCAATGCCCATCAACGGGAGATTCTCTGTGTACGCGGAAACTGTGATGCCGAGGTAGACCAGATGGTACTGGAATTTCCCATTCTGGCGGATTATGCCATACTGACTGTCGGCAGCCGCATGATATTCGCGACGCACGGGCATCTCTACCATACGGAGCATCTGCCGCCCATGCATGAGGGAGATATTCTGTTGCACGGCCATACGCATATCCCGAAATGCGTGCCCTGTGGTGAGGGCATTGTGTACTGTAATCCGGGGTCTGTGTCGATCCCCAAAGAGGGCTCGGCACACGGATATATGACACTGGAGGGCAGCGTTTTGGAGTGGAAAGATTTGCAGGGACAGTGCTATCACCGCTGGGATTTGTGCGATACGGCGTTTTCCCCTCTGCGGTGATTGATAGGGATACCGTCCCCATGAAACCGTTACAGCCGGATGCGGATCTCCCCACTGCTGCGCCACTGCTCTGCGCCGTCATCATAGCGCACCAACAGACGCAGATCATCGTCTACTGCCACAGCCACCGCCAAACGTTCCAAGCCATGTTCCAGCACGGTCACCTGCTGCCCAAGCATACACAACGCTGCCTGATACTGCGGCACATAGGACTTCTCACGCAGGCCCTGATAATAATGCAAAAACCGTTTGCGCAACACCATTGCCGTATCTGCATACAACTGTTCCGTGAGCTGCTCCGCCGATGACAGCACTGCCCCTGCAATGGTCTGTAATTCCTTGGGCAGACCCTCTTTCGGCGGTGCCAGATTAATGCCGATGCCGACAATGACAAAAGCAGGCTGCCGGGAGATACCGTCGGCAACAGATTCTGTCAGGATACCGCAGATTTTTTTCCCGTCAAGCAGCAGATCATTCACCCACTTGATGCCTGCCGATACCCCGAATACCGCCCTGAGACACTCGCGCACGGCAACCGCTGCCATTGGCGTCAGCCCCAGACATTCTTCCGTGGTATATGCGGGACGCAACAAAATGCTCCAGTACAAGCCACCGCCGGGAGAGTAAAATGCTCTGCCCATTCGCCCTTTGCCTGCCGTTTGCTGCAACGCAACGATGGTTGTGCCATCCGGCGCACCTGCATTTGCCATTGCGCGTAAAGAATCATTTGTAGACGTGACTGTTTCCAACATCGTGATGCCGCTGCCTTGCAGCAGTTTTGCAATCGTTTGCGGATTCATGGAATTTTCCCCTTTGCGGATATTTTGCATTTATTATAGCACAAGCCGTAACCTCTTGCAAGTATGATGCCCTGTAAAACTGTTCTTTTGCGCTGCATTTATGTGATATCGTGTCATGTTGCGGTTTTGGGCTTGCAATCCTTTTGCGCTTGTGCTATGATAATCATGGCATGATCCCATAAATATAGAATTGAAACAGGGAGGATTTTTCTATGAAACAGAACAAACGCAATGCAGCCCGCCGCTGCACACGCAAGATCGGGGCAATTGCCCTGAGCCTTTGTATGCTGACAGCCGGATTTACCACAGGCGGCAGTTTGCCCGCTGCTGACGGCGCAGCAGGTGATCTGCTTGCATTTCCGGGCGCAGTGGGCGGCGGCAAATATGCTACCGGCGGTCGCGGCGGCGAAGTTTACCATGTGACCAATCTCAATGACAGCGGCGCAGGCTCGTTCCGTGATGCTGTCAGCAAGTCCAACCGTATCGTGGTATTTGATGTCAGCGGAACAATTGAGTTGGCAAGCAATGTTGTCTGCCAGAGCAATATCACCATTGCAGGGCAAACAGCCCCCGGCGGCAGTGGCATCACGCTGAAGAATTACAAGCTTGGTCTGGGCGGCACCAATGTGATCTGCCGATTTTTAAGTTCCCGACCGGGCCCCTATAAAGCAACCAGTTCCGGCAATGATGCGCTGGGTGGCGCAAACGGCTCCAATTCCATTCTCGACCACTGCTCCATCGGCTGGGCATCGGATGAGCAATGGGGTCTGTATTCCAAAAACGATAACTATACCTTGCAGTATTCGGTCATCGGTCCTGCTAACTCATGGGGCGGCCACGCAAAGGGCGTTCACGGCTTTGGCATTATGCTGGGCAGATCCAATGTCACCTACGACCATAATCTGGTGATTCACTGCGTGTCCCGTAATTTCCGAGGCAAAGTGCCCGACCAGAACGCCGCCGATTTCACCAACAATGTCATCTACGACTGGGGCTACCAGACCACCTACGGCACCATCGGCCATGTGAATTATGTCAACAATACCCTGAAGGCAGGCAACTCTACCACGGGCGCCTACCACTATGCGGAGGTTTCCAACAGCGAAAACTTTAAGCTGTACCTGACGGGCAATCGCATCCTCAATAAAGACAACTCCGTGCGCAATGCCGAAAACGCCAACTGGTCTGCCATCTCCTACAAAAGCGGAAAGGATGAGGCAAGCACCCGTTCCGATGTGCATTTTGCCATCACCACCAACGGCGAGGATGTTTCCACTGCCATGACCGCCGAGAGTGCAGCCGATTCCTACAATCATGTGATTGCATACGCCGGCAACGGTATCTCCTCCGATTTGCGTACTGCCATCGACCGCCAATGCGCCGAAGAAACCAAAAACGGTACCGGCTCCTGCAGCGGCACCGCAGCCTATGATTCCTCTGTCAGCGAGCTGAACAAGTACCACATCACCTGCGGCGTTACCTATGAATACCCTGCACCGGTGCTGACAAAAACTATCACCGATGCCGACAATGACGGCATGGATGATGCTTGGGA
This sequence comes from Oscillospiraceae bacterium, assembly GCA_016295145.1. Lineage (GTDB taxonomy): Bacteria > Bacillota > Clostridia > Oscillospirales > Ruminococcaceae > Firm-04. The sequence goes on from JAEDLR010000032.1 coordinate 17,690, forward strand.
GCTTCTGCGCGGTCTGAACCCCAACGATGCTTCCGATACCAACGGTGACTACTGCGGCGGCGGTTATACCAACATCGAATACTACATCAACGATCTGACCGTGGACGCATTTCCGGCAGGTGTGGTCACACCCTCACCCGAAATCGCAGCTACCGAACCCATCTCTGCTTTTACAACCATTGAGGCGGAGGATTTCACATCCCACAGCGGTGTGCAGACCGAGGATAACGGCAACGGCACCGTGAACGTGGGCTATATCGAAAACGGCGATTATATTATGTTCCGCAATGTGGATTTTGAGGACGGCGGCAAATGCTTTTCCGCCAATGTGGCAAGTACGGCGGCAGGCGCATCCGTTGCGGTGTATGTGGGCAGCCTGAACAGCACGCCCGTTGCGACGCTGACCGTGCCCGATACAGGCGGATGGCAGAACTACACCGAGGTTTCCTGCAATATGGCAACGGTCAGCGGCACAAAGAACATCTACCTGAAGTTTGTGGGCGGCGACGGCTACCTTTGCAATATCGACAGCTTTGTTTTCGGCAGAGATGCCATTCCCATGAACGGTAAGCTCATCAGCAATTTGTTTGTACTGGACGAAACCTACTTCTCCGCGTACTCCATCGGGCAGAATCTTGCCGACGGTGCGATGATTTTTGGCGACCGCACCTTCACCTTTGTGAATCTGCCCCAGGAACTGGTGGGGGCAGAGTACATCATGACCGCCTGCGATGCAAAGAACCTGACCACCGATCTGCTCACGCTGACTGCAGCAGCCGACATGACGCTGTATGTTGCGCAGGATGGAAGAGTCACGACTTCTCCTGCATGGCTTTCCACATGGGAGAAAACCAATCTGACCTTCCAAAGCTCCAATGATGTCAGCTTTACCGTGTATCAAACCAAGCTTTCCGCCGGGGAGAACATTACCTTGGGACAAAACGGGCAGGCAGCAGGCTGTATCAATTACAGCGTGATGGCGGTCGCGGATACTGCCCAGACCACCACCGAGCCGATCGGTGCTTTGCTGAAAGGCGATGTCAATTGCGACGGCGATGTGAAGATCGGCGATGTGATCCTGCTCAACCGCTTCCTTTCCGAAGATACTGCTGTGATGATCAGCAAGCAGGGGCTTGCCAATGCCGATATGAATGATTCCGGTGCACCGGAAAGTGATGACGCGGTAAGAATCCTCAGCATCCTTGCAGGTCTTTCGTAAGGCTTGCATATCTGCACCGATACGCTGTGAGCACCATTTCGTTTTTCTCTTGTGGGGCTTCCCCGCCCATCACCTGCATTACAAAAGCGGTACTTCCTCGGGTGAGGGAGTACCGCTTTTTGTATGGGTTTGACAATGGGTCAGAAGTCCAGCTTCTGCTGCATCTCCTGATGCAGGGAAACCAGCACCAGCTTCTGCTGATCGGTAATTCTTTGGAGTTTGGCTTCATAGAGATCGTCCTTCACCTGGTTTTCCCATACTGCCAAGGGGTTATCCTCCAGATAGTAGACCATCAGCACGGCACCGTTTCCTGCATCATCGGCAGAAATGATCGTGGTATCGCCTCTTTTGCGCTCATCGGCGTATAGCCACGCAACAATGTCCTTACCGTAGGTCGTGCAGTCGGCGGAGTATGCTGAAACCACGCCACCATTCTGATAGGTACTGGCATCGGAGGTATGCATGGATGCAAGATCGCGGAATGCGGATTCATCGCCGCCGTTTTTCTGCCACTGCTCCATGAGCGTATCCGCCTGCCTGCGGGCACCCTGGGCATCGGTATAAGTGCTGTAGGGCAGCACAATGACGCAGAAATCCACCGCGTCGGATTCATTGCGTGCAGGCAGACTGGTCAGCATATACACCTGATAGCTTTTCTGTCCGTCCTCGGAAGCGATCAAAGTATCATACAGGGCAGGTGCTTCCTCCATTGCCCAATGGCTGACCTCGGCACTGTAGCGTGCTCCGCTGGTGGAAAGTTTCATGGCATTCACAAGATTCTGCGCTTCGTCGGCGGTTTCCTGCTTCACATTCACCAGAAAATCCTTAACATACGCTTCAAACGCTTGGGGGGATTTGCAGGCTGCCAATTCCTCGGCATATCGCTTGGCATCCTCCTGTTTTAGGGAGGTTGCCGTTGCATCGGCGTCCTCCCTCCAAGCAATGGTATAGCAAAGCATATCCCATGTCTGATAGGCAGGCTTGTTTTTCTCATAGCCCTGCCGGATCTCCTCGTCGGTGACCTCAATTTCGTTTATCAGCTTTTCGTAGTAGCTGTTGCCCAACAGCTCCAGCTCCATTGCCTTTTGGATATCCTCGCGGCGAACGCCCTTCGGCATGGCAGTCATATCCAGTTTGGCGGCATTGTTGGCGCAGGTCGCCAGTTGTTCCTCAGTCAGGTGATAATCCGCATCGTACGCCATTTCGCAGTACTGCAGCAGATTCTGCACCACCGAATTGGTACTCTGCAAAAAGTAATCATGCCATGTGGTGCCGTCGGTGGTCTGCTGATTGCGCAATTTTTTCGTGGGATCAAATGCAAGCTGTTTACCCGCTGCTTCAAAATAGTCGATGTAGTTGTTGTAGCACTGATCGTAAAAATAGCAGTACGCAGCATTGCTGAGGGAATAATGTTTGGTAGATGCCGCCGTTTGTGTACGCAGCAACACGCCGCTGCGCCTTACCAGATACACTGCACCCACAGCAACGGCTGCCACAGCCACAACACTTGCTGCTGTGATCGTTGTGATGCGCAGAAGCTTTTTGCGCCGCTGCAGCTGGCGTTCTGCTCTGGCGGAGGCACGCTTTTCCGCTTTGATTTCCTGCATCCGGAGATTCTGTGCAGATGTTTTTTTTCGCCCGCCGGTCTTTTTCTTTGCCATATGCGATCATTCCTTTCGTGGGTTCAGGTTGCAGCATTTCCCCACCATTGCCCACCGGCAATGGTATCGGCACTGCATACAATCAGGATTTGTGTAAAGTCATGTTCCAAGGTGTCTACAAGGTTGCTGTCTGCGCACTGTGTGTTGATCACTGTGATCCCGGCATAGTGCTGCGTCAGAAAAGGAATCATTGCCGCGCCGAAATCATCGGTGAGCAGCAGCAGATGCCTGCCGTTTTTCAAATCGGTTTCGATTTGCAGCATAGGGGCATCTGCCGCCGGAAATATCTTGTATGCCTCGTATGCCAGCCGTGCGGCATCTTCACAAAGCTGTGTATCGTACAGGGAATCCGCCTGCGTTTGTGTACCATCTGCAGCAAATACCGTGATATTTGTGCAGCTTGTACCCTTTTCGCACTGGTAGAGATCGACCACATCGGGAGTAATGCGATAATAACCCGTTTCTGCTGCCAGATCTCCATGATAGGATGCCGTAAGGTGCGTGATGCGAAAACGGTCATAGCCCAGTGCAGAGAATCCCAGTTTGCGAATGACAGTGCGGTACGCGGAATACGCACCGTAGCTTGTCCAATGGGTATCGGTACGGTAGTAAATGGATTCATTGCGCATGGCATACAGCCAACTGTAGATTTCAATATTCGTGATGTCATCATCCAGTGCATCCGCCGCAGAGATCAGCAGTGCCTGTTCATTTGCTTGCGGTGCATTGGGAGGCAGCGTTTCGGCATAGATGCCCGCGGCAGTGGGTACACCGACCCAGTAAACAGGGGCGCTTTGTGCTGCGGCAAAATCATTGACCTGCGTGATCAGCTGCTGTACCCGATCGTTGTCATAATCCGTATGAAAGCGCAGCATACGGTCGTTTGTGACATATACCGCGCCGATCATATCGCCCCCTGCCCGTAAACGCAGGCTGTTGTAAAATTCGGCAAGCTGCGCACCGTATGGCACTGCCGCGGCAGTATCACCCTTTGCAGCACCGTTTACCAGGGCAGCCACACCGCAGATTAGCGGCAGACCAAACAGCAGAATACTGCGTAAAGCAGCACGGCATCGCTTGGGCAGAGAATGCTGCTTATTTGCCATGACGCATACCGGTGGGGTCAGTCAGATCCAGTGCGAGTACAGTTGCGTCACTGGCAAGGGGGGCAAACCCCACTGCCTGACAAAATGCAGCCGCAACGGCATCAGCAGGCGTATGGGCAAACAACTGCCACTGCTGCCATTGCACCGCCTTGGAAGCTACCACGCCCATCAGGGTCTTGCCAAGATACTGTCTGCGGTACGGCTCTGCAATGTAGATGTGGCGCAGCCATGCACGATTGGCATCCTGTTGCAGCAAAGCGTACCCGATGGGCGTGTCGCCGTCTTGAATGGTGAGCACAGGCTGTGCATCGGGAAAATGATGCAGCGCGGTATGCTCAGCCTGCGGAAACAGTGCAGCAACTGCTGCGGTATTCAATTCGGTAAATTTCAGCATGGGAATCACTCCTTGTTTTGGTGATATTATTGTAGCATAATTCTTTCATTTTGTAAAGAGATCGTTGGCAATCCATGGAAACCCTTTGCTGCATGGAGCTCCGTCCCCGAAGACAGGCATTGCCGCCCCTTGACAAAACAGCGATTCTGTGGTACTCTAGTGGTGTATGTATTTTTCATAAAGGAGCGAAAACCATGGATCATCAGGCACTGGCTACACTGTTGTTCCCAAATATTACAAAAACCATTGAAGATTATGAACTCCGTTATCCCAAGCGTAATCTGCCCGAGGGTGCGGTGGTCACCCGTATTGCCCCTTCCCCCACAGGATTCGTTCATCTGGGCAACCTGTACAACGCTGTCGGCGAGCGCCTTGCCCGCCAGACAGGCGGTGTATTCTATCTGCGCATTGAGGACACCGACCAGAAGCGCGAGGTGGAGGGCGCGGTAGAGGCATTGATGGATTCCATGCACTACTACGGCATAAAGTTTGATGAGGGTGCCACCGTTGACGGAGAGATCGGTGATTACGGTCCCTACCGCCAGCGGCAGCGCAAGGAGCTCTACCAGACTGTTGCCAAATCGCTGGTAGAACGTGGACTGGCTTACCCCTGCTTCTGCTCCGAGGAGCATCTTGCTGCCATGCGCGATGCACAGATGGCGCAGAAAGAAAATATCGGCTACTATGGCAAATGGGCGGATTGCCGGGAGCGCTCATACGATGAGATTGCCGCCCGTATCGCAAAGGGCGAACAATGGGTACTGCGCTTTCGCAGCAGCGGCGACCCCGAAAATATGATTCCTGTACAGGACGGCATTCGCGG
>JAEDLR010000033.1 GCA_016295145.1 Oscillospiraceae bacterium
GCGCGCCAGGTGATTCTGCCCTTTGTAAGATCATAGGGCGACATCTCAACGGTAACGTGGTCACCGGGAACGATGCGGATATAGTTCGTTCTCAGCTTGCCGGAGATATGCGCCAGAATCACATGATTGTTCTTCAGCTCGACTTTGAACATCGCATTGGGCAATGCTTCGGTGACAACACCCTCTACCTCAATGACATCCTGTTTCGACATCGTCGATGACCTCCTTACGACCTGAGTCGTTCAATCTGGTTCGATCTGCCTTTGTCGGCTGCATGGGTGCCAGTGCTTTCCGCAGCTGGCAGTCGTTCATGCCATCCAACTTCAGAACATGATCGGTTTTCTGCACATGAACGGAATTCTTCCGCTTGGGATGTGCAAGCTTTCTGCGCTGCCCGTCTGCGATGAACAGATCTCTGCCATCGACTGCAGCCACTACGAAAAAGCGACCGGCATCTCTGCCTGCCTTTGCCAGTACCACGGTACCAACGGGACAGGTTATTTTCTGCTCCATGCCAGCTCCTCCGTCAAGGCAGCGTCAAAATCACGGGGCCGTCTGCGGTAATCAGCACCTCGTGCTCAAAATGCGCCGAGAGCGATCCGCTTTTGGTAATCACGGTCCATCCATCGGGCAACTGAATGATCTCATCGCCAACGGCGTTAATCATCGGTTCGATGCAGATGGTCATTCCCTGCACCAGACGCATACCGTGCCCCGGTTTGCCGTGGTTGGGAACTTCCGGCTCCTCGTGGAGATTCCGTCCGATTCCGTGTCCGCAATACTGCTTCACAATGCCGTAGCCTCGCTCTCTGCAATATGCCTCCACGGTGTGGGAGATATCGCCCAGCCGCGCACCGATGTTTGCAACCTTGATTGCTTCGTAAAGACTTTCCTCAGTCGTTTGCAGCAATGCCTTTGCCTCGGGAGAAATCTCCCCCACGGCAAAAGTATAGCAGGTATCGCTGTGAAAGCCCTTATAAAAGGCACCAACATCAACGCTGACGATATCACCCTCGGCGACTCTCCGGTGATCGGAGGGAATACCGTGAATGACCTCGTTATTGACCGACACACAAGCACTGGCGGGAAAACCGCCGTACCCAAGAAAACTGGGCTTTGCACCGTGCGCCGTGATTTCGCGGTGAATAATCTTGTCAATATCCTTGGTTGTCATTCCGGGGCGGATCTTCTGACCCACAACCTGTAACGCATTGGCTGCGATCTTACCGGCTTCACGCATCTTTTCGATATCGGAAGCACTCTTGATTGTGACCATCGAAACTCCCCTCTTCCATCAGTCGTTGACACCCAAAGCCTCAAACACGAGCTTTGTGGTATCTGCGACTTCCTCCTGACCCTCAACGGTCAGAAGCTTACCGGTCTTTCCGTAAAACTCCTTGAGCGGAGCCGTCTTTTCGCGGTAAACCGCCAGGCGGGAAAGCACCGTTTCGGGAGCGTCATCAGCGCGTTGCACGGTTTTCGCACCGCACTTGTCGCAAACGTCCTCAACCGCAGTGGGCTTATACTCGATGTGGTAAGACGCACCGCAAGCCTCGCACACGCGACGGCCGGACATTCTTGCGCAGATTCGCTCATCGGGAACATAAATCTCCAGTACCTTGTCGATGTTCACGCCCATGGTATCCAGAGCCTCAGCCTGCGCGACTGTACGGGGGAACCCATCCAGAATGAAGCCTTTTGCGGCATCTGGTTCGGCAATGCGATCTTTGAGAATACCGATGACGATCTCATCAGAAACCAATGCGCCGCTGTCCATCGCCTCTTTTGCCTGCAAGCCCAGTGCCGTGCCGTTTTTGACGGCTTCACGAAGCATATTGCCGGTAGAGATCTGCGGAATGCCAAGCTTAGCGGAGATCGCTTCTGCCTGTGTACCCTTGCCTGCGCCGGGGGCGCCCAAAAGAATCAGATTCATAGCAGCCTCCTATTACTTAGTCGAGGAAGCCCTTATGATGACGCATCATCATCTGGGATTCCAAAGTACGGACAGTTTCAATGGCAACGCTGACCACGATGAGAATGGAAGTACCACTCATAGCCGAAACATTCAGTCTGGTAATGCGCAGGAAGATGATCGGGAAAATTGCGATAATACCCAGATACACTGCACCGACCAAAGTCAGCTTGGAGAGGACCCTCTGGATGTAGTCAGAGGTAGGCTTGCCAGGGCGAATGCCGGGAATGCCGCCATTGGACTGACGCAGATTGTTTGCAATCTCAATCGGATTATACTGCATCGAAACATAGAAGAAGTTGAATGCGATAATCAGAATGAAGTAGAGAATTGCATAAGGGATGCTCTGCATATTGAAGAAGTTGATGAAGTAGTAGTAGATCTTCTCGCCCAGGCCCGTATCCTCAGTAATCACCTTGACCGGCTCGCGGATCATGGCGATGGTAGAGGGCAGGGACATAAAGCTCATTGCGAAGATGATCGGCATAACGCCGGACATACATACCTTGATGGGCAGGTGGGAGGACTGACCGCCATACTGCTTTCTGCCAACAACACGCTTTGCGTACTGCACGGGAATGCGGCGCTCTGCCTCGTTCATGATGACGATTCCCACGATCATTGCCACAAAAATGACGGCGTAAACCAACACCAGTGCAAAGTAGTTCTTGGGGTCATCAATCACCAGACCTGCCAGTCTGCCAACTTCTTCAGGCAATCTTGCAACGATACCGGCAAAGAGAATCATGGAGATACCGTTGCCGATGCCGCGCTCATTGATACGGTTACCCATCCAAATAATCAACGAAGAACCGGCAATAAAACAGCCGATGATGACGAACATTGCGAAGATGCCTTCTCCGCCGGTGGTATACAAAACAGCGGATTTACCGTCATCGCCCTTGATATTCTTCAGTGTAAGGTAGTAGGCGACTGCCATGAAGGCTGCCAGACCCAGTGCCACAAAGGAAGAAATCACATTGAGCTTCTTTCTGCCTTCCTCGCCCTCCTGCTGAAGTCGTTCCAGCGGAGGCAGTGCGTAAGTCAGCAGTTGAATGATAATGCTTGCGTTGATAGTAGGGGTAACACCCAGGGAAAACAGTGTGGCTTTGGAAAGCGCACCACCGGTAAGAATGTTCAGGTACTCAAGGAAGTTGCCGCCCTGCGCCTTTTGCTCCATCCAGGAAACAACCACGGACGTATCGAGGAACGGAACGGTAATTGCACTTCCCAAGCGGAAAATCACGATGATAAACAGTGTGAACAGGATCTTCTTGCGGATATCCGGAATCTTCCATGCGTTAGCCATGGTTTTGAACACACTACATCACCTCAGCTTTCCCGCCTGCCTTCTCGATTTTTTCTGCTGCTGCCGCAGAGAATTTCGCAGCTTTCACGGTCAGCTTTGCAGTCAGGTCACCGTTGCCCAGAACCTTTACACCGCCGTTCTCGATCTTCTTGAGCAGACCGGAAGCGATCAGCAACTCAGTATCCACAACAGTGCCGTCAACGAAGCGATTCAGATCGCCGACATTAACGGTGGAATAGCGAGTAGCGAAAATGTTGTTGAAGCCGCGTTTCGGAATGCGTCTTGCAAGAGGCATCTGGCCGCCTTCAAAACCGATTCTAACGCCGCCGCCGGAACGGGCATTCTGACCCTTGTGGCCTTTGCCAGCAGTCTTGCCGTTACCGGAACCGTGTCCTCTGCCGACTCTCTTAACCGCGCGGTTGGAGTCAGCAGCAGGAGTCAATTCATGAATCTTCAATGGTTCGCACCTCCTTGCATTAAGCTTCAGTTACCTCAACGAGGTGGGAAATCTTACGGACTTTGCCCTGTGTCTGCGCATTATCGGGCTGCGTGGTGCAGTCACCGATCTTGCGAAGACCAAGAGAATGAGCAGTTGCAATCTGGTCCTGCTTGCAGCCGATCAGACTCTTGACGAGCTTTACATTCTTTGCCATAACAGCTCACTCCTAACCGATTATTTGCCGAAAATCTCAGCAGTTGTCTTGCCGCGCTTCTCAGCAACAGACTTCGCGTCGGTGCACTCCATCAAACCGTTGATGGTGGCACGCACAACATTGAAGGGGTTGTTGGAGCGCTGGCTCTTGGTACGGATATCCTGGATACCAGCAACCTCGATGACCGCACGAACGGGACCACCCGCGATAACACCGGTACCGGGGGCAGCGGGCATCATCAAAACGCGGCCTGCGCCGAACTTGCCTACTACCTCGTGAGGAATGGTCGTACCACGGAGGGAAATGCGAACAAGATTCTTCTTTGCATCTTCGATGCCCTTGCGGATAGCGTCCGGCACTTCACCGGACTTGCCCATGCCGAAGCCAACAACGCCGTTTCCGTCGCCTACAACAACCAGGGCAGAGAATTTCATGATGCGGCCGCCCTTCACCGTCTTGCTAACACGGTTGATGGAAACGACCTTCTCCATAAGCTCCATATTGGATGCGTCAATCAGTGCCAATCGAATTCCCTCCTTCTTTAGAACTGCAGCCCGTTCTCGCGGGCGCCGTCTGCAAGCTCCTGCACTCTGCCGTGATACAGGTAACCGCCGCGGTCAAATACCACATTGGAAATACCCTTATCAGCAGCCTTCTTGGCGATCGCGGCGCCAACCATACGTGCGCCTTCCTTATTGCCGCCATTGCCCTCAAAGCCCTTATCCTGGCTGGATGCGGAAACGATGGTCACACCGTTCACATCATCAATCAGCTGTGCGTAGATGTGCTTTGTGGAGCGATATACGCTCAGTCTGGGGCGCTCGGGCGTGCCGGAGATCTTAGCGCGAACTCTGCGATGTCTCTTGAGACGGGCTTTGTTGCTGTCAATTTTCTTTACCATAGCAATTCACCTTTCTCCTTATTTCTTGCCCTTGCCGGCTTTGCCTTCCTTACGGATGATATACTCGCCCTCGTAGCGGATGCCCTTGCCCTTGTAAGGCTCGGGGGGGCGCTTCTCGCGGACTTCAGCGGCAAACTGACCAACGACCTGCTTGTCGTAACCGTTGATGACAATCTTGTTTGCGTTGGGTACATCAATGGTGATGCCGTCGATTTCAGGGATGATGACCTGGTGGGAGTAGCCAAGGTTCATAACCAGCTTCTTGCCGTCCTTTGTAGCACGGTAACCAACACCTTCGATGACCAGTGTCTTGCTGTAGCCTTCGCTTACGCCATGGATCATGTTTGCGATCAGGGTTCTGGTCAGACCGTGCAGTGCGCGGCTTTCATTCAGATCATTGGGGCGTGTCACGGTGATCTGTGCGCCCTCAACAGCAATCTTCATTGCTGCGTTTGCCTGATAGCTGTTCTCGCCCTTGGGGCCCTTTACGGTAACGAGGTTCTTCTCGTCAACAGTAACGGTAACGCCAGCGGGAATCGCGATAGGCAGTCTTCCGATTCTTGACATTGTACGATCCTCCCTTACCAGATATAAGCGAGCACTTCACCGCCGACATTCAGCTCTCTGGCCTTCTTGTCGGTCATGATGCCCTTGGAAGTGGAAACGATGACAATGCCCAGACCCTTACGAACCTTCGGCATATCCTCGCAGCTGCTGTAAATACGCAGACCGGGCTTAGATACGCGGCGAAGACCGCTGATGACAGGCGTTCTGTTATCGCTGTACTTCAGGTTGATGCGGATGATACCCTGCTTGCCGTCCTCGATGACCTGGAAGCTCTTGATGTAACCCTCGTCCAGCAGGATCTGGGTAATCGCCTTCTTCATGTTGGAAGCAGGAATGTCAACCGTGGCGTGCTTTGCGGTATTTGCATTGCGGATTCGAGTCAACAGATCCGCGATTGTATCGGAAATTTGCATGCCGAATGACCTCCTATTCTATCGTCGGTTTACCAGCTAGCCTTCTTGACACCGGGGATCTGACCGTCGTGTGCAAGCTCTCTGAAGCAAATTCGGCAAATACCGAACTTTCTGAGATAGGCATGGGGTCTGCCGCAGATTTTGCATCTGTTGTATGCACGTGTAGAGAACTTTGGTGCTCTCTGCTGCTTTAAAATCATAGCTTTCTTTGCCATATGCTCCTCCTGATTACTTGGCGAAGGGTGCGCCCAGAAGCGTAAGCAGCTCCTTGGCCTCTTCGTCGGTGGATGCAGTGGTAATGAAGTTGATATCCATACCGCGCACCTTATCGATCTTGTCGTACTCGATCTCAGGGAAGATCAACTGCTCTTTGAGGCCGGTGGAGTAATTGCCCTTGCCGTCAAAGGAGTTGGGGTTGATACCGCGGAAATCGCGAACACGGGGGAATGCAACATTGAACAGCTTATCAACGAAATCCCACATCTTCTCGCCGCGAAGTGTTACCTTTACGCCGATGGGCATACCCTCACGGAGCTTGAAGTTTGCAACAGACTTCTTTGCGCGGCATACAACAGGCTTTTGACCGGTGATCAAGCCCAGATCGTTCATAATTGCGTCGATTGCCTTGGCGTTTTCCTTGGCTTCACCTGCGCCAACATTAATAACGACCTTCTCAAGACGAGGCAGCTGCATCACATTCTTGTAGCCAAACTTCTTCATCAGTGCCGGAGCAACGGTGCCGGCATAATATTCCTTCAATCTAGCCATCATCGTTCTCCTTTATCATTCAAATGTAGCGTTGCACTCTTTGCAAACGCGGAACTTCTTGCCATCCTTCACAGAATGACCGACTCTGGTGGGCTTGCCGCACTTGGGGCAAACAAGCTGCACCTTGCAGGCGTAGATCGGGGACTCAGCCTTCACGATACCGCCCTGCTGGCCAACTCTGGTAGGCTTGACGTGCTTGGTGATCATCTTGAAGCCTTCAACGATGACCTTGCCCTCCTTGGGGCTGACTGCTACGACCTTGCCGGTGCGCAGCGTCTTCTTATCGACATCGGAGTACTTGTCGCTGGGCTTGCCAACGCGAAGCACTACGGTATCGCCGGTCTTAACATGAACCTTATTCATCTGCGAGTACCTCCAATCAAAGGACTTCCGGTGCAAGGCTGAGGATCTTCACATAGTCGTGGTCTCTCAGCTCTCTGGCCACCGGTCCGAAAATACGGGTGCCCTTGGGGGTCTTGTCTTCTTTGATGATGACTGCGGCATTCTCATCAAAACGAATGTAAGTGCCGTCTTCTCTGCGAAGGCCCTTCGCAGAACGAACGATAACGGCCTTAACAACGTCACCCTTCTTTACAACGCCGCCGGGTGCTGCTTTCTTAACGGAAGCGACAACAACATCACCGATGTTTGCGTACCGTCTGCGGGTACCGCCCAGCACACGGATGCACATAAGCTCCTTTGCGCCGGTGTTGTCGGCTACCTTTAAGTAGGATTGCATCTGAATCACAGCAATTTCCTCCCTTTACGGTTTGCACAGAATCCGACAGACGGTTTCCAACCGTTTGTTTTGGGTTCCGTGCCATCATTCTTACAGCGAGATTATTTCGCCTTCTCGATGATGCTTACGACGCGCCATCTCTTATCCTTGGAAAGCGGGCGGGTCTCCATCAACAGAACGCGATCACCGACGCGGCACTCATTGTTCTCATCATGCGCCTTCAGGTGTACGGTACGCTTCACGATCTTCTTATACAGAGGATGTGCAACATTGTCGATGATAGCGACAACAACCGTTTTATCCATCTTATCGCTGATGACCTTGCCGGTACGGGTCTTTCTCAGGTTTCTCTCCATGGTCTCACTCACGATGATTCCTCCTTCACTCAGGCATTCGCCGCAGTCTGGGCGGCACGAATGCAGGTCTTCACGCGGGCGATGTCCTTCTTCACTGCATTCAGGCGAGCGGTATTCTCAAGCTGATTGGCAGCGAGCTGGAAGCGGAGATTGAACAGTTCCACCTTGAGGTTTGCGAGGGTCTCGTTCATTTCCTCAAGGGTCATCTTTCTGATTTCAGATGCTTTCATGCCTGCATACCTCCCTCAGTCTCCTTAGCAACGATCTTGCACTTGACCGGCAGCTTATGCATTGCCAGACGAAGTGCCTCACGGGCAACCTCCTCGGAAACGCCAGCAATCTCGAACATGACTCTGCCGGGCTTTACCACCGCGACCCAGTACTCAGGGGAACCTTTACCGGAACCCATTCGGGTCTCAGCAGGCTTCTCGGTGATGGGCTTGTCAGGGAAAATCTTGATCCAAACCTTACCGCCACGCTTGATATAACGAGTCATGGCGATACGGGCTGCCTCGATCTGGTTGGAGGTGATCCAGGACGGTTCCATTGCAACCAAACCGAAATCGCCGTAGCTTACACGGTTGCCACGCAGAGCCTTACCGGTCAGACGACCTCTGTGTACGCGGCGGTACTTAACTCTCTTTGGAAGCAGCATTTGCGGAACCTCCTTCTCTTCTATTCTGGTTAAAATCGCGACGAGGTCTGCGATCGCCGTTGTTGCCGTTAAAATCGCGGCGCTGTCTGCGATCGTTACCGCCGTTGCGGTCGTCGCGGCGACGGCGACGGTCATCGTTTCTGCGATCGTTCTTCTTCTCGTAACGCTCCTTGTTGGCAGCAGCCTTGGCTGCGTCACCCTTCAGAACTTCGCCCTTGTAGATCCAAACCTTTACGCCGATACGACCGTAGGTGGTGTTTGCTTCAGCAAAACCGTAGTCGATGTCAGCACGGATGGTCTGCAGCGGGATAGTGCCCTCGTGGTAGCACTCGGAGCGGGCGATCTCTGCGCCTGCCAGACGGCCGCTGCACATGATCTTGATACCCTTGGCACCCATCTTCATGGTTCTGCCGATGGAGCCCTTCATGGCGCGACGGAATGCAACACGGTTTTCAAGATCAGATGCGATCTTCTCGGCAACCAGCTGTGCGCACAGATCCATCACCTTCACTTCGATGATGTTCACCGAAACGGACTTGCCGATTTTTGCCTCCAGCTTCTTGCGGAGGTTGTCGATTTCGGCACCGCCGCGGCCAATCACCAGACCGGGCTTTGCGCAGTGAATGTGAATGCGAACCTTCTCGGGAATACGCTCAATCTCGACGCGTGCGATGCCGGCGGCATACAGGGTCTTTTTAATGTACTCGCGGAGGTTGTAGTCCTCAACGAGGGTATCACCGAATTCCTTTTTGCGGGCGAACCAGCGGGAATCCCAATCCTTAATGATACCAACACGCATACCATGCGGATTAACTTTCTGTCCCATTCGACTTATGCCTCCCTTTCCTTGAGGATAATGGTGATATTGGAAGTGCGCTTGTTGATGCGGAATGCTCTGCCGTGCGCACGGGGCTGGATTCGCTTGAGAATCGGGCCGGGGCCTACATTGCAGCTTGCAACATACAGCGCTTCCTTATTCATGGAATGGTTGTTATCGGCATTTGCGATTGCGGAGCAGAGCAGCTTCTTCACGATAGGGCAAGCAGCCTTGGGGGTGAGATCCAGCGCAGCCAGAGCAACCTCAACAGGCTGATTGCGGATCAGATCAAGAACGATCTGTACCTTTCTGGGCGAAATGCGGGCGAGGCGCAGCTTTGCGACTGCCTGCGGCTCACGAACGGTCTCCGCTGTAGTGTTCTTAGCCATCTAAATTCCTCCTTCCGATTACTTCTTGCCGTTGTTCGAGGTCTTCGAACCGGCGTGGCCGCGGAAGGTTCTGGTCGGGGCAAACTCGCCGAGCTTGTGACCAATCATTTCCTCGGTAACATAAACCGGAACGTGCTTGCGGCCATCATGTACTGCAAAGGTGTGGCCGACGAATTCCGGAAAGATCGTGGAAGAACGGCTCCATGTCTTCAAAACCTTCTTCTCACCGGCCGCGTTCATAGCGTCCACTCTCTTCATGAGAGCTTCCTGTACGAAAGGGCCCTTCTTAACGCTTCTGCTCATGGTTCAGCCTCCTCTCCTTACTTTCCGTTTCTTCTCTTCACGATGAGCTTATCGGAAGCCTTGTGGCGCTTACGGGTCTTGTAACCCAGAGCAGGCTTGCCCCAAGGAGTTACAGGGCCGGGGCGACCGATGGGGGACTTGCCCTCACCACCGCCGTGGGGGTGATCGCAGGGGTTCATTACAGAACCGCGCACGGTAGGACGGATGCCCATGTGACGGACACGACCAGCCTTACCATAGTGGACATTCTCGTGGTCGATATTGGAAACCTGACCGATGGTAGCCTTACCGATGACGGGAACCTTTCTCATTTCGCCGCTGGGCAGACGAATCAGCGCATATGCGCCTTCCTTACCCATGAGCTGTGCCATATTACCAGCACTGCGAACAAGCTGGCCGCCCTTGCCGGGGTACATCTCGATGTTGTGGATAAAGGTACCCACAGGGATATTCGCCAGAGGCAGTGCGTTGCCGGGCTTGATGTCGGCATCGGGACCACTGCAAACCACATCACCGACCTTCAGACCGTGGGGTGCGATGATATAACGCTTCTCGCCATCCTCATACTGCAGCAGGGCGATGAATGCGGAACGGTTCGGATCGTACTCCAGGCTGATAACAGTTGCGTTGATGCCATCCTTGTTACGCTTAAAGTCGATGATTCTATACTTGGGGCGAACGCCGCCGCCGCGATGGCGAACGGTGATTCTGCCGTAGCTGTTTCTGCCGGACTTCTTCTTCAGAGTCACGCACAGAGACTTCTCAGGGCCGTTCTTGGAAAGACCGGAATAATCAGTAACGGTCATACCACGGCGGCCGGGAGTAGTCGGCTTATAGGCTTTGATTGCCATTGCTAAATTCAACTCCTTAAATCAATGCTTTTTTGCGGGAGCATGACTCCCATACGGGCAAGAGTAACACTCTTGCAGCTGCGTCAGGGGGCGCAGGGCGTCCGGATTCAGACGCCGAAAAGAGGATCTCAGATCATACCGTCGAAGAACTCGATGGTACCTCTTCTCTTCTTGCCGTCTTTGCCGGGGGTGGGCTCGGGATTGACGGTTACCACAGCCTTTTTCCAGCTTGCGGTAGTGCCCTGATAACGGCCGACTCTCTTGGAACGTCCGCGAACATTCAGGGTATTCACCTTGGTGACCTGAACATTGAAGAGCTGCTCGACAGCGTTGGCAATTTCGAGCTTGTTAGCGGTTTTTGCTACCTCAAAGGTGTACTTGCCGGTGGGCAGAATGTCCATAGTCTGCTCAGTGATGACCGGTCTCAGAATGATATCCTGCGGTGCCTTCATTTTGCGTACACCTCCTCGATTTTTGCAACGGCATCCTTGCTTACGATGAATGCATCGTAATTGAGAATGTCATAAACATTCAGAGTGTTGACAGCAGCGGTCTTTACGCCGGGGATATTGTTCGCACTGCGGTAAACGAGCTTGTCAGCTTCGGCAGTCACGATCAAAGCCTTGCCGTTCACGCCCAGACCGTTGAGCATCTTTACGATGGTCTTGGTCTTGTAGTCGTCCATTGCCAGGCGATCCACCACGCGGATGGTCTCATCCTGCACCTTTGTGGAAAGTGCAGAGAGCATTGCCAGGCGGCGGACTTTCTTATTCAGGGCAAAACGATAGCTTCTGGGCTTAGGACCCAGTGCAACACCGCCGTGATACCACTGGGGCGCGCGGATAGAACCCTGACGGGCGTGACCGGTGCCCTTCTGGCGGTAGGGCTTTCTGCCGCCGCCGTTCACCTCGGTACGGGTCAGCGTGGACTGTGTGCCCTGACGCTGGTTTGCGAGATAATTGACGACGCAAGCGTGCATTACAGCCTCGTTAGGAGTAATGCCGAACACAGCATCGTTCAATTCGGTTTCGGAAACCTTCTTGCCTTCCATATCAAATACAGAAACTGTTGCCATTTCGATTTCCTCCTTCCTTAAGCCTTCTTGATGCTGTTAACAACGGTAACGATGCCGCCCTTAGGGCCGGGAACCGCACCGCGGATCGCGATGAGACGATTTTCAGCATCGATGCTGACGATTTCGAGATTCTGAACGGTTACGCTCTCAGCACCCATATGACCAGCCAGTCCCTTGCCCTTATAGATACGGGAGGGAGAGGAGCAAGCGCCCATGGAACCTGCCTGACGATGAACAGGACCAGTACCGTGGGTTTCCTTCAATCTGTGCTGACTGTAGCGCTTGATGGGGCCAGCATAGCCCTTACCTTTGCTGGTGCCGCTGACATCCACGATGTCGCCCACGGCAAAGGAATCAACCGCGATGGTGTCGCCCACATTGTAGGTGGAGCAATCGTCGAAACGGAACTCCTTCAGAGTGCGGAGCAAGCCGCAGTTTGCCTTGTCAAGGTGGCCCTTGCGGGGCTTGTTGACATTGGCAGCCTTGATGGTGCCGTAACCGACCTGAACAGCATCATAGCCGTCATTCTCGATTGTTTTCTTCTGGGTCACGAAGCAGGGGCCTGCCTCGATAACAGTAACCGGTACAACCTTACCGGCCTCGTCGAAAATCTGCGTCATGCCGATTTTCTTGCCAATGATGGCTTTCTTCATTGTGAGTTTCCTCCTTTGGTTATTGGTTGATGCATTCACATCAACATGACCGACGGCTCGCAAGATGCCGTCTGTTCCCCTTCGCTGAACTTATTTCAGCTCCATGTCGATATCGACACCGGCGGGGATTTCGAGCTTTGTCAGTGCATCCATGGTTGCCTTTGTGGGGCGGATGACATCAATCAGACGCTTGTGCGTTCTGAGCTCGAACTGCTCGCGGCTATCCTTGTACTTGTGTACTGCACGAAGGATGGTCACGACTTCCTTGTCGGTCGGGAGCGGGATGGGACCGGAGACCTTCTGTGCTCCGCCGCGCTTTGCCGCCTCAACGATCTTTGCCGCTGCGGCATCTACGGTTGCGTGTTCGTAGCCCTTGACCTTGATTCTGAGTTTTTCGCTGCCTGCCACTTGATTACCCTCCTCAAATTATTTTGCCGGGGGCTGTGGAGAAATGATTCGTTTTCGTGTGCCATGCTCGCTTTTATGTATGTGCGCAACGAAGCGGCATCTCCTACAACGCCCCCTCGTGTTTCCTGCGCACGTTCATAAAAAATCCCGATGCATTCCATTGCCTCGGGATGTTTTGGACAAGCATGGTTTGTTCCGGCAGAGCGTGAGCGCCCTCGCCCTATGCGCAAAGGGACTGCGACCTTCCCGATTCCGACTTCTTTGCTTTGCGGCGCAGTAGGAGGCGCAGCGCAGGGCATTCTTCGTCGGAAAACGCGTGGTTTCGCGTTCTTTGCATACACACAAACCGTGTTCATATCTCAAATCGCCCGTTTGTCGGACATACTCCGCGTGAATTACCGTGCAAACCGCCCGCAACCTCACGCATCGACGCATATCTTGTGCAATCAGCTTTATTAGTATACCATAGATTCCCACAGATTGCAAGAGCCCGCAAAATTTTCCAGCAGAAAAGTTTCACAAAGTTTCCGTCATATTTTTGTGTAATCTGACAACTGCTTATCCGCGCCCTCAAAGTACCTCCGTTGGATTCGCAATGTGGGCGATAGCGCAGCAAATCCGGATTCAAAAAATATCTTTGTTGTATTTCTTCTGCACAGCAACAATGCAGCCAATACCAACGCCTATGCCTATCACAAGAATTGCAGTTGCGATATCCACAACCAGATCAGAATCGCCCAATAAAGCAACGATGCCACTGAGCAATGTGGCAGCTGAAAGCACGAACACAGACCTGCCGAAAGCCTTGGCATATCGTTTTTGATCGGCAACTTTTGTTTGGTGGTAAGAATGTATCAGTTTTGTATTGCCACTATAAATCATTGCGCCGAACACTGCCAAAAGTACAGTCGCTGAAAAAACAATAAGCGAATAGGTCAACATATACGCCTCCAAAAATCCGATCTGAAACATATAAATTTCGATTTATCGGCAAGAGCAAGAAACGGATAGTGCCATAACGCCCTATCCGTTTCCTTTTCAATTTGCCGGTTGACCGATGTGGTGCGCAAACAATTTGCAGCATATACTATTTATATGGTTGTACAGAATTCACTTGATCGCTGCAAATGCCTGATCAATATCAGCAATGATATCTTCCACATTTTCCAGACCGCACGAGAAGCGAATCATGCCCGCATTGATGCCCGCAGCTACCAACTGCTCATCGGTCAGCTGACGGTGGGTTTCACTGGCAGGGTGCAGCACACAGGTGCGGATATCCGCAACATGAACCACATTGGATGCCAGCTTCAGCGCATCCATGAAGTGCATTGCCGTTTCTCTGCCGCCTTTGATGACAAACGAGATCACACCACTGGCACCGTCAGGCAGATAAGTCTTTGCGCGCTCGTAATAGGGATCGCTCTCCAAACCGGGATAGGAGACCGACTCGACCTCAGGACGGGATTGCAGGTACTCCGCCACGATTTTTGCATTGATGCAATACTGCTTCATGCGCAGCGCGAGGGTTTCCAAGCCGAGATTGAGGTAGAATGCATTGGTTGCCGAAGGATAGCAGCCAAAATCGCGCATCAGCTGCATTCTGCATTTGATGATGTATGCAGCCCTGCCAAAGCTCTCCACATAGCGCACGCCATGATAACTTTCGTCAGGCTCGGTAAAGTCCGGGAACTTACCGTTTGCCCAGTTAAAGTTGCCGCCGTCTACAATGACGCCGCCGCCCTGTACCGCGTGACCGTCCATGTACTTGGTGGTGGAATGAATGACCACATCCGCGCCAAATGCAATGGGACGGCAGAGAATGGGTGTCGGGAATGTGTTATCCACGATCAGCGGAATGCCGTTGGAATGTGCAAAATCAGCAAACTTGCGGATATCCAGTACAGACAGTGCAGGATTTGCAATTGTCTCGCCAAATACGCAGCGGGTGTTGGGCTTGATCGCCTTTTGCAGTTCCTCGATGCTTGCTTCCTGATCGACAAAAATGCACTCGATGCCCAAACGCTTGAGGGTCACCGCAAACAGATTCACCGTACCGCCGTAAATGGTGCTTGCAGAAATAAAACTGTCGCCTGCGGAGCATACATTCAAAATCGAGAGCAGACTTGCCGCCTGACCGCTGGTGGTGCACATGGCAGCCACGCCGCCCTCCAGTGCTGCAATTTTCTTTTCCACTGCGTCCACGGTGGGGTTGGCAAAACGGGAATACATCGGCTCGGTAGGCATATCAAACAAAGCAGCAATATGCTCAGTGGAATCAAAAGCGTAGGTAGTGCTTTGCACGATCGGCACCACACGGGGCCCGCCGTTTTCAGGTGTATAGCCTGCGTGCAGGCATTGCGTTTCGATTTTCATGTGGTTTCATCCTTTCTCAGACATAAATTCCGATGCATACATTATAGTATATTTTCCCGTGATTGTCAACTGTTTTCTAATGAAGCGGCGTGAGATCGGCATCTGTCCAATTATTTTCCTTTATCGCTGATACCGATTTGCCCATTAGAACACAATTTTTGCAGAGAAGTTCAACGATCAAAGGGAAAAAATAGAGAAGATTCGCGCCAAGATTTTATGCCGATATACGAAAGGTGCCGAAATCTATTTACTTTTGGGGCAGTAAGTGATAGTATAATAGTATGATGATCTGCACTTACTGTCATTCTGCCCAATGCTATGATCTTGATCGCGCTGATGAGATGCCCCCCTGCTGCACAAGCGTGAATCGCAGACGCATATAGCGGCGGAAAATCCCGTCTGTACGGCGAAAAAGCTCTTGCAATTTCAGGTTTGGTATGCTATAATGAAAATGATTGCAATCAAGCCTTGAAAGGAGGAAGCCGTGATGCAGCAGAACACAACCCAGGGGTTACCCGATACGCTGGCAACCGAACTTTTCACCCGTTGCCTGCACAGCGACGGCACAGGATTCACCATATGCCGGTATCTCGGCACCTACCGTCAGCATTTCGTTCGCACGGAAAGCGGATGGCAATGCGACCGCAATCCCGATACTGCCCCGATTTTGCACCTGACGGAACAGGTTCGTCAGTTTGTAGCGCAGTTCCCTGCTCTCAGCGCGACCTATCCTCACAAAGTGACCCAGGACGAACGCAGCATCACCCCCCTGGAGGAAACATGGGTGATCTCTGAAGCGCAGGCGGTCATTACCGTGCCAGACGGTTTTGTACAGAAGTATGACGGTAGCCAATATCTGGAACAACTGATGCAGGAACAGCCTGCTGCCATTGCAGCACTGGCAGAGGATATCAAACAGCGGCTGCTGCGGTATGAGATCCGCACCGCACAGATGTTTTCACAGTATGATACCCATTTACATATCTGCTTTGCCGTACAGCAGGATGCCGTTTCCACCGATATCTGGCACCTGCCACTGGAAAAGTACAACATCGCCCCACTGTTTACTGAGGACGCACAGTGTGCGGTAGCGCGAGCAACGGCATCTGCACTGGCGGAATTGCTGCATTGCGAAGCAACCATCTGCTGCACAGTCACACAGGGATTCCACCGCGCATATACCGTGCAGTTGACCATAAAGGATACACCATCATGACAATACTGACGCACTCCCCTGCCGAAACACAAGCCTTTGCGGAAACGCTGGGCAGGCAAATGAAAAAAGGCACCTGCATCGCCTTCGCAGGCAGTATGGGTGCAGGCAAAACCACCTTTACCCGTGGTCTTGCAAAGGGTATGGGTCTGCCCGATGAGGTCAGTTCCCCGACCTTTGCCCTTGTGAACGAATACCACGGCGAGGGTGCCATTTCCATGTACCATTTTGATATGTACCGCGTCACCTCCCCAGAAGCACTGGAAACCACCGGCTTCTGGGACTACCCTCTGGAGGACGCTGTGTTTGTGATCGAGTGGGCAGAAAATATTGCCGATGCGATTCCTGCCGATGCAGTACGCATTACCATCACACGCATAGATGATGATACGCGCAGCATCACCGTAGAAGGAGGCAATTTCTCATGCTGACACTGGCTGTGGATACCTCAGGCAAAACGGCATCCGTTGCCCTTGCTGAGGATAGCACGCTGCTGGGGCTGCGGATGGTGTATACCGCCCGTGCCCACTCGCAGATTTTACTGCCCATGGTAAAATCACTGCTCGCCGATACCAATCGCAATGTCGCAGAGATTGATGTATTCGCCGCCGCCAACGGCCCGGGATCTTATACGGGTCTGCGCATCGGCGTTGCTGCCATGCAGGCAATGGCATTTGCACAGAATAAGCAATGTGCAGGCATCAGCACACTGGAAGGTCTTGCGTGGAATCTCTGCGGCACGCGTGGCATTCTTTGCGCTGCAATGGCTGCAAGACAAAATCTGCTGTATGCCGCCTTTTTTGAAAGCGACGGTAGCCTTGTCCGCCGCCTGACCGACGATCAGATTATTGCTGATGTGGAATGTGCCGCACAGATTGCTGCATATGCCGCACCCGTCACCATTGTAGGTGACGGCATTTCCCTGTTGGGTAAGCTGGTACCCGACGTGACCCCTGCCCCGATGCACCTTGCTTTGCAATCGGCAGCAGGCATTTGTATGGCTTCCATGCATCATGTACCCGTTTCGCCTGCCAAGCTGACGGTACACTACCTGCAAGAAGTAAAAATCGGCTAAGCCGAAAACAAGAAAGGATTTTTGATCATGGCAAAATCTCGTGTTCTGGGTGCAATCGCACTCGTAGCTCTCATCCTTGGCATCGTGTTGTTGACCGATATGCCCCACTACATCAAGTACCTCAAAGGCGATGTCATCAACTATAACACCGCCGCTGCACATACGCTCAAGGACGGCGATCTGGTTGAGGGCGTAGTGGATGCAGCACTAGGCTGCTGCGCTGAGGAGTACGAAACCAAATTCGGCATCCGTACATCTGATGACAGCTCCAAGCTTTACTATGTGCTGTGGATGGACAACGAGCAATTTATCGTGTACGAAACCGCAAACAAGAGGCAGTATACAAAGCTGGATGAGATCACCTCCAGTACCGAAAGGTATCTGGATGCACTGGAAGCAGGTGATGAAAACGCCTCGCTGAATGTGACCATGGAGATTCAGGGCGTAGTGGAAAAGATGCCCAGTGATATCGAGGGCTACTTCCATGAATGGTACGGCACCGACGATTCCACCTATTCTTCCAAGTGCGAGGGCGTTATGATTACCAACACTAACCTCGACAAACTCGGCACTTCGGTGTTTATCGGCGCAGGCAGCATTCTGGTTGCGATCATTCTGGGCGTGGTGCTGCTGGTACTCTGGCGCAAGGAAAAGAACTCCAACTACGGCTATTGATCCGATATACATGAAAGAGGGGGGCAATCTCATGAAAGGGCGCAATTCCCTGATAGCAGCGGCAACCGCTGTTACCATGCTGCTTTGCAGCACATCAGCGGCAATGCCCGCTGCGGCGGATATCTACACCGATCCGGATACGGGCATCACCTACAATACACAAGATGACTGGCTACATGTTGAGGGCAACCAGATCGTGGATGCGGCAGGCAACCCCGTCTGGCTGACCGGCTGCAATTGGTTTGGCTACAATGTGGGCAGTCAGGTATTTGACGGCGTATGGTCGCAGAATATGCACGATATGCTCACGCAGATCGCTGACCACGGCTTTAATGTTTTGCGTGTGCCGATGTCCACACAGATTCTGCTGGGCTGGAAAAATAACGAGCCGGACGAGCTCATCAAGGTGAACACCTACTCCAATCCCGAGCTGACGCTGGGGGGCATTGAGGGCGGTACCTGTATGTACAGCTTTGATATCTGGAATTATGCCGTGAAATGGTGCCGCGAACTGGGGCTGAAGATCTTTATTGATATTCACAGCGCAGAAACTGCATCGGCAGGACATCAGGTAAGCGTATGGTACACCGATCAGTACGATACCGCCGACTGGATCGAGGCGCTGGAATGGTTCACTGACTACTACAAGAATGATGACACCATCATTGCCATTGACCTGAAAAACGAACCCCACGGCACGGCCGATACCCCGAACCTGATGGCAAAATGGGACGAATCCACGGACATCAACAACTGGAAATACGCCGCAGAGCAGGCGGCGGCAGCAGTGCTGAACATCAACCCCAATCTGCTGATTCTGGTAGAGGGCGTTGAAGTCTACCCCAAGTTTGAGGACGGTGCCGACTGGACTTCCCAGAACATCGACTACTCCCGCTACCCCTACAGCTACTATCATCACACATGGTGGGGCGGCAACTTCCGTGGCGTGGTCGATCTCCCAATTGATCTGGGCGAGCATCAGGATCAGCTTGTATACTCTCCCCACGATTACGGCCCTCTGGTATTCGAACAAACATGGTTCTATGACGGCTTTACGCAGGAATCACTGATGCAGGATTGCTGGTACGATAACTGGTTCTTCATCCACGATCAGAATATTGCGCCCCTGCTGATGGGCGAATGGGGCGGATTCTTGGACGCGGAACATGATGCCGACGGCAGAAACCGCACATGGATGGCAGCACTGCGCGATTTGATGATCGAGAACAAGATTCATCACACCTTCTGGTGCTTCAACGAGAACTCCGGCGATACGGGCGGTCTGGTGTACGATAACTTCAGCAAATGGGATGAGGAAAAGTATGCGTTTGTAGAGCCTGCACTCTGGCAGGATGACAAGGGCGTATACATCAGCCTTGATCACGAGATCGCCTTGGGCGCAAACGGTCAGTCTCTTGGCGATTACTACGGCGGCACAACGCCCTCACAAACCACAACCACTACATCGGATGCCCCCGGCACACGAACCGGCGATGTGAATTGCGACGGCAATGTCAAAATCGACGATGTGATCCTGTTGAACCGCTACGCCGCAGAAGATATCTCCATTATGGGGACGATCACAGATGCCGGAATGCGCAATGCCGATGCCAACGAAGATCACAGCGTTGATGCTGCGGATGCGATCATGATCCTCAAAATGATTGCAGGGTTACCCAACTAAACGAAATTTTCTCTAAGGATACAAAGAAGCCATGCTCCCGTTTGGGAACATGGCTTTTATTTGTTCTGTTGGATATGCTGCCAACCGCCCGATCATTGGAAAGTACAGCTTGCCGAGCAGCTTGAAAGGTAACGATTTGTGATAAAGAACAGCGTAACGCAGACCTCCTGACCGGGGGCAACGGTACCAAAATACTCTGCCACAGGACGGCCTCCGGAAAGCTGTGCGCTCCAATCTGCAGAGTCTGTAGACACATAAGTGCAGTTATTCGCATGAACCGTTGCAGCAACATTGGATGCAGCGGCATCGCCCCTGTTTCGCAGATAAACCTGCACTTTCACGATAAAATCGCCGGAATCCTGCTCGGTACAAGATACCACTCTCGTGCTTCTTACCGTCAGGTCAGCTTTTTTCGCCGTGGTCGTGGTGGTCGTCGTTGTGGTTGTGGTGGTCGTAGTGGTTTTGCGGCTTGTTGTGGATGTTGAAGTGGTCGATCGACCGGTGGTAATAGAAGTTGTCGTCAGCGTGGTTCTGGTGGTGTTCTTTAGGGTCGTGGTTCTGGATGTGGTGGTTTTGGGAGTGGTGGTTGTTTTCTTGGTTGTGGTACCTGCAAGGGTAGTCAGATTTCCATTCGTTGTAGTGGTGGTCTGTATCACAATACCGCTTTCCGTCAGTTGGGGCAGCGTCGTAGAAAGCGTTGGCTCCTCCTGATAGGTGGTCGGCTCTGTGGAAACAGAGACGGTAGACTCCGCGGTAGTCGCCGAAGTGGTCGCAGCACCATTTGCATCATTCTTGGACTGGTCGTTGCTGCTGCCGTCAGTGGTCTGGTTGGTGCCCGATTCCACAAAAGAATCGCTGACTGATGTGTTCGGGTCGCGCAGCGCATCATCAGAGATACCAAACCGGATGCCTGCCACCAATGCTGTCACAAAAACAGCACCCAGCACCACAAAAACCAGTACGCGCTTTCCCTGCTCGGCAACGGCGTCCAGATTGACGGCACGGTGCCCCAGTGCCTTGCGCTGTTCCTTCATGAAAGCCTCTGTTGCGCGGTCAAGATTGTCAATATCAGAAAAATCAAACTTGGAGCGACCGCTGGCACTTCGGGTATGTTTGTCAGGCGTATTATACATAGGTTTTCCTCCTCTCAACGGCATTGTAAGGCGGATACCTTACAGATGCAGTTCGCATACCGAACAAGCATCTCTTTCCCTTTCGTTGGAAACCCCACAAATCAAAACATGGTTTATGGTACAGTGTGTTCAGTGTGTTCAGCGTGTTACAATGTTATGTGCCTTGTGTAATTCTCCATACTGTGTATGTGCTTTTGGGGGCGATCACAAGCGATGATATCGCCCTTACCCGATAATATCATAGCACACATCATGCGAAATGTCAAGAACTTCACAACATCAGGCACCGCTTTTGGGATAGTTTACCAAAGACGGTGCCTGTTCTCTGTGCATATTGCTGATTTTTAGCAATCGTTTAAGAATCGGTTCTTTTTTCGAGCATGGTCACACGCAGCACCAGATATTCTACGGTCTGACCGTGGTGGGTGCCGGATTCCTGTTCCAGTTTTCCCTCTACAGTAATAGTATCCCCTGCCGCAAGGCCGTCAAAATTGTCCCAGTCCAGCTCGATACCCAAACCTGCGCCGTCCTGCTCGCAGTACACGGAATAAATCGGCGCGCCGTTGTCGGTATCATCATGCACGTACAATTCACCGACCATGTGGTACTGCTTGCCGAGATACTCCTCGGGATAGGAATACATATCGTAGAAGGTTTCGTACATCACGCTGGTTTTGATGTACAGCATTTCGTTCTCCTCGCTGCATCCACCAAGCAGTACTGCACACAGCAAAACGGAAACGGCTGTTTTTGTTTTCTTCATGCCTGTATCCCTCACAGCGGCATGGGCGTGATGAGCAGCACCGCACGCTTTACCAGAGCATAATCCGCCGCATCCAGTGCGTTGTCGCCGTTGAGATCCGCAGTGATGCTCCAGTTTGCGGTATTCAGGGGCGCATCTCCCGTAAGATGCTTTGCAAAGAGTACAATATCCGCCACTGAAAGCACACCGTCCTCGTTGACATCGCCTGCCACCGGCTCCGTAGGAATGCTTTCTACCTTGTAGATATTCTCATAAACGGTCTCCGCCCAGATTTTGCGCATGGCATTGTAGCCTTCGCTGTTGGGATGTACACCGTCGCTGCTGAGATAAGAGGGATTCTCCTCGATGATACTGTAAAAATCGGGACCTTTTACCACATCGGGATAGGCTTCATAAATTGCATACACCTGCTGGTTGTAGCTCTCAATATAGGGCGTGATGCCCGACTCGGTGGAATAGGGAATGGTCGGCAGCACAGCAACTTTCCCTGCCGCCTGAATCGCCTCCACCATATAGGCTAAATTCTCATAATACGTTTCCGCCCCCGTCTGATTGCCCCAGCAATCGTTGGTACCGTAGGCGATGCTGACATAGGTGCCCGGGAAATCCGCAAGCCAACGGTCGATGTTGTTTTTGCCGTCGGTGCTGAAAATACCGCCGATGCCGCCGTTTTCCTGTGCAGGATAGTAGTTGGCATTCAGTGCATGAACATGGTCTGCAAAATTGCCGTCTCCGGTCGAAAACGTGGTCATACCCCCTGCCGTGATGCTGTCGCCGTAGAATATCCAACTGTCTACGCCCAGGGCGCAGTTATGGATATCTACATTCAGCGATACACTGCTGCTGCTCATGGCAGCATCAACGGTGATCTGCACCCAGTTGTAGCCATCCATCTCCACCAGATGCTGACGGGAGTGGTATACATTATCGGTCACTTTTTCCACCTCGACCCAACCGTCAGCGGGGTAGCTGCCGCCCTCTGCGGCATTCACCGAAATGGTATATGCCGCAGGTGCCTGCTGACCGTTTTCATTCTTGACGGTATAGTCGTAGCTGTTCCACGCGGTAGAATACCACGCAAAATCAATCAGACTG
>JAEDLR010000083.1 GCA_016295145.1 Oscillospiraceae bacterium
TCAGCATTACTGAGCAGGGCATCCGGAACGCCGATGCCAACAAGGACGGTAAATCCAATGCGGATGATGCAGTGTTGATTCTCAAGTGGATCGCAGGCGTTGTGGATTGACCGTATCCTGAAATTCAAAAACAATGCTATCCTGATTTTGACAAATCATGTTATCTTTTAGCATATTTGTGTATGATAGGACAGTATTATGTCACGAAAAAGCATTGTTTCGAAAAATCTATTATGCTATAATAAAGGCGGAGTGGGTAAAAACCTGCTCCGCCTGTTGTATTGTCAGGGAACAACAGGGATTCGAAATATATATATGGGGGTTCATTATGAGAACACACAAAAGTCTTGTCAAGACCCTAGCCTTTCTCACGGCTCTGGGCATCTGCTGCGCCAATGTGACAGCGGATTACGCAAGCGTGCCGCTGCAGAACGCTGTTGTGGCGCAGGCAGCCGATGCGGGTAGCCGCATTCTGGTTGATCTGAACAAAAACGACGGCAGAAAAGCATCCTATGCAAAAAACGCAGTCAATTGGATCATCGACAGCGATTCGTCTATTACCAAGACGGTAAACGGCGTTACCTTTAAGCTGACCGCCGGCGGGGGTTCGCTGCGCGGCGAGAACAACAAAAAGCTACAGCGGATGAGTGGTCTGTATTCTTATCTTACTATGGACGGCGCGACAGTAGATACCACTAGCGGTGGCACGCTGACTCTGGAGATTTCAGGGCTTTCCAACGGTACCCACTCCCTGAAAACCTACCACAGTGCCACAGGCAATGAGTCAGTCAGTGGCATTACCGTTTCTGCAAGCGGCGGCACATCCATGAGCGGCATTGCATGCCCCAATCAGGTGACCCATCCCGATGACGCCGGTCTTGGCTATGTGACGTTCAGCGGCACTTCTGCAAAAATCACCATCAAGGCAAGCAGCGGCAACGCGTGGCTGAATGCCTTTGAACTGGACGGCGGCGACCCTGTCAACGGCATCCACCATGCATATCCTGCCGACAAGGAGGCTCATCTTGAAATTGAGGACGGGCTAAGCTGGAAAGCAGGCAAGAATGCCGTAAGCCACAATGTGTATATCGGCACGGATTACAACGAGGTGTTCAATGCCACCACAGCTTCTGGCTGCTATCAGGGCAATACCACGGGTACTTCCTATGCGCTGGATGATTCCTATGTGTCCGTCAACACCTACTACTGGCGCGTGGATACCATTGATTACAGCGGCAATGTGATAAAAGGCTCGGTGCTTTCGTTCAACACCGCAAGACTTGCCTTCCCCACCGCTGAGGGCTACGGTCGCTTTGCAAGAGGCGGTCAGGGCGGCAAGGTGGTTCATGTGACCAATCTCAATGATGGCGGCGAGGGCTCTCTGCGCTGGGCGTTGTGCGATCCCCAATGGCAGACTGATGACTGGAAAGGCGTGCCCAGAATCGTGGTATTTGATGTGGGCGGCGTCATAACCCTGAAGGATACGCTGTGCATTCCCGATAATGCAGGCAGCGTGTATGTGGCAGGGCAAACTGCCCCAGGCGATGGCATTACCCTGACCACTTACGATTTCGGTGCAATGGGTTCCAGCGATGTTGTTATTCGCGATATTCGTACCAGAGTGGGCGATGATAACGGCTCCTCTCACGGCGGCATGGGACTTTCTAGCTGCAATCACACGATCATCGACCACTGTTCCATTTCGTGGGCAACCGATGAGGGCTTCAGCTCCCGTCAGGCACAGAATATTACGTTCCAGTGGAATATCATCGGCGAATCGCTCCATGATTCTGTTCACTATAACAGTGACAGAACCGGCACGGAAACCCACGCCTTTGCCGCGTCCATTGGCGGATATACAGGCAGCTATCACCATAATCTGCTCATCAATTGCACGGGCAGAAACTGGTCTCTTGCCGGTGCCATGGAGCAGGACGCGGTGACCTACGGCGGGCAGGCAGATATTCGCAACAATGTGGTTTACAACTGGATGGATCGTACCACAGATGGCGGTGTGCGCCGCCTGAACTTTGTCAACAATTATTATAAGGCAGGCGCGGTATCCAATACCGGTCTTCATGTTGTTTCCACGGACGGCAACGAACTCAATACTTCCGATATGCAGAAGATGTATGTTTCGGGTAATATCATGCAGAATCTGGACGGCTCTTTCGCACTGAAAGCATCCGATGATGCATGGGCAAAGGGCAAGGCAAAATCCGGCGGGAAAAATTCCACCGATGCAGATGTCAGAAGCGATACACCGTTCTTCGAATCTTTTGTCAAAACAGAAACCGCAGAGGAAGCATACAAGAGCGTTCTGGCAGGTGTGGGCGCAGGGGGTACTTCCGCAACCGGCAGAGATTACATCGACAGCCGCTATATCAAGGAGGTCACCAACACCACCTATACCTACAAGGGCAGTAAGCAGGGCCTGAAAGGCATCATCGACAGCGAATCCGATGCAGGCGGTTACCCCAACAGCTCCAATTTTGCACACAGCACCGATGGTGTATGCAATGCCGCCAACGATACTGACCGCGACGGTATGCCCGATGCATGGGAGCAGGCACACGGTCTGAACCCCAATGACCCTTCCGATGGCGCAAAGATCAACCTTTCCGACGAGGGCTATACCAATGTGGAGATGTTCCTCAACGAGCTGGCAGGCGATCCTGTGGTATATGGCACGGGCATCAGCAGCGGTACCCCTGCGGTGATCGACGAAGCCTACAAGTATACCATCATCAACAGCAATAGCGGTCTGCCCCTTGCCATTGCCGATGCTTCAGCGGGAGAGGCCATCCAGAGTGCCGAGGGCTTCACCGGTTGGAGGGTTCAGGCAGCCGCAGAGGGCTACTACGCCATCTGCTCCGAGGCAGCGGACGGCAAGACCTACTTCCTCAATGTGGCAGAAGCTTCTGCGGCAAATGGTGCGGCAATTACCGTATCCACAGGCAGCCTCACCGATGGGAACCTGTTCCGATTTGTGAAAAATTCCGATGATACCTACACGATCTACACAAAAACCAGCGATGCAGCAGCTTGTCTGGGGATCGGTTCCGGCTCCAAAGAGGACGGCGCGCCGGTGATTCAGTGGGAAAGTGACAAATCTGCAAACCAGAAATGGGTGCTGCAAATCAAATATGACCCCATTGCAGGCGATTTGATTCAGGCTCTGGAGGTGCTCGACACCGATATGTATGCGCTCTGGGGCATTGATACCCAGCTTACCGAGGGTGATATGTTGTTCTCCGATCGCGATGTGACCTATACTGCCATTCCAGAAGCATTGCTTGGCGCAGAGGCGGTGATCACCCCCTGTGCAGCAAAGGGTTCCACCGACAATCAGGCGATTGTGACTGCGGCAAAAGATATCATTCTGTATGTGGCACTGGATCAGCGGGTAAATCCCGTACCTGCATGGCTCTCCACATGGAAAAAAACCGATATGACCATCGCAAACAGCAACAATGTGGTTTTCGATCTGTATGCGTTGGATGTCAACGCAGGGGAGTCGGTCACTGTGGGCGGAAACGGTCAGAGTGCAGGCTGCGTGAATTATACGCTTCTTGCCACGGAGCGCAGCACAGCAAGCAAGCCCAACTATGGCGATGTGAACTGCAACGGCGAGGTAACGGTAAGCGATGTGGTGCTGCTGAACCGTTTCCTTTCCGAGGATATGGGCGCGCGTGTCACGGCACAGGGTCTGCTGAATGCCGACTGTCTGTATGACGGCGCACAGACCGCTGATGATTCCATTATGATTCTTCAGTATCTGGCTGCAATGATCCCCTATGACGATCTTGGGCCGCAAGGCTGAAGGCGCATTTTCCATATCTTATGGTATCCCGTCCCCGATGTGTTTGCATCGGGGACGGATGTTTTTCTGTCGCAGCATCTTTATGCGGTGCAGCACTTGCTTTTCTGCGGCAGCTATGCTATAATAGTGCAAAGGAGGTTTTTACCATGTCCGAACAACCCAAAAGCAAAGTCGGCACATTGTTCGCCCGTTTTCAGTACAATGCCCCTGTGATTCTGACCTTTACGTTGCTGTCATTTCTCACGCTGGTGCTTGGCAGGATCACAAAAGGCGCATCCACCGATACCCTTTTCTGCGTGTATCGCTCAAGGCTCTTTGACCCGATGATGTACATCCGTATGTTTACGCATATTCTGGGTCACGCGGATTACAACCATTTTCTCGGCAATTTTACGGTGATCTTGCTTGTTGGGCCGATGCTTGAGGAAAAATACGGCTCCAAACAACTGCTGGAAATGATCGTCGTTACGGCATTTGTCACCGGGTTGGTTCAGGTGCTGTTCTTTCCCGGCACTGCCTTGCTGGGTGCAAGCGGCATTGCCTTTATGCTGATCTTGCTCAGCTCCTTTGCCAACTACCAAAAGGGGCGTATTCCGATCACCCTGGTTCTGGTTGCAATCATCTATCTCAGCGGTGAGATCATGGACGGTCTGTTCCAGAAGGACAATATCTCGCAGATGGGTCATATCATCGGCGGCATCTGCGGCTGTGTGTTCGGGTGGTTCATCTCCCGAAAGAATTCTGAGGGGGCAGAAGCCTGAGCGTATGCGAAAATTCGTAAACTTTTGATTTTCTGCTTGCTTTT
>JAEDLR010000034.1 GCA_016295145.1 Oscillospiraceae bacterium
ACTGTGAGGGTGCTCCTTGAAGTGTTGGAGGAGACCACCATCGGTATATCAACCATTAATGAGGAGTAATCGAGATGAAATTTACAAAGATGCACGGGCTTGGCAACGACTATCTCTATGTGTACGGCGAAGTACCCGAAAACGTCGCAGAACTTTCCCGAAAGCTATCCGAACGGCATTTTGGAGCAGGCAGTGACGGCATGATCTATATCTGCCACTCCAATATAGCAGATTTCAAAATGCGGATTTTCAACGCCGATGGAAGTGAAGCCAAAATGTGCGGTAACGGAATCCGTTGTGTGGGCAAGTATGTTTATGACAAGGGTTACACGGATAAAACCACTTTGACCATCGAGACCCTTTCCGGTATCAAAACCCTGAGTTTATCTGTGGTCAGCGGCAAGGTACACTATGTCACCGTGGATATGGGCAAGGCCATCGCAGAGGAAACAACAACCCTTTCCGTTAATGGGCAAACCGTTTCTTTGATTCCCGTATCGGTGGGCAATCCGCATGCTGTGATATTTGTAGATGATATTGCAGATGCACCGCTTACCACCCTAGGCCCTGTACTGGAGCACCACAGCTTTTTCCCTGACGGGGTCAATGTGGAATTTGTGCAGGTGATATCTGACACCGAGCTTCGTATGCGCGTATGGGAGCGCGGCAGCGGTGTGACCTGTGCTTGCGGCACAGGAGCCTGTGCCAGCGTGGCTGCCGCTATCAGCAAAAAATACTGTAAGTATTACAATGATGTATCTGTCGTCTTGGACGGCGGAACATTACATATCACCGTTGCACCCGACGGCACTGTCACCATGCGAGGACCTGCAACGACCGTTTATGAAGGAGAAACAGAATTATGATTACACCGAATATGCACTATGCAGACTTAAAGGATTCCTATTTGTTTTATAACATTGCTCAGAAAACAAAAGCATATCTCGCACAGAATCCCGATAAAAGACTGCTCAGACTGGGCATTGGCGATGTTTCGCTGCCGTTATGCGATGCCGTCATCAAAGAATTGCATAGTGCCGTTGACGATCAGGCAAGCAAGGAGCGTTTTCACGGCTATATGCCGGAATGCGGTGCACCTTTTCTCCGCGAAGCCATTGCCGAGCATTATCATAAGCTGGGCGTCATGCTTTCTTTGGACGAGGTATTCGTTTCAAGTGGTGCCAGTGATGAGCTTGGCGATATTTTGGATTTGTTTGATCGAAAAAGCACTTGCCTTGTGATTGAACCGGCATATCCAGCTTATGTGGATGCCAATATTATGGCTGGCAGAACAATTGTACATCTCGCTTCCGGCAAGGAAAATGGATTTTTGCCGCAACCGAGCGATGCGGCAAAAGCGGATATTCTCTATATCTGTTCTCCCAATAACCCCACAGGCGCAGTTTTTTCAAGGGAGCAGCTTCAGGCATGGATTGACTTTGCCAATGAAAACGGTTCGGTGATTTTGTTTGATGCGGCATACGAGGCTTTTATTGAGGACGACACTGTGCCCCACAGTATTTTTGAATTGGAGGGTGCGCAACGCTGTGCCATTGAGATTTGTTCTCTTTCGAAAACAGCAGGCTTCACGGGCACAAGACTGGGATATACTGTGATATCCAAGCAGCTTGTGCGAAACGGTATGAACCTCAATGATATGTGGGTGCGCAATCGTACTACGAAAACCAACGGCGTGTCCTATATCATACAAAAAGGCGCTGCCGCCGTTTTCACAGATGAGGGCAGACGTCAGATCAATGAAAACATCAAAATCTATAAAGAGAATGCCAAGGTGATTATGCGGGCACTTGACAAGCTGGGTATTTGGTATTGCGGTGGCAAGAATGCACCGTATATTTGGCTCAGATGCCCCAATAATATGGGAAGTTGGGAGTTCTTTGATTATCTCCTCAATGAGATTCAGGTGGTCGGTACTCCCGGCGAAGGCTTTGGCAAATGCGGCGAGGGATACTTCCGGTTTTCCACCTTTGGCAGTCAAGCGGATACACAGGAAGCCGCCAAACGCTTGGTTCAATTATTGGGTGAAGTTCATCGCTTTGCTGCGTTCTGCGCCTTCCGGTGCAGGTGTTGATGTTGATGTTGGCTTGTTTCAGTGATACTATGCAAAAAAGCCCATAGCGCGATTCTTTCGGTATGTGATTGTTTGCACATTCACGATACCGTAGATCGTTGCTGTGGGCGATTTCTTTTTCTGGGTGTGGTATATTCATGGGAGAAATTACGGCAGAAGTCGGCTGAACGCCGTCCCAATGGAGTGGCAGTACCTGTATTCTGATGCATTGTGATAAGACGATATGATTTGTAACTATTTTGCCACAATATATCATTGTGTATTGACGAAAACTATGATATACTGTTATTATGGGTCATTTTATGCGAAGAAGATAAAGGAGGATTTGAAATGAAATTCAAAAGAGTGTTATCGGCAGTGTTGGCAAGTCTGCTGACGGTTACGGCAGTGCCCTCAGCAGCACAAATGCTGGCAACGGCAGCAACGCCAAAACAACGAGTTTCGGTCCATGATCCGTCGGTGTTTAAGGATGAAAACGGTACCTATTATGTGTTCGGCTCTCATATTGATGCCGCAAAATCCTACGATTTACAGAATTGGACACGTTTCACCAACGGTTATGCCACCACCAACAATGTGATCTTCGGGAACCTTTCGCAGAATCTGGCAGGAGCGTTTGCGTGGGCAGGTGAAAATCTGGAGGATTGTGAAGGCGGTTTTTCCGTTTGGGCACCCGATGTGATCTACAACCCCGATTATATCAATCCGGATGGTTCCAAAGGCGCGTATATGATGTATTTCTGCACCACTTCGACTTATATGCGTTCTGTGCTTGCATTTGCTGTGTCGCAAAATCCCGAGGGACCCTATCAGTATATCGATACCCTGATCTATTCGGGCTTTACCGCGAACGACAGCTATGCGACCAGTTCCACCAAGAATGTCAACCGCAAGTATACATCCACCAATATTGATGAGCTGATGGCAGCAGGTGCGGTCACATGGAATGATCAATGGTTTAGCGGCACGAATTATAATAACAATCTGTTCCCCAATGCCATTGATCCTACCATATACTACGATGAGGACGGCTCGATGTATATGTGTTACGGTTCATGGTCAGGCGGTATTTTTACCATTGCACTTGATCCGGCAACTGGCAGATGTATTCATCCGAAGTCCGGCACTACCGCCGATGGCAGAATGATCGACAGCTATTTTGGCACCAAAATTTCCGGCGGATACTTCAAATCCGGCGAAGGACCTTTTA
This sequence comes from Oscillospiraceae bacterium, assembly GCA_016295145.1. Classification (GTDB taxonomy): domain Bacteria; phylum Bacillota; class Clostridia; order Oscillospirales; family Ruminococcaceae; genus Firm-04. The sequence continues at coordinate 3,303 of JAEDLR010000034.1, forward strand.
TCGAGTACAATCCGGACACCGGTTACTACTATCTGTGGGTCACTTACGGCGGTCTGACTGCAACCGGCGGATACAATATGCGTGTGTTCCGTTCCAAGAATGCCGACGGTCCCTATGTTGACCCTGCAGGCAACGCTGCAGTGCTGCGTGCCAATTCCGATCTTGACAGCATTGGATTGAAGGTCATGGGCAATTATCAGTTCAGTTCGCTTTCTACAGCGTATATGGCTTGCGGCCATAATTCCGTTTTGCGGGATGATGACGGTCAATGGTATCTGCTGAATCACGCCCGATTCAATAACGGCAATGAGTATCATGAGGTGCGCGTGCATTCCATGTATTTTAATAGCGAGGGCTGGCCTGTGGTTGCGCCATATGAGTACAGCGGCGATGTGATGGCGGAGTTTGGCTATGAGGAAAACGATATTGTTGGCAGCTATGAATTCATTGATCACGGCACGGATACCTCTGGTACTGTGCATCATTACAGCAGCATTCAGCTCAATGCAGACGGTACCATCACTGGTGCGGAAAGCGGCACATGGCAGCAGGCTGCGGACAGCTCCGCTGCAGTAATCACAGTAGACGGCAAAACTTACCATGGCTATTTTCTGGCTGCGCAGGATGAAACCAACCAGGATCGGGTTGTGATGTCCTTTACCGCAGTGGGCAGCAATAATCAGACAGTATGGGGCGTAAAAACCGTTGCCTACAACGGCACTGCACGTGAGGGCAAAATCGACTATACCAATGCAGACAGCAGTCTGGTTTATCATCCTGACAGCGCAAACGGTACAAGTGCCATCAAAATCATTGGTGATACCACGTTGCTCAACGGTGTTTCCTATCAGATTCTCAACAAGAACAGTGGCATGGCACTTTCTCTGGCGGATCATCAAACCGCCGCAGGCACCAATGTGCAGCAGTGGAGCAAATCTGCGGAAAGCACACAGGAGTGGCGTTTGATTGCAGAAGCAGATGGATATTGCCGTATTGTATCCATGGCAGACGAAGCAATGTGCCTGTCCGTAGACGGCAGTGACGCCACCAACGGTCTGAATGTAGAGCTGCAAAAGTTTAGCGGTGCAGACCATCAGCTTTGGAAGCTGATCAAGAGTGGCAGCTATTACGGTATCGTTTCCAAATGTTCAGGTGATGCCGCAGGTCTGGATGTGTTTGAGTGGTCTACCGAAAACGGCGGCAACATCAACCAGTGGGAATTCTGGGATGGTGATTGCCAGTTGTGGCGCATTCAGCCTGTATATCCCAAGGTTAATGCAGGTGCATATACTATCCGCAATGTGAACAGCAGCAAGTGGCTTTCCATCGAAAACAGCAATGTCATTCAGAGCGATGATGCGCAGGTATGGCAGGTGCAGCGCAACGATGACGGTAGCTATTCGCTGTTTGATGCAAGCGGCAATGCGCTGACCGTTGATCATGGTGACGCTGCCGACGGCAATAATATCATTGTGGCAGCCGATGCAGGCAGTGCTGCGCAGAAATTTGTGCTGCAATGCAATCGTGACGGATCCTATGCGCTGTTGACTGTGGTATCTGATCAGCAATCCTGCCTGGATGTTTACGAGATTAGCACAGAAAGCGGTGCCAATATCTGCCAGTGGGATTACTGGGGCGGCGATGGTCAGAAGTTTGTGCTGGAACCGGCAGCAGTCGCAAGAACGATTATCGGTGACGTCAACGCAGACGGTCAATTCAATATGGCTGATGTGGTCATGATGCAGAAATTCCTGACAGGCGACGGTACCCTTACCGATTGGCAGGCAGGCGACCTGCACCGCAGCGATCACATGATTACCGCCGCAGATTTCACCGTCATGAAGCGTTTGCTGCTTGTGTGATCGCAAGCCCTCTGTTCTTTATCGGCTTTGGTTTTCTATATTGAAAATTTTGGCTGCTTATGATATAATGAGTGAGTCGAGTTGATAATCTGCACGACAAATCGAAATTTAACAGAGGTGTTCTAAGCTATGAATATCATCAATCTGATACAGCAAAAATATGGCGATACTTGTCAGCTATGCTCGCCGATAGATGAAAAACAATTTGATGAAGCACAGAAAGTGATTCCTAATGAATTGTTAAGCATTTTACAGGTTAGTGATGGAATAGAAGAATTAATGACATATCCTGATGCTAATGACAGAAAACCTTTTGTAATAGGCAGTATAGTCTATTCATTTGATGAAATTAAGTCGGAAACCAAAAGCTTTTTTGATTTATATGGTGATGAAGGAACGGTCTTTGCAGGAAATGGTGCCGGAGGGTATTTTGTTCTTAAACCCGATGGAACAATCTATTTATATGAGTATCTTGATGAAGACGGTGAATACTACGCCGCCAGTTTATCTGATTATTTTGCTAAATTCTGAGATGTTCATTGCTTGGATAAAAAAGCGGAATATTTTTTTGATGAAAACAGTATAGGTTCAGATAAAGACACCTTCTGACTTATCTCCCTTACAACTTCCCATTTGTCGAATGATCGGTTGCCCCTTGTTCCGTTTGCTATGTTCAACATCGGTTGATCGCAGGAATGGGGGTAGGAAGGAAAATTCTTCGCACAATCAAAAAACGGATAGGAGCACAAACTGCCTCTATCCGTTTTGTTTTTTATGATTTGGTTGTGGATATGTTCACTGTTGGTTTGTCTGTGAAACCGCGGCTGATATTGAGATTATCTAAGAGGGGAGGGATATACACCGTCTGCCACCAGCTTGCGGAACGCTGCTTGTACCACAGGCCGATCCTCGGCATAGGTAACGCCAAACCAACGGTCGGTGGTTTCCAGTACGGCAACCGTTGCGCGCTTTTGCTGCACCAGACTGTCTACCACCATTGGCAGCAAAAACTCCGCTTTCAGCGCAGTGTCATCAGTCAGGTTTGCAAAAAACGCTGCAAATTCAGATTCCAGTGTATCCAAAAACTCTGGTGTGATACCCCACATATTCATGGAAACATACGATTGTGGATCGACAGAGCCGTTCTCAGACTGCGCGCCATCTGCTGTACGGATGATACCGGCGGTCTCCTGCACCGTAACCAGATTCGCATTGTCGTCCACAGTGCATATGCCACGGGTGACTGTTCCGTTTTCACTCAAAGTGTTTTCCAGAATAAATCCTGCCATGCAGTAGTGGTACGGCTCATTTCCGTGAGCAACGAGATAATCATGCAGCTTGACAAATGCCGTTTTGCCGTAATAATCATCTGCGTTGATAATGGCAAACGGTTCGTGAATCAACCCCTTGCAAGCCAGAATTGCATGACCGGTACCCCAAGGCTTTTTGCGTCCTTCCGGTACCGTGCAGCCTTCTGGAATATCTTCGATATTCTGGTAGGCATAGGCGATCTCACAGTCGCAAGTCGTCGCCAAGCGATCACCGATAATCTCGCGAAAATCGGCTTCCAGATCCTTTCGGATCACAAAAATGATCTTGTTGAACCCGGCTTCCACGGCATCATGAACAGAATAGTCGATGATGATTTCTCCGTTTGGCCCCACCGGCGTTAGTTGTTTGATACCCTGGCCAAAGCGTGAGCCAAGACCTGCAGCCATAACGACAAGGGATGTGTACATGGGATATCCTCACTTTCTCTACGGGGGATTATTCTACGGTTACAGACTTTGCCAGATTTCTGGGCTTATCGACATCGAAGCCCTTACCCACCGATACATGATAGGAAAGTAGCTGCAGAGGGATTACCGACAGGCTGCCTGCAAAGAGATCGTCAATCTTCGGAATATACACGGTGAAATCCGCAGTGTCTTCCATGGCGTAGTTGCCGTAGGTCGTCAGACCAAACAGCTTTGCGCCGCGGCTCTTGACTTCTACCATATTGCTGACAGTTTTTTCATACAGATCACGCTGTGTTGCAATGCTAAATACCACGGTATTGTCTTCAATCAGACTAATGGGACCATGCTTCAGTTCACCTGCAGCATACGCCTCGGAGTGAATATAGCTGATCTCCTTGAGTTTTAGGCTGCCTTCCATGCCGATGGCGTAGTCGATGCCGCGGCCGATGAAGAAAGCATCCTTGATATTGACGATCTTTGCAGAATACCATTGAATGCGTTCTTTGTCATCGTCAAGAATTTTTTGAATTTTCTCAGGAATGGTGTTGATCTCTGCAAGCAACTGATCAAACCGTGCATCGGTGATTTCGCCCCTTGCCTTTGCAAACTGCAAGGCCAACAGGTAGCCTGCCACCAACTGACAGCTATATGCCTTCGTAGTCGCCACGGAAATCTCAGGGCCTGCCAGTGTATACAGCACATTGTCCGCCTCTCTGGCAATGGAGGAGCCGACCACATTCACAATGCCCAAGGTCTTGATGCCCGTATCCTTTGCCATGCGGAGCGCCGCCAGTGTGTCAGCCGTTTCACCGGACTGACTGATGACGATCATCAGGCTGTCGGGAATCAGCTTCATCTTTCTGTAACGGAATTCGGAAGCCAGCTCCACACGCACATTTACGCTGGTCAGAGATTCAATCACATACTGTGCAGCAACGCCCACATGGTATGCGGAACCGCAGGCAACAATGTAGATTTGCTGGATGCTGCGCATATCCTCATCGGTCAGACCGACACTGTCAAAACTGATGGTACCGTTCTTCATCACCGAATTGATGGTATCCTGCACCACCTTCGGCTGCTCGTGGATTTCCTTGAGCATGAAGTGTTCGTAGCCGCCCTTTTCGGCAGCTTCGGCGTCCCACTCAATGGTTTTCATCTCTTTCTGGATTTCTTCACCGTCCAGATTGAAGAATATCACATTGCCTTTGGTCAGCCGTGCCAGTTCCAGATTGCCGATGTAGTAAACATTTCTGGTGTACTTGAGGATTGCGGGCACATCGGAAGCCAGATAGCTCTCGCCGTCCTTGATACCGATAATCATGGGGCTGTCCTTACGGGCAGCGTAGATCTCTTCGGGATAATCCCGGAACATGACTGCCAGCGCGTAAGAGCCGCGGATTCTGACAAGTGCGTGGTTCAGAGCATCCACAGGGGTGCCCAGGTACTTTTTGTAGTAGTAATCTACCAGCTTCACAGCTACTTCGGTATCCGTCTGGGAGTGGAACACATAGCCCTTCTTGATCAGCTTGGCGCGCAGCTCCTGATAGTTTTCAATAATACCGTTGTGTACCGCGATGACATTGCCGTCATCGCTGCTATGGGGGTGAGAATTCAGCGTAGATGGCTCACCGTGGGTAGCCCAACGGGTGTGACCGATACCGCAGGTACCCGTGACGGCGTTACCGTCGTTGGTCATCTCTCTGAGGACTTTCAGCTTGCCTTTTGCCTTTACGATCTCTGCCTCTGCACTGCCGTCGCGAACGGCAATACCGGCTGAGTCATAGCCTCTGTATTCCAGTTTGGACAATCCATCCAACAGGATCGGGGCAGCTTGGTTGATTCCTGTAAATCCAACAATTCCGCACATAATGGTTACTCCTTTATCTTGTTGATACGCCTTGTTTTGGTCATCGTGGTCATCATATGAATCGTATCATAGTAATATACCATTCTATTATACGACATCTTTTTGTGTTTGTCAATCACCAATTTCTATATTTGTGCAGCGCAGAACGCAGAAGTCCTGTGTACATAGACTTTTTCCGACAAATAATTTTTTGATTTGGGTGTTGATTTATATGAAAAAAAGTGCTATAATATACAAATGTGCTGTGGGGATGTGTGTCGATGGGTGTCGGCATATCCCCATATCAATGCATTCATATGAACTAGGAGGATCATGGCACTATGGATAACGGCAAAGATAATACAATAGATCTGAAAGCAATGTTGCTGCTTTTTCTGGAGAAGTTCTGGATCATTCTGATCGCAATGGCAGTGGGCGGTGCAGCCGCATTCGGCTATTCTAAGTATGTGCTGCCCCTTGAGTATTCCTCGCATATTTCCATGTATGTGCAGAGCTATACCAACACAAGCATCAGCACTGAAGATCAGCAGAACAACATCAGCAATTCCAAACAGCTTATCAATACATATGTCGAGGTGCTGAAAGATGACGCAGTCATGCGCGCTGTAGGCAGTGAATTGCAGAAAATGTTTTCTGATGAGGTGCTGCAAAACTGTTTTCGTTTTGAAAACGGTGCAATTGTGCCCTCATCGCTGAAAGGAACCATTCAAATTAAAAGTGTGACGGATACCAGTGCGCTGAATGTGCAAACAACCACAAAAGATCCCGAAGTTGCCGCCGCGATTTGTAATGCGCTTGCAGTGGTTGCACCTGAATTTATTGAGGAAGCCGTCGGTGTCGGCTCCATCAGCACCATTGATACTGCCCATGCAAACAAAAATCCCGTTGCACCGAATACCATGAAGAATACTGCAATTGGTATGCTCGCCGGCATGATGCTCGCCATGCTTGTGATTTTCCTCGTTGATTTCTTTGATAATACTGTCAAGCAAACAGAGATGCTTTCTGAACGCTACAGCAAGGCAATTATCGGAGCTGTGCCGATGGTGGAACTAGGCAGAGCAAAGAAAAAGGCAGGTAAGAAATCCCAGGGACCTGCGCAAGTCCACCTGACCGATGCAAACATCCCTTTTCCGATTGTAGAGAGCTACAAGCTGATCCGAACCAATATTACCTTTGCACTTTCTACCTATGAAAAGAAAATCCTTGCGATCTCCTCTGCGAATCCCAATGAGGGCAAATCCACCATATCCGCAAACATCGCCATTGCAGCCGCGCAAAGCGGCAACAGCGTTCTGCTGATTGATGCCGATATGCGAAAGCCCGTGCAGCACACGATTTTTAAATTGAAGAATAAGAGAGGTCTTTCGTCTGCGATCAGTAAAATTGATTCGGTGGATAGTTGCATTCAGAAATCCGTGATGGAGAATCTGGATGTGATGACAGCCGGTCCAATTCCACCCAATCCCTCGGAACTGCTTTCATCCGCTGCTGCCGCCGAGATGTTCGATGCTCTAAGCAAACGTTATGCGCTGATTATCGTTGATCTTCCCCCTGTGTGTGTGGTATCCGATGCACTGACGCTCAGCGGCAATGTGGCAGGTATGGTCATGGTTGCAAAATACGGCGAAACGACATTCGATGCGCTGGAAGAAGCAATGCGCCGTATTGATCAGGCGAATATGAATCTGTTGGGATTCATCCTGGGGCAGATCGAAACAAAGCACCATGGCGCGAAGTACTACAGCTACAAGCACAAATACGGGTACGACGGTCATGGATACGATTATGCCTATCATGAGAAATCCGCGACGGAAGAAAGTGAAACTTCATGCTGACCGATTATCATGCTCATATTCTGCCGGCATTGGATGACGGCGCCCGTGATACAGAAACCGCTCTGGCAATGCTGCATCTCCTGCAGAAGCAAGGGGTGCAGCGCGTAGTTGCCACACCGCATTTTTTATGTCATCGTGAACGATCGGTTATACACTTTCTGGAAAAACGGCAGGCGGCACTGGCAAAGATTCAGGATGCTGCACCCATTCCGATTCTGACTGGAGCAGAAGTTGCTTTGGAGCACGGTATCTCCGATGTGCAGGATATTACAAAGCTTGCCATCGGGAATACCAATCTGATTCTGATGGAGCTCCCGTATCGGCAATTTGAGAGCTGGATGGCGGATGAGTTGTATCATCTTTCTGTGGCATATGGATTGCAGGTCGTGCTGGCGCATATCCACAGGTATTGTGCATATGTTTCCAAATCGGAAATGCAGCAGCTTCTGCAGCTAGACGCCGTGTTCCAGATCAATGCCGATGCGTTTGATCATTGGAAGGAACGGGGGCTGGTAAAAGAATTGCTGCAAAGCGAACGGAAGATCGTGTTTGGCTCGGATTGCCACAATATGACTGACCGAAAGCCCAATTGGGATGTTCTGCAAAAGCGACTTCGGCGGAGCACCGATCGGTTGCATGATGCCAATACCATTCTTGACCAACATCTTGAAGGAGCGAAGCATATTTCCGCATCCGAATGCCCTGATGCTTTTTCCCACCCATAATAAAACACTGCGACCGACTGCTTAGGCAATCGGTCGCATTTTGTTGAAGTGATACTGATTCAGATTCTGATGACATTGCCGTCAAGCATCTCTGTATACGCTTCATGGCAAGTCAGGAAAATCACCTGATGGCGTTTGGCGCATTCCTGAATCAACTTGCAGGACTGCGCAACGCGCTGTGCGTCCATATCGGTGAAGGGGTCATCCAGCACAATGATGCCGTTGCCTTCTGGAAACAGGTGGTCTAGCACTGCCAGACGAAACGCCAGCGAAACGGTTTCTTTGGTTCCCTCGGAGAGCGTGCTGTAGTCCATCCGGTGATTGCCGCTGTATATACTCATGTTCAACTGATTGGGATCCGGAAAAGCAGAAGAAACTCTGCCCTCCGAGATTACACGCAGATAGCGCGTGAAGCTTTCGGCAATATCCTGCGTGGGATTGTTCTGTATCGTCTGCTTTTGCAGCGCAAATACCTCGGCAATATGCATCCAGTGCCCCAGCAACGCTTTCTTTTCCGCAAAACGTCGTCTTGCCTGTTCCGCTTGCTCTACAGGGTCAGCGGTGCGTTTCTCTTGCTCGTTTTCCAGATGACTGCGTGCGCCGATCTTTGCCGCCAATGCTTCATCACGGATCTCTTGCCTTGTTTTCAACTGCGCTTTCAGCATGACAAGATGGCGTTCAGGGTCAGATATCGCAGCGTATTCGGCAGGGATATCCTCCGCTGCCTTGACCGATTCCCGTAGTGCTTGCAAATCCGCTTCCAATTCATCTGCCCTGTTTTTCAGCGCGTCCATGTCACCATATTCGGCGGCAAAACTTTCAGCGGTTGTTTCCTTCTCAGCAAGAAACCGCACAATATCCCTGCTGCCGCAAAGGGCGTGAATATCCGCATCAATGCTTTCTTTGCTTCGCATACTGGTATCTATTGCATCTACCGCGGATTTCAGTGCGGCGTATTCGGTTTTGCCCAGTACCGTAGAAAGCTGTTCTTTTCGCAACTCGATGCGGTTATGTGCATCGGTAATGCGCTTTGCAAGCTGTTCCAGTGCCTCAAGATCTGCTACACCATAACGGTTGAAAATGTCACGAAATACTTGCTGTTGCGCGGCAATGGCGGTTTCTGTTTCAGAAACATTCACATTGGCAGGACTGAGCTGCATCTCCATCACGCCGGGAATCATTACCGTTACCGCCTCGGCAATGGGCAGCCTGTGATCGGTAATATCCAGTTCCTGCCCGGTGCGCAGCGAGGTGATATGCACAGTATGGTCACCCAGCATTCGGATCGCTGCATTGAGATTCATGCCGCACAGTGTTTGCTCCAATGCAGCGATGTTTTTTTGTGCCTTTTTCACTGCCGCAATTTCTTCTCGGGTGGGGCAAGCCTGTGCAGCAAACTGTTCCTGTAGCCTGTTAATCTCATCGCTGAGCCTTTTTGCGCTTTCATATTGTTCATACAGTGCCCGATGTTCGCTTTCGGCTTTCAGTGCAGTCGCTTTCCGGATGGTATCGGTCAGCAGCGGCCATTGCACGAGGATATCCTTGCACTTGGTGACTTCTTTTTCCAACTGCGCGATTCTTTTGCGTCGCTCACTCTGAACAGTAAGCATCCCTGCAAAGGACTGAAAACGGGAATATGCATCCTCGGCTTCCAAAGCGGCGTTGTCCTTGATTTTATAGTCAACGGCTGTTTCATCTGCTACTTTTTCCAAGTTATGAATGGTTTCCAGTGCCTGTTCAGCATCTTCCATTTGATAGTAAGCCGTTAGAATCTCTCCCAGATCCTTTGCCCAGCGTCTGCTGTTGCGAACGGGGATTCCTTTTTCCATATCCCAATGTTTGCCTGCGATCTCCTCTATTCGTTTGCGGATGGCTTCTTCCACGGCATCGGCAGTGATACCGTCGCTTTCGGCAAATGCCCGTGATACCGCATGGATGATTTCCTGTTTGGCATCGGTCTTTTGTGCGGCATCCAGAATGGTTTGCAACGAAATATCTGAGTTATGCTGTGAGGAAAAGAGCATATCGGAGTAAACTCCTTCGCCGTACAGCAGAATTTCTTTCAACAAAGCATCCATTCGTTTCTGGTCACGAATCATACCGTCCGGTGTGGAGAGCGTGCATCTTGGCTCGTCGCCCCATTCTTTGGTCAGCGTAAAGACGCCCTTCGGCGTTTCTATGGTGACTGTGCCGTCTATAAAATCACCCTGATTGCCGCCTGTCTTCAGTTCGCTTGGAAAATATAGCTTTTTGAATTCTTTGTCTTTTCGGCCGTCAATGCGCGCATTTTGAAACAGTGTGCGCGACAGCAGATTGACCAGTGTGCTTTTGCCGCTTTCATTTTTGCCACAAACCAGATTGATGCCGTCCGTCAGAGAGATGCTTTTATCGCGAATACCTGCAAACTGTCTACAGGCAATGGTTTTGATTTTCATCTTATTTGCCCTCCTTCAACGATTGCAGCAATTCATATGCAAGCTGTGCTTCTTTCGGATCATCCAGCAAGGCGGTCAACAGCCTGCCCGACAGAGAGGTTTCCGCAAATTCAGCATCAATCAGTTCTTTGGAGATCAGTTTGCTGAGGGCACTGTCGTTGTAAGTGCTTTCCAAGAAACGGGATAATTTTTGCGAAATCATAGCAGATCGGTTGTCATATTCTTCTGCAGTCACTGCACCCGTAAGCGTCAGATCCACTACGCTGTTGTCACCAATATCAGCAAGGGCGCGGTCTAAGATCGCTTCCATTTCGTCTGCCTTCAGTGGGATGGTTTTCCGGTAAAAGCGCAGCTTGCCCGAAGTGACTTTTTTTGCGCGGATCTTTTTTTGCTCGTCAATTGCAATGATAAAGCAAAGCCCCTCGGTATTGCAGGAAACATCGGTCTGCACGTGCGTGCCCGCGTTGAGAATTCTTTCACAGGGGGTAAAATCTTCCGTCAGATTGGCTGGAAACGGCACATGAGTGTGACCGATCAGCCATACATCCACAGGGATGCTTTCCAGCTCCTGACGGGTCATCAGGAAATACTGTCCCTCTCGGTCAATTGTTTCACCCCGTACTGCACCGTGGGCAATGCCGATGCGGTAGGTCGCATCAGCAGTGATATTCTCTTTCTTGATCCAATCCAGATTATTTTTGCCGACCTCTGAATGCAGCGAGGTGCAGTGGGCAGGATAAAGCACCACCGGGTTTCCGTCAACGGTCAGGGCATAGGGGCGGTATTCGGTCAGCAGCATGATATTGTCTTTTTCGGCTGCCACATCCTGAAAGTGTTGCCATATCTTAGCGTTGTCTTCATAATAATCGTGATTGCCGGGCAGCACCACTACCGTGCCATGAAAACCCGAGAGCATATCCAGCAGTGTTTGTACATCCCTTTTGGGGATGCTGTAGGTGTTTTCAAACAAATCGCCCGTGATTACAAACAGAGCGCAGTGTTCGCTGTTGGCGATCGCGACCATATCCGCAAAGGCATGGATTCTTGCAGCAATGAGCTGATCTTTCTGTTCATGGTTTGCGTATTTTAATCCGATGTGGTTATCACCGGTCTGAAAAATTTTCAGCATAGCAGTACATCCTTTCACTTTTTGTTTTGTGCAAGTGCAAAACGGTGATGCATTTTTACATCCATTTTATCACAAATTCTACCTTTTTGCAAGCTTTTCGTCATTTTTGGAGCGAAAATATAGGTATATATACTTGTATCAAGATGCGGCACCCCCCCACAGAATTCCTGAAATGCAAGCCGGATCATGCGGTTACAAGCCAATTGATGCAAGGAGAATGGTTACACGGGGTAAATAAACGCCAACGATTTGCGCTCAACCAGAATAACAACGCTATGGTGCGCTGCCGGCACAATCCGTTTTTCTTTTCCATATCAGAAATTCAGTGTTGCAAATTTTCCCGTTTTGTGATATACTGTAACAGTATATGAATTTGTGTGTTGTGTATCGGGAGGGATATTCATTGTACAGCGAACAGAATCTGCCAAAGCAATTTGCAGCGTTGGAGGCCATGGTTGGTCATACACCGCTGTTGGAAATCACCATGGAGTATAAAGGTGAACGCCGTGTGGTGTATGCCAAGGCGGAGTCTTATAATCTTTCGGGCAGCATCAAAGATCGTGTTGCCTACTATATGCTCAGAAAAGCCTACCTGTCAGGCGAAATCAAGGCAGGGGACTGCATTGCCGAGGCGACCAGCGGCAATACGGGCATCGCTTTTTCCGCAATGGGTGCTGCATTGGGGCATCCTGTGGTCATTTATATGCCCGATTGGATGAGCATGGAACGCCGTAACATTATCAGCAGCTACGGCGCAGAGGTGCGTCTTGTTTCCAAAGAACAGGGCGGATTTCTCGGTTCCATCACCATGACGGAAGAACTCGCCAAGCAGGGGAATGTCTATCTGCCGCGCCAGTTTTCCAATGACGCTAATCTGGAAGCCCATTATGAGACCACCGGTGTTGAGATCATCGCGCAGCTTGCTGCAATCGGCAAAACCGCAGATGCAGTGGTAGCAGGCGTCGGCACGGGAGGTACGGTCATGGGTATCGGCAGAAGATTGCGCGTTGTCAACCCAGATTGTGCTGTTTTTCCGTTGGAGCCGTTGAATTCTCCGACGCTTTCTACGGGCTATAAGGTCGGCAAGCACCGTATTCAGGGCATCTCCGATGACTTCATTCCTGATATTCTTCGTCTGAACGAAACCACAGGCATCGTTTCCGTAGATGATGTGGATTCTATCCGTATGGCGCAGATGCTTTCCCGTCAGTTGGGGCTGGGCGTCGGCATCAGTTCCGGTGCGAATCTGCTTGGCTGCTTGCTTGCCGGTGACCGCATCGGCGGCGATAAAACCATCGTGACCGTGTTTGCCGACGATAACAAGAAGTACCTTTCCACCGATTATTGCACCGAATTTCCGCAAACACCGGATACTATGACTTCACAATTGCAGCTCATCAGCGTGCGTGCGATCGCCTGTCCGCGCTAAGAGAATCCCGGAACCGCTTTTGATGATACAGAAGCGGTTTTTCTCTTTTTGCCCAATGCATGGAATTGTAAAAAGAGCGATACATTTCCTACCCCCATATAGCAATATGAAACAGGAATCTTTAAAAATCGTGATTTTGACTTGACAGAACCCCCATTTTCGGTGTAAAATAATAGAGTATCATTATAAGGAAAGGATGATTCCATCATGGGTCTTACTCTCACAGAAAAAATTCTCTCTGCCCACCTTGTGGAAGGTGAGTTGGTGCGCGGTTCCGAAATCGGAATCCGCATTGACCAGACGCTCACACAGGATGCAACCGGTACTATGGCTTATCTCGAATTTGAGGCAATGGGTGTGCCTCGTGTCCGTACCGAGCGTTCCGTGGCATACATTGACCACAACACGCTGCAAAACGGTTTTGAAAATGCAGATGACCACCGTTTTATCGGCAGCTGTGCCAAAAAACACGGTCTGTTTTTCTCCCGTCCGGGCAACGGCATCTGCCATCAGGTACATCTGGAGCGTTACGGTATCCCCGGCAAAACGTTGATCGGCTCTGACTCTCACACGCCCACTGGCGGCGGTTTGGGTATGCTTGCCATCGGCGCAGGCGGTTTGGATGTTGCAGTGGCGATGGGCGGCGGTGCGTATTATATCACCTGCCCCAAGGTTGTCAAGGTGGAGCTGATTGGTAAGCTTTCTCCGTGGGTTGCTGCAAAGGATGTCATTCTGGAAGTGCTGCGCCGTATGACCGTCAAGGGCGGCGTAGGTAAGGTTATTGAGTATTGCGGCGAGGGCGTAAAGACCCTGACCGTGCCTGAGCGTGCTACCATTACCAACATGGGTGCAGAGCTGGGTGCGACTTCCTCTATTTTCCCCTCAGATGAAATGACCCGTGCCTTCCTGCGCGCACAGCAGCGTGAGGATGTTTGGGTACCGCTTTCTGCCGATGAGGACGCTGTGTACGATGAGCATATCGTCATTGATCTGGGTGCGCTGGTGCCGCTGGCAGCCTGCCCCCATTCTCCGGATAATGTCAAAACCATGGAGGAGATTGGCACGCTGAAAATCGATCAGGTATGTATCGGCTCCTGCACCAATTCTTCTCTGCTGGATATGATGAAAGTTGCCCATATCCTAAAAGGCAAGACCGTTCATCCCGATGTGTCTCTGTCCATTGCACCCGGCTCTAAGCAGGTGCTGAATATGCTGGCAGCCAACGGCGCACTGGCAGATATGATCGATGCCGGCGCGAGAATTCTGGAGAGCGCCTGCGGTCCCTGCATTGGTATGGGTCAGTCGCCTAATTCCGCAGGTATCTCGCTGCGTACCTTCAACCGTAACTTTGAGGGCCGTTCCGGTACCAAGGACGGTCAGATCTATCTGGTATCGCCTGAAACCGCAGCAGCATCTGCGCTGACAGGCTACCTCACCGACCCCAGAACACTGGGTGATATGCCTGCGTTCTCAATGCCTGCGGTGTTCACCATCAACGATAATATGCTCACTCCGCCTGCAGCCGAAGCAGAGATGGAGAATGTGGAGATTCTGCGAGGCCCCAATATCAAGCCCTACCCCGATACCACACCACTGTTGGAAACCATCGAAGCACCCTGCTCCCTGAAAGTCGGCGACAATATCACCACTGACCATATCATGCCTGCCGGTGCAAAGATTCTGCCGCTGCGCTCTAATATTCCTGCCATTTCTCAGCATTGCTTTACGGTATGTGATGCGGATTTCCCGAGCCGTGCCAAGGAAATGGGTCAGAGCATCATTGTGGGCGGTGCAAACTACGGTCAGGGTTCTTCCCGTGAGCACGCAGCACTTGCTCCCTTGTATCTGGGCGTGAAAGCAGTGCTGGTGAAGTCCTTTGCCCGTATCCACCGTGCCAACCTTATCAATGCAGGCATTCTTCCGCTGACCTTTGTCAATGAGGCGGATTATGATTCCATTGCACAGGGTGATGTGCTGGTGCTTACCGATGTCCGTAAGGCTGTGGAATCCGGAAAGACCGAGCTGACCATACTCAATAAGACGAACGGTGCAGAAATTCCCGTGCTGTGTGAGCTGACAGGAAGAACCAAGGATATCATGCTGGCAGGCGGTCTGCTGGACTACACCAGAGAACAGTTGAAGTAATCCCAAGGAGGAGACAAGATGTTTTTGAACACAGCAACAATTCTTCGCAGAATCCGTATCCGTTCCTGGACAGATGTTGTGATGATTGCAATTGCAATCGGCATCATTATGGGTGGACAGTGGCTGCTGGAAAAACTGTTTCCGAACATGAGCGAGAAAACCGCATATACCATCTCTTTGATTATCGCTGTTGTCTTCGTTTTTGTCTGGGTATTCACAGTACCCGTTCCCTAATCAATCAGCAAGGAGGTTTTTTCGATGGAGAAAATCAAAATGACAACTCCTCTCGTCGAAATGGATGGCGACGAGATGACCCGTATCCTGTGGCAGTGGATCAAGGATATCCTCATTACGCCCTATGTGGAACTGAGCACCGAGTATTATGACCTGGGACTTGCCCACCGCGAGGAAACGAAAGATCAGGTGACCCTTGACAGTGCTGAGGCAACCAAGAAGTACGGCGTAGCAGTAAAGTGCGCAACCATTACACCCAACGCCGCAAGAATGCCCGAATACAACCTGACCCAGATGTGGAAATCGCCCAACGGTACCATTCGTGCCATTCTGGACGGTACCGTGTTCCGTACCCCCATTTTGGTAAAGGGCATTACCCCTTATATCCCCACATGGACAAAGCCCATCACCATTGCCCGCCATGCCTACGGCGATGTTTACAAAAATACCGAGATGCAGGTCAAGGGCGGCGGCAAGGCAGAGTTGGTCTTTACCGATACAAACGGTAACGAGACCCGTCAACTGATCCACGAGTTTCAGGGTGACGGTGTCATTCAGGGTATGCATAACATTGACGATTCCATCGCTGGTTTTGCAAGAGCCTGCTTCAATTACGGTCTGGATCTTAAGCAGGATGTGTGGTTTGCCACCAAGGATACCATCTCCAAGCAGTATGACCACCGTTTCAAGGATATCTTTGCAGAGATCTTTGAGGAGGAGTATAAGGAGAAGTTCGCTGCAGCAGGTATCGAGTACTTCTATACCTTGATTGATGATGCCGTTGCCCGTGTAATTCGTTCCAACGGCGGCTATATCTGGGCCTGCAAGAATTATGACGGCGATGTCATGTCTGACATGGTATCTACTGCATACGGCAGCCTTGCCATGATGACCTCCGTGCTAGTATCGCCCACCGGCGTGTACGAGTTCGAGGCAGCACACGGCACTGTGCAGCGTCATTATTATAAGCATCTCAAGGGTGAGGAAACCTCTACAAACTCCGTGGCAACCATTTTTGCATGGAGCGGTGCGCTGCGTAAGCGCGGCGAGTTGGACAATATCCCTGCGCTGTGTGATTACGCCGATAAGTTGGAGAAGGCGACCCTGCAAACCATCGAGGATGGCGTGATGACCGGTGACCTGTATCTGCTTTCCACGCTGGAGAATAAGCAGAAGGTAAGCTCCAAGGCATTCCTCGAAGCGATTAACGAGCGTCTTTCCGCGCTCATGCAGTAAGGAGCCGATACCATGCCGAAACGGGCGATTTCTTCTTCGGTCATCCATCGGTTGCCACGCTATTATCGCTTTTTAAGCGAGTTGGAGCAAAAGGGCGTCATCCGCATTTCTTCCAAGGCACTTTCCGAGCGTATGGGGCTGACTGCTTCGCAGATACGCCAAGATCTCAACTGCTTTGGCGGATTCGGGCAACAGGGCTATGGCTATACTGTCGCCGCGCTGCGTGAGGAGATCGAAAGAATTCTGGGTATCCGCAACAGGCATCGCACGATCATTGTCGGGATTGGTAATCTGGGGCGAACGATCGCGACCCATATTGATTTTCTTGAGCATGGCTGCGAACTGGTGGGGCTGTTTGATTCCAATCCCACCGTCGCAGGCCGTGACCTTGCCGGAATGCAGGTGCATCATACCGATACTCTTGAGGGGTTTATCCGCATGGAACAGCCTAAGGTTGCCGTGCTTTGTATTCCCCGAGAAGCTGCTCACGATGTTGCTGAACGACTGGTGCAGCTTGGCATCCGTGCGTTCTGGAATTTCAGTCAGGCGGACCTGCGGCTATCCGACCCAAGCGTCTTGGTTGAAAATGTATTTTTCGGCGATAGCCTTTCTTTGCTGGCGTACGGGCTGAATCAGCCGATGGCGCGCCCAGCAGACGAATAACGGTCATTTTCTACGGCGTGTGCTGTGGATGTGATACACAACAAATCATGGCGTTTCACTATGAAACAGAAAGGATTGACTATGCGTTTTCAAAAACTGATGTCGACACTGACAGCCTGCTGTCTGGGCGCAACCGCTTTGGCTTCTATGCCTTTGCAGGCAAATGCTGAGGATGAGATTCTGACCTTTGATTTTCGCGTTGGAGGTTCCAATCAAACGACCGTCACCACTGATGCCCTTGCGTTGGATGATATGCACCTGAGCGTGGATATTTATATCACAGAGAACCCCGGTGTCAATGCGATCTCCCTTAAGATGCAGGTTAATGACGGCGAGGAGCAGGAGGATGGTTCCTTTGGCAATTACGGCTTTTACATGGATCAAGGCCAGTTTACTTATCCCTATTGCTTTGACAGCACTGGCGGTGACCCGTCCGCTGCGCTTTCTTCTATTTTTGTCCCCGAAAGGATGAACCTCGGCTGGATCTACAGTGCCGACCAGACCGTCAACGCTGACGCATACGCTGAGAGTGGTACAACCAGCTGGAACAGTAATGTAAGCTGGGCGACTGATTACGCCTTTGCGACTGCTGATCTGGTGATTCCGAAGGGAACTGCTGCCGGTACCTATGTGCTGGATATCCGCCGCGAGAAGTATCTGAACTCGCTTTCCACCGAAACCACCAAGATTTACAGCCAGAGTAGCTGCCGCGGCGCAGGTGTAGACGAATCTCTTGCATACCACAGTGTCCCGTTGACCATCGTGGTGGAAGATTCGTCGGTCAGTGCCACCACCACCACAGAGACCACTACCACGACCCAGACCACGACCACCACCACGGAAACCACCACCACGACTCAGACCACTTCTTTTACAGCAATCACTACCACCACCGAAACTACAGCCTCTGTGCCTGTGGAAACTTTCCCTGCAAATGTGTTGCCTGACGGCTCCAACCCCTACCTTGATCTGCTGGCAGGTGAGGACTTTACTTACATTTACGGCAATGTCAGTGCAACGCCCGGCGCAACCGTAAAGATGCCCATTTATATCTATAACGATCCCGGTACTGCAGGTGCCATGTTTTACATTGACTACGACCCTGCCCTGACCGCAACCGAAATCACTGCCGGTAACGCCTATCGTCTTTCTATGCAATTCAATCCTGCTACGAATCCCATGGCAATCACTTGGGCAAGCGGCAACGGCACCAATTTGAATGCAAAAGATGGAGCGGTGTTTGCATATCTGCACTTTACGGTTCCGGAAGATGCCGCAGTCGGTGCCACCTATCAGGTGAATACCGCAGTAGAAAGTGTGGACGGCAAGGAAACCGAAGTAGATGATACCAACGGCATCGCCATGGATGTCAAGTATATTCCCGGTGTTATCACTGTTGTTGCTGAAAGCGACGAAGGCAGTGCAACACCGGCTTTGAACCGTACTGAATACTCCTTTACGAATATCGGTGATACGCTTGCGCTGGAACTGCTCAATGCAGGTGACGGCGAAGTGACATGGTATACCACCAATCCCGATGCGGTTTCTGTTCTGGCAACGGGTAATATGGCGGTTGTCACCGCAAAGGCACTGGAGAATGCACAGGTGATCGCTGTTCTGGACGGCGTTGCGTATACCTGTGAGATTCGCGGCGGTCTGTTTGGTGATATCAACCGCAGTGGCAGAGTAGACAGCGAAGATGCGGTTCTTGCATTGCGAGAGTACAACAGCTTCTCCGTGCTGAAAGTACCGTTCCTGACCGAAGCGGAGCGCGCCATAGCCGATGTAAGCGGCAATGGCACAGTGGAGATCATTGATGTGGTCTATTTGCTCAAGTATTACAACAATAAAGTTTTGATGGGCAATGATATTACATGGTATGAGATCACCGGCAACCCCAATGCGCCCGGCGCACCGCAGTGATCTGATTGTTTGCTGAACAACTTGAGGGAAACCCTTGCAAAAAGGGTTTCCCTCAAGTTTTATCGAAAAATACATCTTTCGAACAGCAATTAGCATAAACTCAATGCCTAATTCTTGATTGATTTCGCGCACTATAACCAATTATTTGCAGCGAGAATGTTTTATGTTGTAATAGTGCTTGACAAATCTGCAAAAGCGTAGTACAATGTA
>JAEDLR010000084.1 GCA_016295145.1 Oscillospiraceae bacterium
TATGAACCAAGCATTTCTGACGGAACTGACAGCATGGTACGGTGAGCATTTCGGGCTGCGCAATGAGATGGTAACGGCATATGGCACGCTTACCCGGGAGACCCTGAACACCTCTGCAAATGATGATGTGATCTGCGGCAAAGAAGGATGGCTGTTCTATGGTGAAACGCTTTCGGATTCCATTGGCGTGGCGACACTGAACGATACTGAGATCAGTCACATCGTGCAGACACTTTCTATGCTGCAAATATATGCTGAAAGCAAAGGCACAAAGTTTGTTTTCACATCGGCACCGAACAAGGCAAGTATTTATCCGCAGTATCTGCCTGCTCGTTATCTGCCAAGGGATACTGCCAACAATTGCGATTTGCTCTATGCAGCATTACAGGCGGCAGATGTTTCTTTCTGTAACCTTCATACCGTTTTGCAGACGCAGGCAGAAAAGGATCCTGCACAGCTTTATCACAAACTGGATTCCCACTGGAACGGTTACGGTGCCATGACTGCTTTTTCTGCGCTGACAAAACAAGTCGGGCACAGTGACGGCGGATTCCCTGCCATTGGCTGCTCGGCAGTGCGCGATTTTCACGGCGACCTGTGGGGAATGCTTTCGCCCAGTGTGGAGAATCCCGATTGGAACATTGTTTACGATATTCCCCAAAGCTACGAATATCTGGGAAGATACCGCGGTGTGGATGATCTGACGATTCAGACCGTCTGCGGGGAAGGAAATGGTTCGCTGCTGATGTTCCGTGATTCCTTTGGCAGAGCGTTGATCCCGTTGTTTTCGCAGGTGTATCAGACCGCAACCTATACTCGTGATAACCGTGTGCCCATTGATTTGCTGGAAACGGCACCACCCGATACAATCATTTATGAACTGGTTGAGCGTAATCTGCCGAATTTGCTGCAATATGCGCCGCAAATGCCTGCGCCCATGGTGGAAGCACCCGTCATTTCTACAACAGATGCTGTGACGGTGCCTGTGTTGCAGACCCGTGCAGCAGGCAGCTATTTACATTGCTATGGCAGCTATGATGCAACACTTGCCGACAATGAATGCATCGTTATTACCGTGCAGAATATGGACGGTACGAGCGCATCCTATCAGGCGTTTCCCTGTTATGAGGCAGATCTGCTGGGTGAAACGGCACCGCAATGCAACGGATATTCGCTCTATCTGCCGAAAAACGCCGTCACGGACGGTGCCGTATGTTCAGTTGCCGTAAAGCTGCAAAGCGGATTCGCTTCAGCCGGAACGGTCACATATCATGAACAGAACCCATCGTAACCTTATAAGGAGGATCATCATGAAAAGGCGGTTCATTTCTGCCCTGACTGCTTGTCTGCTGTTTGGCGGATGCCTTTTGCCCCGGCAGGCATATGCCGAAGATGAGGTGTTTATGCTCACCCCGCTCTATACGCCCATTAAACAGACGGATTCTGTGTGCAAGGTCAGCGTGGCTGCCGGCGTGGAGTTTACCCTGTCGGTATACCAACACTCGCCGGAGCGCGATGCGCTGCTGATGTATACGGTCAGTGAAACGCCCCTTGCAGATACCATCTACTGCTGCGTGCAGCTTGAGCCGGGAGACTACACACTGACGATCTCCATGCCTGCCATTTGTGGCTGCCCCACGCAGCTTCGGCACGAGCTGGACTTTACCGTGATCAATCCAGACTATGCCACAGATCATATGCAAACCAATGTTACTGTGGATCTGTCTGCCACGGTAGATGCGGATATGCCGTTGGGATTTACAGGTGATGCAGAGGAATCATACATTGAAAACGGCACAGAATATAGAAACGCTACCCTTGTCTGCAATCAGGCAGAGGGCTTACGCGGCGATGTGCATCCAGACGGTGTGATTGATTCCGCAGATGCCATTGTGACATTGCGGGCTTACAATGCCGCCTTGATGCAACTGCCTGCTCCCATTACCGAGATACAGGCAGTTTGTGCCGATATCGACGGTGACGGATCCATTCAGCCTGCGGATGCCATTGCGATTCTGCGGTATTACAACGCATTGCTGATGCATGAAACACCCGACTGGAACAATTATATTCACTGAGAGGAGTGCGGCGGTATGCAACTGGAACGAAAAGAACAATGGGAACAGGCAGCCGTCATTGCACTGAATCTGGGTCGGCAACTGCTCATTTGCGGTGCTGATGTGAAACGCGCTGAGGACACTGCCGAACGCATCTGCCGCAGCTATGGCGCACAGACAACCGAGATTTTTTGCATCGGTTCACTGCTGATGGCAACTGTAGAATGGAGCGATGGCTCTACCTTCACACAGGTGCGCAATATCACGCGGACGGGCTATGACCTTGCAAGACTGGAGGCATTGAACAATCTTTCGCGGGATATCTGCGATAAAACCGTCACACTGGAAACCGCAAGGAACCGTCTGACGGCACTGCGCACGCCATCGGCACAAAAAAAGATTGTTTCGTATCTGGCAGCAATTGTTGCAGTTACGGCATATACGATATTCTTTGGCGGTACATGGACAGATGCACTGGTGGCTGCGATTGGTGGCATTCTGGTCACGGCACTGGAGGCGATTCTACCCGAAAAAGCCGGCGTTATGATGCGTACGGTACTCTGTGCAGTCGCTGTGGGCATCACAGTGGGTGTGGGCAGCCTGATCTATCCTGCACTGCAAGGCGATAAGGTTATGATCGGCTCCATTATGTTGATGGTGCCGGGGCTGATGGTGGCAGGTTCTCTGCGCGATTTATTGAACGGTGATATCATTGCAGGCTCTTTGCAGCTGGTACAGGCGGTGCTGATCGCCCTGGCTCTGGCTCTGGGTCTTGCATGGGCTGCTTCATGGACGGTGATTGCATGAAAGAGATCTTCTGGCTTTCCCTGCTTGCAACCATCGGAACCGTCGCCTTTTCTGTGATTTTTCATCTTCCGGCAAAACGCTTGCCTGTGGTGATCATCGGTTCGTTTTTCACTAGTTTTATTCAGCTTTATATGGATGCGGAGGCAGATCAGATGTTTACAGGTGCCATGCTTGCAACGCTGTTTGCAGTATGGTTTTCCGAAGTATTTGCAAGGGTACTGCGCACACCTGCCATTGTGATTTTGACGCCGATTCTCATTCCGCTTGTGCCCGGCGGCAGTATGTTCTATACGATGCAGGGCGTATTGCTCGGCAATATGGGGCAGTTCCGTCAATATGGAATTGAAACGGCACAGGTGGGCTTTGGTATCGCTTTTGGCTCTATGGTGGCTACCGCAGTTGCAAGACTCATCACCGAGGGCATCCTCGCAAGAAAAAAATCCTGAAGAATCGCTCAAAGCGGCTGTGTACTGCTTTGGGCGATTGGAATATCTTCACAAGAAAGTACAAAACGACAGCACGATATGACAATTTATCATTGACTTTTCCCACTGTCCATGGTATGATGAAACTATCATAAATCTGAGGAGGCTCATCCCATGAAAAAAGCATTGTTCTGCAAACTGACAGCCCTTGCCGCAATGGGTTGTATGGCAGTTACCGTATTACCGCTCAGCGCATCGGCTGCAACGGAAACAGTACGCGTCGGTTATCGCGGTGATATCAACTTTGACGATGCGGTTACCATTGCTGATGCGATCATTCTTTCTCAGCACCTGAATCTTACCACAACGATCACTGAGGAAAATGCCGCAAGCCGCGCGGATATGAATCAGGATGGCAGTATCAACGCCATGGATTTGACGCTGATCAAGCGTGCCATGTATTTACAGGAGTTCGAAGGCATTTACGAAGAAGTGGAGATCCCTGATGCGCAGCCCATTGAAGCACCGGTCAAAGTATTGCAGCCCTCTGTTCCCAGTACAGGGGATGTGCGCATTTTGATGGTTTGTGTGAGCTTTTCCGATTGTCAGTTCACGGAGGGCTATACCGATGAGCAGGTGCAGCAGATGATGTTCGGGCAAAGCGATCCTGCCTCTTCTCTGTATCCCATGGAGAGCATCACAGGCTACTACAGCCGCGCTTCTTATGGACGATTGAATATGGCGGGCGATGTTTACAGCTACACATCGTCCAACAGCATCGACAGCTATGTGGGCAAAGCGGACGATCTCGTTGACGAGGTGCTCGGTGCGCTGGATTCGCAGATCGATTACTCGCAGTATGATTCTAACCAAGACGGCAAAATGGATTCAATGATTCTGGCACTGCCGGGTGATGCAAGCACCGATGACTGGTGGCCATGCAGCGGTGGTTACTACAATGGCAACTACTTTGACGGTGTGGTGCTTGGCAATCTCTGCGTGGGTGGTTGGGCACTCAGCGATGTAGAGGGCTTTGTCAGCACATGGGTACATGAACTGGGGCATGCCATGGGGCTGCCGGATTACTACAAGTACGAAAACACCGAGGATGGTTATTACGGTCTTAACGGCGATGCAGGTCTGGAGATGATGGATGATGCCTTCGGTGATATGAGTGCGTTCTCCAAGCTGATGCTTGGCTGGTACCATACTGATGAAGTACAGATC
>JAEDLR010000085.1 GCA_016295145.1 Oscillospiraceae bacterium
GCACTCTCATAACAATGGGCACCCGCCCATTGATGCTGAAAACCACGTTACCTAGCTCTCTACTTTTTTCTGTCCACTTTATTGACATTGGTCCAGTTGCCATCTGTGCCGTTGCCGCACTCAACCGTCAGAGCATAATCATTGCCATAAGTGATCACATAAGTGCCATCTGGCTGGCGGGTAAATTTCCATGCCTGCGGCGTGCCCATCTGCATGACATTACCGTAACGCTGTGTCAGATATTTACCGCTGTTTACATTCCTTACGGTGTATGCGCCGTTTGGAATCACACTGCTTTCCGGCAGAGACAATGTTGGTGAGGCAACAGCCTCAGCAGTAGAAAAAGTGCCTGAAGCAGGTGGACTTGCATGGAGTGCGCTCAGGCTGAGCACTCCCGCAAGTGTCATCGAAAACAGTCTTTTTTTCATTTTCATTCCCCCAATTTTTTTTGCCGCAAATGCTGCCGGGCGGCAGCCGATTGCAACGGTAACTTTATTATACTGTATCAGAACCGGTAAATCTATCACACATCCCATCAAATTTATGACATTTTCGCTCAAACTTCGCCAAACTGCGTTTTTGTATCCTTATCGGCCGTCATCTCCGCATCATCAACAAAACGCCTTCACAGCGAGCTTGCAAAGGAGCTTTTTCTTTCCGCAGAGCGTATATCCCACTTTTTTCGCAAGGCACAGCACGGCATCATAGCTATAAAATCCCCATATGCACCGATGTTTTCTGCTGCTGCATATTTTGCAATCGACACAAAAGCATTTCTCCGGCCACATTTCCTCTTGTCACACAGATAGTTCGTCACAGTTTTGCAGGCTTGGTGCAAAAGCTACACAGCAAAAAAAATCTCAATAACAGCTTGACAAAGGTGGTATTCTTGTGTATAATAAAGTAAGCTGCGATAAAATGTACAAGATGCATCCGCAGCAACATCCGCAAGGGAACAAACTATTTTGGGAGGGATTGTTTTGAAACTGAAATGCATTGCCATTGGGCTGAGCGCACTTATGTTGCTCACCGCAGGCCCTATGCCGGCACCCGATGCGGCATCTGCCGCAAATATCATGGGTGATGTGAACAGCGACGGCGTACTGAATCGGGAGGATGCCGTTTTGCTGCAAAACTGGATTGCGGGAATGCCGGAGACCGTGCTTGCTGATCCTTCGGCTGCCGATCTTTCCGGTGACGGACGGCTGAACTCCATTGATCTGACCCTGTTGAAGCGTCAGCTGCTGTTTGGTACGGTGCTGCTGCCGGATGAAAAAGACCGTCTGCCGGAAAAACACTGCATCCTGCCCCCTGCGCATTATGCGGAGATCGGCGGTGCTGCGGCATTGAACGGCAGTCTGGATATCAAAAGCCGCAAGGAAGAAGTCTACTACCGCATCAACGATGTATACCATATGAAATCCGATCAAACACTTACCATTATTCCCAACTACGAAACCTACCAGCAGACCACCGATTATACCTGCGGTGTCAGCAATCTGGTGATGCTGATGCAGCATTACGGCTGGTATGATGAATCGCTCTATGACGAGCGCACCCTTGCCGCAAAAACAGGCACCTCCCCTCAGAACGGCGTTTCCGCACAGGATCTGGGTGCCTATATGCAATCGCTGGGCTGGAATGTGGAGGTCAGCACATGGAAGAATATGCCCTTTGATTTTCGCACCGATTACGGTACCGCAATCAGCCAGTTTGCAGAATGGGTCATCTCCCATCTCCGCAACGATCAGCCCATTATGGTTGACTGGAACGACTGGGGCGGTCACTGGCAGACGATCATCGGCTATGATACCATGGGAACTTACAGCACCGATGATGATGTGCTGATCCTTGCCGACCCCTTTGATACCACCGACCATTATCAGGATGGCTACTATGTATTCAGTGCTTCCCGCTTTTTGAAAATGTGGACAGACAGCAGCGTCAATGAAATCGGGGGCAATACACAGCAATATCTGATCGCATATCCCAATGAAAAATATAACCGTCCTGTATCCCAGCAAGAAGCTTTTGCGGTCAGACAGGAGGTTTTCCCGCAAAAGCATACTGTCGGATATCCCGAAAGCTATACGGAATTTGGCGGTGCTGCATGGGCAGATGGCCGTTATGATATGGATCGCAACCGGAATGCCAAGTATCAGTATTTCATTGCGCCCGATGTATTTGCAATGAAATCCGATGACACACTGACCATCACAGAGGAATACAAAACCTATCAGCAGACAACCGACTATACCTGTGGTGTCAGTAATATGATCATGCTGCTGGAGCATTATCACAACGACGGCCCCGAGGCATACGATGAACTGGTGCTGGCCGAACGAACCGGTACTTCTGACGGAAACGGCGTTTCCGCACAGAATCTGGCTGCGTATATCGCACAGTATAACTACCGGACCACAGTCAGCAGATGGGCAAATATGCCCTTTGATTTCCGCACCAACGGCTTCGGACCTGAAATGTCCCGCTTTGCAGAATGGGTCATCGGTAATCTGCAGAACGACTGCCCCGTTATGGTGGATTGGAATGACTGGGGCGGCCACTGGCAGACAATCATCGGCTATGATACCATGGGTACTTACAGCACCGATGATGATGTGTTGATCTTTGCTGACCCCTACGATACCACCGATCACTACCAAGATGGCTACTATATCTTCAGTGCTTCCCGCTTTTTGAAAATGTGGGCCGATGCAAGCGTTCAGGTGGTTGGCGGCAGTACGCAGCAGTACCTGACCTTCCAGCCCAATTCCTGACGACTCCCGCCGCTTTTTTCTTCTGTATATGCAAAACTGTAAGGTTGCGGCAATTGATCCGTTAGGTTCTGGCGGAGAGATCCATGCAGGTTCGATTCCTGTTACTCGCACCATAACCGGACACCAATTTTGATACAATGCGTATCTTGATTGGTGTCCATTTTATTTTTGCGAAATCCCTTATTTAATGGGCTTTTCAAACACAATTTAACGAAAGCAGGCTCTGCGGTGACTGAAAAACGGTCGTCATAGAGCCTTTCCCATTTTATTCCTTTATACTATTTAACGAAAGGTCGTGGGGGTGTGCATTTTGGGCAAGGGGGTGTGCAAATTTTAATTATTCCTCAAAAGTGCAAAAAATAAAGCCCGCAAAACAGGCTGCTGTTAAGCTTACCGTCTTGCGGGCTTTTACTTTTTATGCTCCGATGCTCATCTCCGTGCCGTTATAGAATACGAAAGTGATCTCGCCGTTTCTGTGGACGATTGCCTTCTCAACCATAACATTCCAGATAGTATCGTTCCATTCCTGTAGCACTTCCGGCTGCTTTTTTAGAGTTCGTATGTAAAGAGCCATTGACTTGTCCTTTTGGCTGCGGAGAGTTCGGAGGTTCTGCAAGCGTTCCAGTTCCGCAGCCGCTGTCTCATAGCGTTTGGTTAGGGCATCATACTTTTTAAGGTAGGCTTCTTGTGATTGCGCTGTGGTTGCGTTCTCCTTAACCGCCGCCTTGACTAGCTCGGCGACAACCTGCGTTTCTTCAAGCAGCCGTTCAATATCAGCGTCCAGTGACTTGAAGTCAGTCAGCTTTTTGCGCATCAGTTCGCAGTCCTCGATGATTTGCGTTCTTTTCTCCATCATCTGATTATAGGCTTTTATGAAAAGCCGCCGTACGGTATCCGTGTCAACAGTGGGCGTGTGGCAGCGTTCCTCGCCTTTGAACTTGCTGTTGCACTGCCAAATGATACGGCGGTAGCGGTCGGTGGAATGCCAGACCTTTGAGCCGAAGAACCCTCCGCAGTCCTCACAGACTAGCTTTGCCGAGAATATGCTCTTTCCGCTGTAAGCATTGCCGAGCGCTTTTCTTCTGGCAAATTCTGCTTGAACATGATCCCATTCGTCCGGTTCGACAATGGCGGGGTGGCTGCCCTCAACATAATACTGCGGAACTTCGCCCTCATTTGGCTTTGTTTTCTTTTGTAGAAAATCTACCGTAAATGACTTTTGGAGAAGTGCGTCACCCTTATACTTTTCATTTGTCAGAATACTGGTGACTGTGGTCTTGCTCCACCTTTCCTTTCCGCTCGGTGATGGAATGCCCAGATTCTCAAGGTGTCTGCAAATGCCTGCTTGTGTCTTTCCGTCAAGGAAAAGCCTGTAAATCAACCGAACAATAGCGGCTTCTTCCTCCACGATAGCCGGACGTCCGTCTTCGCCCTTTTCATAGCCGAGGAAATGTTTGTAGGCTAAATGAACCTTACCGTCGGCGAAGCTCTTGCGCTGACCCCAGGTGATGTTTTCGGAAATACTTCGGCTTTCCTCCTGTGCAAGCGAGGACATAATGGTGATAAGCAGTTCGCCCTTGCCATCAAAGGTGTAAATGCCTTCTTTTTCAAAATAGCACTCCACGCCGTTCTCTTTCAGCTTTCGGATAGTCACAAGGCTGTCAACCGTGTTTCGGGCAAATCTGCTGACCGACTTTGTGACGATAAGGTCGATTTT
>JAEDLR010000086.1 GCA_016295145.1 Oscillospiraceae bacterium
ATTGCCGTTCTCGTCCTTCCATACAGGAAAAGATGAAAGCACGCGGTTTTCAGCGGTATCATCGGCTTGATTGAGCGCCAGGGGCAGCGTCAGCGTGGGCAATGCAAGCAATGCGCATACTGCTGCGATATAGCAGAGCGTGCCGATGTTTTTGTGTTTTTTCATATACGGTCACACTCCTGTTCA
This sequence comes from Oscillospiraceae bacterium, assembly GCA_016295145.1. Lineage (GTDB taxonomy): Bacteria > Bacillota > Clostridia > Oscillospirales > Ruminococcaceae > Firm-04. The sequence continues at coordinate 187 of JAEDLR010000086.1, forward strand.
GAACCGGAAATAAATGAATGGATGATGGCTTGTAGAAGCCACATTGAGCATACAGAGCAAGAGCAGAACAATCGTTCCGATATTGGCCACCGCAGTTGCTGCCGATGCGTTTTGTTCTGCAATTCGGTCATACAGCATACGGGGAAAGGGTGTTGCAGCAAGTATCGCCCCAAGCATCGTCAGGCAGATCAGCGGCGTGAGATAGTGCGCGCAAGCAGAAAGTGCCGCATTGGTCGGGAAAACGGGCGTAAACATCGCTGCATAGAAATTGCCTGCATCGGCAAGCGTTTCGGCACGGAACAGTACAAATGCAAGCATCACCAGCAGCACTGTCACCGTGTGGGATGCGATTTTCCACAATCTGCCGCCTTGTTTTTGCGGGATATGCAAAAGCTGTTCCACGGTCATAAGCAAGCCGTTGAGCAATCCCCATAAAATAAAATTCCAACTCGCACCGTGCCACAGTCCCGTGCAGAAAAACACGATCCACTTGTTGCGGATGGTTTTCCATTTGCCCTTGCGATTCCCTCCAAGGGGTATGTAAAGATACTGTCGGAACCATGTGGTCAGCGAGATATGCCAACACCGCCAGAAATCTGTAATGGAAGCAGCGCAATACGGGTAGCGGAAATTCTCATCGAATACAAAACCGAATACGCGCCCCATACCGATCGCCATATCGCTGTAGCCGGAAAAATCAAAATAGATCTGTAACAGATAACAGCCCGCCCCAAGCCAGGCAAGGGGCATGGTCAATGCATCGCCGGCATTGTGTGCCGCATCTGCAATGACACCCAGCATATCCGCCAGCAACAGCTTTTTGCCCAGTCCGATGAGCATTTTGCGGAAGCCCACTGCGGTCTGTTCTGCGTTCATTTCACGCTGCTCCAGTGCATCTGCAATGGTCTGATAGCGCACAATGGGACCTGCGATCAGCTGTGGAAAGAACGAGATATACAAAAGCAGCCGAAAATAATTCGTTTGAACCTGTGCATCGCCGCGTACTATATCCACGAGATATGATATTGCCTGAAAGATGAAAAATGAGATGCCGATGGGCAGTGCAATGTTCGGAACAGGCAGCGAAAGCCCCATCAGGTCATTGCAGCTCCGCACGAAAAACGCGGCGTACTTGTAAACAGCCAGTACGCCGAGATTTCCTGTTATGCCGACCGTCACTGCGATCTTCTTGGCCATACCGCCCTTTTGTGCAGCCAATGCGCAGATCCATGTAAACAATACGACGATCAGCATCAGTATCACTGCAAACCACTCGCCGAAAGAATAGAACAGCAGGCTTGCCAGCATCAGCAGCATATTTTTGCAGCGTATGTTCGGGCAGATGCAGTACAGCAGCAGAACCGCAGGGAAGAATACGAATAAAAAGATCGGACTACTGAAGGTCATAAACGGTCACCTTTTTAGTAGGGATTATAAATTGCAATGCGGACAACAGTATTGTCAGCGTAGATAAATTCCAGTGTACCGTCTACTGTAAGATAGGTTCCGTCCGTAGGCGTACCGTGCAGTGCTTCCACTTCCGACTGCGTCATGCCGATGGTCGCGCCGTTTCTCGTTGCAATGGTATCCGCAGTGATGTCAATTTCCATCAGTATATCGGTTGTGCCGTCAAAACAGGTATACAGTACACGGTCAGCGTAGTAGTATACGCGATCTGTTCCGTCGCCCAAGCAGCTTGCCGCTTCTTGCAATGTATAATCGGTATGCTGCTTTACATAGGCAGTGCAGTCATCTCCAATGGTCAACATATCCAACAGATAGCCGTCTTTGTCAGTATCCGCAGAGGTTGCTGTGGTTGTCGTTGCAGATGTTGCATCGCTTGTCAGCGAGGTGGATTCCGAAGCGGAGGTAGTGGTTTCGTTGGGAAGCGCAGTGGTTTCAGCGGTGGTGGTGCCATCAGCCGATACGGAAGAAGATATTGTTGTTGTGGTGGTAGATGTGCTTGTGGTCTGCTCCTGGGGCAGTACAATGCTGCTTTCGGTATCATCACAGGCGCAGAGCAGAAAAGCAGAGATGCAACAGGCGGCAATCATGCCGCTTCGAAAATTCATTACAGAATGCAAACCGGTTGCTCCTTTCGGGGTGAAAGATATCAGGTTGCGGCAGTATAGGTGATACCCATATAGTCGCCGCGCTCATTATAAGCGATCTCGGCATAGCCAAAGATCGTGTATTGCTTGATTGCGAAAAGTTCATTCAGAGAGAGGTTGCAGCGGGATTGATAGGTCGGATCATAATTGCGCCACTCGGTACCGTTCCATACCTGACACCAGTAGTGATCGCCTGTGCCGGAATGTGCATACACAATGCGCGTTTGATGTCCGGCAAGCTGCAAAAAGTAATCGGTGGTTGCCGCCAGATAGTAACATACGCCCTGACGGTTCGCCAGTGTGTATTCCACCAGTGAATCCCATCCGGCAGCCTGTAACTGCGCAAAAGTACGGGTATCCTCGATGCGCTTGTAGCGATAATGGGATGTTGTATACGCGTAAATATCAGCAGGAGCAGTGCCGCACTGCGCAAGCAACGCAGCCACCTGTGCACGCATGGGGGTAGATGCCACACCGTTTTCATCCAGGATATAGCCGTCCTGCGTGGAGGAAACCACCATTGCACCATCTGTGCCGAAGTAATAGTAGCTACCGTCCAGAAGCTGCCAACCGACAACCATGATGCCGTCCTGTGCAAAATAGTAGGTTGCGCCGTCAATTTCGCGCCAACCCACAGTCATCGTACCGTCCACGGCAAAGTAATAGGTCGCACCGTCAATTTCATGCCATCCTACAGCCATGATGCCATCATGAGCAAAGTAGTAGGTTGCGCCGTCAATTTCATGCCAGCCCACAGCCATGGTACCGTCCTGGGCAAAGTAATAGGTCATGCCGCCGATCTGCTGCCAACCATGGGAAAGCACTCCCATAGGCGTAAAATAGTAAGTCATGCCGTCAATGATCTGCCAGCCTGTCAGCAGCATACCGTCCCCGTCACAGTAATAGCGCTGATCCTCTACTGTAACCCAACCGCTATGCAGAACGCCATCTGCATTGCTGTAGTAGCGATTGCCGCCGTGGTTGATAAATCCCGTTTGCAGTCTGCCATCGCTGCCGAAATAGTACACTGCATCAGCAATAGACTGAAAGCCTGTCTGCATACGGTAATCATCAGCAAAAAAATACAGCGCACCATCAATGCTCTGCAAGCCGCTGAGCGCATCACCATAGGCATCAAAATACGCCACAGAACCGTCCTGATATGTATACCAGCCGTGGATCTGTCTTCCATCCTCATCGAATACATAAGGCTTTCCGTCAATGACCTGTTCACCGGTCAGCATTCCGTCTGTCACTGTCAGGTAGTATGTTTCGCCGTCCAGTCGAAGCCATTGATACTCTGCTGTACCATCGGCGTGAAAGTAGTAGCGTTTGCCGTTGATTTCCTGCCAACCTAGTTGCTGAACGCCCTCAGCATCAAACAGATAAGGCAGCCCGTCAACGGTGGCGGCACCGGTAACGATTACGCCGTTTTCATCTGCGTAGTAATGCTGATTCTGCACGTCATACAACCAACCGTGATACAGCACACCGTAAGCATCAAAGTAGCAGATGCCGCGGTCTGTCTGTGTAAATCCAACAGATTTGCCTGCTTCTTCGGTGATATAGTACTCGCCGCCACGCCATTGCAGCCACCCGAAATGGGGCAGGCAGGTGTCGGGCGAATAATAATACCGCAGGCCTTTTACCGTTTGCCAGCCAAGCTGCAATATGCCATTGGGTGCAAACAAATAGGTCTGCCCATCAATTTCCGTTTCACCCAGGGCGTATGTACCGTCTGCAAACAGATAACTGTAACCGTCAGGGGTATTCTGCCAGCCTGCTGCATCTACATTTGCAGAAGCATGACACGGCAACGCAGCGACCGTGACAACAGCAGAAAGCATTGCGACAAGCCGCCGCAAGCCGAATGTTTTCATGGGGAATAAAGCCTCTTTCCTTACAATGAATATCCGAAAAAACACCTAATAGTATAGCATTTTCCATAGGATTTGTCAAGCATTGACAACCATGGTTCCACGCTGTATCCTGTCCGCTTTCCGCGATAACATATCGTTGACCATGCAACAAGCTCTCCCCTGCCACTTATTGACAATTTCTATGCAAATGTGGTACAATAACGCTATATCGTATCAGAGGGAGTGTTCCTATGGCGTCCTTTTCCAATTCCGCCAAAACCGAGATCTGTGCTGCCGTACACGGCAGGGAGGCACGCTTTG
>JAEDLR010000087.1 GCA_016295145.1 Oscillospiraceae bacterium
CAGGTCTGGAGGATCTTGGTAAGGGTCTGCGTTCTCAGGTTGGTACCATGTACGGTACTCTGGCAAAGGGCCCCCGTTACCTTGAAATGACCGACGGCTATGTTACCGGTCTGGCTCTGAACGAGGATGACGAGATCATCGGCTACCAGTTTGTGAACTTCGGCAAGATGATGGACTTTATCAAGGCCGGCGATGATGCCAACACCGCTTTTGAAAAGGCAAAGGGTCAGTATGGCAGAGTTGCGGATGCTGTGAAGATCGTCGATCCCAGAAAAGAATAAGGAGGGCTTGCACAATGGCTTTGTTTGAATCCTATGAGAGAAGAGAAAAGCAGATCCTGGCAGTTCTGGCACAGTATGGTATCAGCACCATTGAAGAATGTGCAGAAATCTGCAAGGCAAAGGGTCTGGATGTCTACAAAATGGTAGAGGGCATTCAGCCCATCTGCTTTGAGAACGCAAAATGGGCTTATACAGTAGGCTGCGCAATCGCCATCAAGAAGGGCTGCACCAGAGCTGCTGACGCTGCTGCTGCAATCGGTGAGGGCTTGCAGGCTTTCTGTATTCCCGGCTCTGTTGCCGACCAGCGTAAGGTTGGTCTGGGCCACGGTAATCTGGGCAAAATGCTCCTTGAGGATGATACCGAGTGCTTCGCTTTCCTGGCTGGTCACGAATCCTTTGCTGCTGCTGAAGGCGCAATTGGCATCGCCGAGAAGGCAAACAAGGTGCGTAAAAAGCCCCTGCGTGTTATCCTGAACGGTCTGGGCAAGGACGCTGCACAGATCATTTCCCGTATCAACGGCTTTACTTATGTTGAAACGGAAATGGATTACCATACCGGCGAGGTCAAGGAAGTATTCCGCAAGGCTTACTCCGACGGTCTTCGCGCAAAGGTAAACTGCTACGGTGCCAATGATGTCACCGAGGGCGTTGCAATCATGTGGAAGGAAAATGTAGATGTTTCCATTACCGGTAACTCTACTAACCCCACCCGCTTCCAGCACCCCGTTGCAGGTACCTACAAGAAGGAGCGCATCGAGAAGGGCAAGAAGTACTTCTCTGTTGCTTCCGGTGGCGGTACTGGTCGTACTCTGCACCCTGATAATATGGCTGCTGGTCCTGCTTCCTACGGTATGACTGATACCTTGGGCAGAATGCACTCTGATGCACAGTTTGCAGGTTCTTCTTCCGTTCCTGCACATGTTGAGATGATGGGCTTGATCGGTGCCGGAAACAACCCCATGGTTGGTATGACCGTTGCTTGCGCTGTTGCTGTTGAGGAAGCTATGAAGTAATTCCTGCTTTCAATCGAATATAAAAGCCCATCCCTTTATTGAGAGGGATGGGCTTTTTGCATCGGAATCCAAATTCTCCGCTACTCCCCTACCAGTGGCAAAAAGGATCCTGTGCGCTAAGCAGATTCAAAGGTATACAAATTTATACTCAGCGGATCGCCATGCTCATCGGTATAAGTGTCTCTTGAGATAAACCTACCGGTAACAGGGTTATAATATCTCGCTCTCAGATAAATCGTGGAGGGTTTGTTTTTCTTGCTTGCTGTCAATAGGTTATGTTCCAATTTCTTCGCCTATTTCCCTTCATTTGCGCTTTCCCGATTTTCGTTCAGCAATTTCTTCCATGAGGTTTCGGTTTGGGGTGGGGATTTGTGAGTTTAAACGGATTTGAACTGATACAAAACCTGTCGGCGCGGTGACAAAATACTCCAATCCGCACGAATTAGCAACGTGACCTCGCCGCGGGTCGTCACCCGCATATTTCGATTTATCAACCAATTGTTGTGACAGAGCCTTTAAAACTATTCTGTGTACCCCGAAAACCTTATCTTATGAACGTAATTTATTCCGTCACAAACCACAAACGTAGAATCCACTTTACATTCCACCGAATATAAGATCATCGTCTCCTCATTGCCTTTCTGAACAGTGACACCTTTTTCTTCAACCTTCACGATTTTCATGATCAGCGAGTCCTCACTCATATTCTTCGGATCAAGAGTCCAGTGACCGTCAAAATCCTCATAAAAAACATCTCCAGCCGATACTTCAATAATTTCTTTGAAGGAACCGCTCCCCAGCTTCTGCCCGTCAATTCCGCATCCGCCGTAGCTTGTGGAAACGACCATCGTGCAGGAAGGCTTGTGTGAAATTCCGCAGCCCCATAATGGCGAAAGAACAGCCGGAAAGGAAATACATAAAAGAAATCTTTTTATGTTTTTAAAATTCATATAATTGCCTCCGTATGTGCATTCGTCATAATAACTGCCCGCCCTGCGCTTTATGGTGTTCACGAGATAAAAAAATCCGATTTGTCGAACAGTTTATCCCGACCAATTTCCAAGCCCCCGTACATAACTGTATTATGATGTGCGGGGGCATTCCCTATTCAATTGTGGACAGATTCTCCGTTAGTGCATCCGCCTTTTGTACTGAGAACGGTTTTGTTTTCAGGTCATTGGCAATCAGCCGAGGGTTACCACGATATCATTCACATCAGTCAGCATATCGGAAGTCAGATAGTTGCCGTCCACAGCCTTGCCGTTTACGGTCATGGATTTCACGCCACTTTGGACATGGCTTGGGTTTTCCACATTGATATGCAGCATCTTGCCGCGGAACAGCTTGTGGATCTTCATGCCATCCCATGCAGCAGGAATGGAGGGCGAAATTGCCAGACCGTTGAGATCGGGCCGCATACCGCAGATACCCTCCACGCAGCCCACCATCACGGTAGACGCGGTTCCGGTGAGCCAATGCACATGAGAGCGTCCTGCGAAGGGCGAACGGGTACTCTCGGTGAACTGACCGTGCACATAAGGCTCCATCACGCGGATCTCTGCCTTATCGTTCATAGATGCGGGAGCGCTTTCGCAGAAATACTGGAACGCGCGGTCGCCGTGACCCATCAGTGCCTCGGCAAGGATCAGCCAACCCTGAGACTGGGAGAAAATACCGCCGTTTTCCTTTGTATCGGGGTTAAAGATGTGCATCAGTGCGCCATCAAAGTAGTGGTCCACATAGGGCGGCTCCAGAAGCTTTGCACCGTAGGGGGTGTTCAAGATGTTGAACACGCTATCCATCGCCTTTTCCGCCTGTTCCTTGGATGCAAAACCGGAAATCACGCTCCAACTTTGCGGATTCAGCCACATATTTGCCTCAGGGTCTTTCTTTGCGCCCACAACAACGCCGTCCTCGCGGATGCCGCGAATGAATCTGTCCTCATCCCAGCAAGCAGCCAGCGATGCAGCAAGCTTTTCTCTGACGCCTTCAATGTATGCACGGTATTCGGTATCGCCCTTGGCAATTGCCATGTCGCGAATCACATTCATTGCATAATAAAGCTGGAATGCCACAAAGGTAGATTCGCCCTTTGCACCCAGACGCAGACAGTCGTTCCAGTCAGCGTGGAGACCTGCAGGCATATCATGTGCGCCAAGACGCTCCATAGAGAAGCCAATGGCACGCTTCAGATGCTCGTACACGGTATCCTCGCCGCCGTTTGCATAGACGATTACCTCATCCAGGAATGCCTGATTGCCGCTTTCACCGATGTACTTCACAATCGTGGGGAACAGCCACAGGGCATCGTCTGCACGGTAAGAGGGATGTCCCGTTTCCTTCACATACGCAGGATCATCGGGGGTATTCTCATGGCCTGCATTGTGGTTGAACTTCACCAGAGGCAGACCGCCGCCGTTATCCACCTGTGCAGAAAGCATAAAGCGAATCTGGTTCAAGGCACGGTCGGGGTCAAGATGAATGATGCCCTGAATATCCTGCACGGTGTCGCGGTAGCCGTAGCCGTTACGCTCACCGCAGTAGATAAGGGATGCAGCACGGCTCCAGATCGAGGTGATGAAGCACTGGTAGGCGTTCCATACATTCACCATATTGTTGAATTCGTCAGAAGGAGTTTCCACAGCAAAGTGCGAGAGTTTCTCGTGCCAGAAATCCTTCAGCTTGGCAACCTCAGCATCGGCAACGGCGGTATCCTCATATTTTGCAAGAATTTCTGCTGCCTGTGCGCTGTTTCGCTGACCGAACACATAAATCAAAGTGCGGGTCTCACCGGGTGCCAATGTGATTTCAGTCTGCAAAGCACCGCAGCCATTGGCGTTATAGTTCATGGTGCCGTCGCACTCGCCCCTTTCCACTGCAATGGGATTTGCATAGGTGCGGTATGGGCCGATAAAGCTATCCAGATTGCCGTTGGCGGATTGCACAGGTGCGCCCACCATACCGAAGAAACGCTCACGGTAGTTGGAGCCTGTAGCATCCTTGCCGCTGTTTTCGTTGATATGCTGCACGATGCGGTTGCCATCAAAGCTCGTACGAGTGATGAACAGCGTATACTGCAAATTCACCTGATCCTGATTATAGTTGCTATCGTTGGTGAATTCCACAAAGCCGAACACGGAAAGGGTTCTGGGGCGGTCGGA
>JAEDLR010000002.1 GCA_016295145.1 Oscillospiraceae bacterium
AATCCCGACTTTCAGTCAGGAACAGCAGGTCGCCGAAAATGTCATGAAGATTCTGCTTGCCATGTCGCAGGATATCCGCGTGATGATTATCAAGCTGTGCGACCGTCTGCACAATATGCGCACTTTGCAGTATCGTCCACCCCATAAGCAGAAACGCACCGCGCTGGAAACCATGAACATCTACGCCCCCATTGCGCATCGTCTGGGCATTACGCCGGTACAGGAGGAGCTGGAGGATCGGGCGTTCTACTATCTCGACCACTACGCCTATGCCGAGATCGAGCAGATGCTCAACACCAAAAAAGAAGAACGCGAGGCTTTCATCGCCACCATCAAAGAGCGCATTGCCACGCGCTTCAAGGCAGAGGATTTCATCACGCCCCCGCAGATTGAGGGCAGAGTGAAAAGTGTGTACGGCATCTACAAAAAGCTGTATATCGGCGGCAAGAACTTCGAGGAGATATATGACAAATACGCTGTGCGTGTGATCGTCACCACCGTTTCCGAGTGCTACAATGTCTTGGGTCTCATCCACGATATGTTTCACCCCATACCGAACCGCTTCAAGGACTATATCGCAAATCCCAAGCAGAATATGTATCAGTCGCTGCACACCACCGTACTGGGCAGGGAGAAGATTCCCTTTGAGGTGCAGATCCGCACATGGGAGATGCACGCCAACGCCGAATACGGCATTGCCGCCCACTGGAAATACAAAGAGGGTATTCAGGGAAAAGACCGCATGGAGCAGCGTCTGGCATGGATCCGTCAGGTGATCGAAACCCAGCAGAACAGCGATGACCCCGAAGAACTGGTCAACACCATCAAAAACGATATCGCCCCCGATGAGATCGTTGTCATGACCCCCAAGGGGGATTCCATCAGCCTGCCCGTGGGCGCAACCGTCATTGATTTCGCCTACCATATCCACACTCAGATCGGGCACCGTACCGTTGGTGCCAAAGTCAATGAAAAACTCGTACCGCTGAACACCGTGCTGCAAACGGGCAATATCTGTGAAATTATCACCAGCAAGGATGAAAACAAAGGTCCCAACCGCAACTGGTTAGAGATCGTAAAAACCAATGAGGCGCGCTCAAAGATTCGTACATGGTTCAAGAAGGAACGCCGGGAAGAGAATATCGTGGCAGGCAAAGCCATGCTGGAAAGTGAATTTCGCCGTACCCATCTTCCCCTGAGCGTGGAGCAGTGCTTTGAACTGCTCGCAGAAGAGATTCGGCAGAAAAACCACTGCGAAACCTGTGATGATCTCTGTGCTGCCCTTGGATACGGGGGCATCTCGCTGGCAAAGCTTATGCCGCGGATCCGTGAGCAATACCAGAAACGCTACGGTAAACAGACGCAGGCACAGGAGGAAACGCCAGATGCACTTTTAGCAGAGCATCTGCGCCGCAACAAGTCAAGCGATGGTATCATTCTGGATGAAATCGAAAACTGCGCCCTCAAATTTGCGCAGTGCTGCAGCCCCATGCCCGGCGATGATGTTGTGGGGTTTATCACACGCGGTCACGGACTTTCCGTGCATACCAAGACCTGCAAAAACTATGAATCTGCTGTAAAGCGCGCCGATTCTGAAGAATTACAGCGTTGGGTTGCTGTGCGATGGTCGGACAAACTTGCCCCAAAAGAGCATCAGGCAGCCATCGAAGTGCTTGCCACCTCTCGTGTGGGATTGGTGTATGATATCTGCGGCGTACTGCATGATGCCAGAGTGCCGATTATTCACTCGGCATCGCGCACGCTGAAAAACGGCAATACCGTTTTTGAAGCCACCGTTACCGTCACGACCTCGGAGCAGTTACAGAATCTGCTGACCAAGCTGCGCCATGTGCGCGATGTGATCTCTGCTGATCGAACGATCTACGGCTGAAAGGAGCATTTGTTATCGTGAGTATTGAAGTCATTACGATACCGTTGGGCGAACTGGAGGCAAACTGCCATATCGTTGCCGATGAGAAGGGCAACGCGGTGGTCATTGATCCCGGTGCCGAGAAAGAACGCCTGCTGACATTTCTCAATGAAAAGCATTTTCAAGTGCAGGCGGTGCTGTTGACCCATGCCCATTTTGACCACTTTGGTGCAGCATCGGCGGTGATGGATACCTATCAGGTGCCGCTGTACCTGCACCAACTGGATGAGCCGCTGCTGCATTCCGTACAGCTCAGCCTTGCCGATTATCTCGGCAGGATACCTGAGTATCAGAACATCGTAGTCTGCAACACGGTACAGGAGGGGGATGTGCTTTCTTTTAGCGATGCGTTGCAATTCACCGTTCTGCATACGCCAGGGCATTCTCCCGGCAGTGTATGCTATATGCTGGGCGATATGCTCTTTACAGGCGATACGCTGTTCCGTGACGCCGTTGGCAGAGTGGATTTCCACGGCGGCAACCTCAAAGATATGCGCGCCTCTTTACACCGTCTGGGCGAAATCGAGGGCGACTACACTGTTTACTGCGGACACTATGCCAATACCACCCTTGCCCGCGAGAAGGCCCTTAGCCCCTATCTGCAACCCCCAAAGCCGAAGAAATGACCATTCACACCTACGGGCACACCCGTACCTATGAAATGGAAGCGTTGCTCAAGCTGTTTGTGCCGGCACAGAAGTTTGCGTTTTCCACTGCGGCAGATCTGCCGACGGGAGATTATATCTCTGCGGTGATGCGCGAAAATACAGACGGCACCATACATCTTGTATGCCGCACACAAATCGGCACACAGCAGCGTATGCGCGAAGCGGACTGCCCTGCCGTACAGGGCAATCTGCTGGATAAAGCACTGAGCACTCTGCTATACCCACTGCTTTGCGATATCACGGGGCTGCGTCCTCCGTGGGGAATGCTCACAGGCATACGCCCTGTGAATCTTCTGCGGCGCACGGCGGAGCGTATGGGCAGCCTTGAAAAGGCAAAGGAACATTTCCGCGATGTGTGGCAGGTCAGCGAGGAAAAAATCGCCCTTGCGGAACAGATTCTGATCGCACAGCAACCCATTTTTCAACAAACACCGAAAAAGGCAGTGGGCGTTTATGTATCCATTCCCTTCTGCCCCACGCGTTGCCGTTACTGCTCGTTTGTCAGCAATTCTGTGGCGCAGATGCGCAAGCTGCTGCCACAATATATGGATGCGCTGCTACAGGAAATTGACATTGTCGCAGCGCTCTTGCAGCAAACGAATCTTGCCGTGGATACGCTCTATATCGGCGGCGGTACGCCCACCGTACTGGAACCCGCAGATCTGCACCGGCTGCTGGATGCCTTGCAGGAAAAAATCATTGCGCCCAACACCGTGCCGCTGCGCGAATTCACCGTAGAAGCAGGCAGACCGGATACGATCACGGTGGAAAAGCTGCAAGTGCTGCGCGATTTTCATGTGACGCGCATTTCGGTCAATCCGCAAAGCTTCAACGATGCCGTCTTGCAGGCAGCAGGCAGACCCCACACGGCACAGGATACCGTAGATGCCTATCTGCTGGCAAAGAAAATGGGCTTTGCAAACATCAACATGGATTTGATTGCAGGCCTGCCCTGCGATACGCTTGCAGATTTCCGCGCAAGTGTGGATCGGGCGATATCTCTTGATCCAGCAAGTATTACCGTGCATTGCCTCTCACTGAAAAAGGCCGCAGATTTCTATCAGACGCTGCCCATGCCCGATGCCGGAACCGTCGGCAAAATGGTCGCATATGCACAAAATACCCTCTGTGATGGGCAGTACCGCCCCTATTATCTCTACCGTCAAAAGAACATGGCAGCCAATCTGGAAAATGTGGGCTATGCAAAGGCAGGCTTTGAAAGCCCCTATAACATCATGATGATGGACGATTCGCAGACCATTTTGGGCATCGGTTCAGGAGCTTCAACCAAACTCATCGGCGGCACACGGGGCATTGAACGGCTGACCGAATGCAAGTATCCCTACGAATACCTCGACCGATTTGATGCGCTGATGGCGCAAAAACGCCAACTGTTGCTGCCGCTTGCACAAATCAAAGCATGAGCCACATACCCTGACCTTGGCGTATTTTGAAAAAACACGTGCAAATCATGCGCGGATTTATGCGAATAGCCAATTTTCAAAAAAATACGGAAATCGCTTGCAATGTACAGGCGGTTTGTGCTATAATATATGTTTAGAAGTGAGGTGTTTGCGCTATGCCAAAAAGAAATGATATTCACAAAATCATGATCATCGGTTCCGGTCCGATTATCATCGGACAGGCGTGCGAATTCGACTATTCCGGCACGCAGGCTTGCAAAGCGCTGCGTAATCTGGGATATGAGATCGTACTGGTGAACTCGAACCCCGCAACCATCATGACAGACCCCGATGTGGCGGATGTCACTTACATCGAACCGCTCAACTGTGAGCGCCTGACGCAGATCATCAAGCAGGAACGCCCCGATGCGCTGCTGCCGAATTTGGGTGGCCAGTCAGGTCTGAATCTCTGCTCCGAGTTGGAGCAGGCTGGTGTACTGAAAGAGTACAACGTGAAGGTCATCGGCGTGCAGGTGGATGCCATCGAGCGCGGTGAAGACCGTATCGAATTCAAGAAAACCATGGAATCCATCGGCGTGGAAATGGCAAGAAGCCAAGTGGCTTATACCGTTGAGGAAGCAGTTGCCATCGCGGAAGAACTGGGTTACCCCGTGGTACTGCGTCCTGCATATACGATGGGCGGTGCAGGCGGCGGCATGGTATACAATGTCGAGGAGCTGAAAGTCGTCTGCGCAAGAGGGTTGCAGGCAAGCCTTGTCGGTCAGGTGCTGGTTGAGGAGTGCATTACCGGCTGGGAGGAACTGGAGCTTGAGGTCGTTCGTGACGCAAAGAACAACATGATTACCGTATGCTTCATCGAGAACATTGACCCGATGGGCGTACATACCGGTGACTCCTTCTGCTCTGCCCCCATGCTCACCATCTCCGAGGAGCTGCAAAAGCGTTTGCAGGAGCAGGCATACCGTATCGTTGAAACCATTGAAGTCATTGGCGGCTGTAACTGTCAGTTTGCCCATGATCCCGTATCTGATCGTGTGGTTGTCATTGAGATCAACCCCCGTACCTCCCGTTCCTCCGCACTGGCTTCCAAGGCAACCGGCTTCCCCATCGCGTTGGTTTCCGCGATGCTTGCAACGGGTCTTTCCCTGGATGAGATCGAGTGCGGCAAGTACGGTACTTTGGATAAGTATGTTCCCGGCGGTGACTATGTCGTTATCAAGTTTGCACGCTGGGCATTTGAGAAGTTCAAGGGTGCCGAGGACAAACTGGGCACGCAGATGCGTGCCGTCGGTGAGGTCATGAGCATCGGCAAGACCTATAAAGAGGCGTTCCAGAAGGCAATCCGCAGTCTGGAAACCGGCCGATACGGTCTGGGTTTTGTCGGGAAATATCACGATATGACCAAGGATGAGCTGATGGCGCAACTGGTGTATCCCACTAGCAACCGCCAGTTCATCATGTATGAAGCATTGCGTAAGGGCGCAACGGTTGAGGAACTTCACAAGCTGACCAAAATCAAGCACTGGTTCATTGAGCAGATGTTGGAACTGGTTGAGGAAGAAGAAGACCTGCTGCGCTACAAGGGCAGAGTACCCAATGTTTCTTCTCTGCGTCAGGCAAAGCTGGACGGCTTCTCTGACCGTTACCTCAGCCAGATTCTGGAAGTACCTGAGCAGGATATCCGCGAGGCACGCTATGCCGCTGGTATCCGCGAGGCATGGGAGGGCATCCATGTCAGCGGCACCAAAGATGCCGCCTACTACTACTCCTCTTACCATATCGCCAAGGACGAAAGCCCGTGCAATACTGACCGTCCCAAGATCATGATTCTGGGCGGCGGTCCCAACCGTATCGGTCAGGGCATTGAGTTCGACTATTGTTGCGTTCACGCCGCTCTGGCACTGAAAGAGATGGGCTTTGAAACGATCATCGTCAACTGCAACCCTGAAACCGTTTCTACCGACTACGATACCTCCGATAAGCTTTACTTCGAGCCGCTGACCATGGAGGATGTACTGGCAATCTATGAGAAGGAAAAGGCTGTTGGTGTGATCGCACAGTTTGGCGGTCAGACTCCTCTGAATCTCGCTGCCGACCTCAAGAAGAACGGCGTGACCATTCTGGGAACCTCTCCCGAAACCATTGACCTTGCCGAAGACCGTGACCACTTCCGCGCTATGATGGATAAACTTGGCATTCCGATGCCCGAATCCGGCATGGCAGTTACCGTGGAAGATGCACTGGAGATTGCAAACCGTATCGGCTACCCCGTGATGGTGCGTCCCTCCTATGTGCTGGGCGGCAGAGGCATGGAGATCGTACACAATGACGAAATGATGCGTGTGTACATGGCAGCAGCCGTTGGCGTTACCCCCGACAGACCCATCCTGATTGACCGTTTTCTCGGCCATGCGACCGAGTGTGAAGCAGATGCCATCTCCGACGGTACCAACTGCTTTGTGCCTGCGGTCATGGAACATATTGAGTTGGCAGGTGTTCACTCCGGCGATTCTGCCTGCGTGCTGCCCTCTCTGAATCTGACCGAAAAGCAGGTCAATACCATTAAAGAGTACACCCGCAAGATCGCCGTTGAAATGGGCGTCTGCGGTCTGATGAATATGCAGTATGCCATCGAGGACGATGTGGTGTATGTGTTGGAAGCAAACCCTCGCGCATCCCGTACCGTACCGCTGGTATCTAAGGTGTGCGCTATCAATATGGTGCGCATCGCCACCGAAATCATGACATCCCACTTGACCGGTAAGCCCTCTCCTGTGCCTGCACTGCACGATCGCAAGATTCCGCACCACGGCGTAAAAGAGGCTGTGTTCCCCTTCAATATGTTCCCAGAGGTTGACCCTGTCCTCGGCCCCGAAATGCGTTCCACCGGCGAGGTGCTTGGTCTCTCCTCCGATTTTGGCGAAGCATACTATAAGGCACAGGAAGCCACCCAGACCCGTCTGCCCGTTGGCGGCACCGTGCTGCTTTCTGTCTGCGACAGAGATAAGGGCGAATTGGTCGAGATCGCAAGAATGTTCCACAAGCTGGGCTTCCAGATTGTCGCAACCGGCAATACCTACGCAATGCTTAGCGAGAACGGCATCCCCGCCGAAAAGATCAACAAGCTGTATGAGGGCCGTCCCAACATCACCGATGCTATGACAAACGGCAAACTGGATCTCATCATCAACACCCCTGCCGGCATGAACAGCATTCACGACGACAGCTATATCCGTAAGGCTGCGATTAAGTACCGCATCCCCTACATCACCACAATGGCTGCCGCAAAGGCAAGCGCAGAGGGCATTCGTGCCATTCGTTCGCAGTCGGCTGCACTCAGTGTGAAGTCCTTGCAGGCATTCCACCGTGAAATCACCGATTGATTCCACATATAATACGCGAAACGGAGGATTTTTCCCATGGCACATGAGCAAATGGAGCAAATGTCGCAGGCGCATTACGAAGCGCTGCAAAAAGAACTGGCTTATCTGGTCGGTACGCGCCGTCAGGAAGTCGCAGATCAACTGGCAGAAGCCAGAAGCTACGGCGACCTTTCTGAAAACGCTGAGTACGATGAGGCAAGAAACGAGCAGGCTCGTTTGGAAACGGAAATTGCCGAGTTGGAATACACCCTTGCGCACGCACAGATCATTCAGAATGTTTCTGTCGATGAGGTCGGCAATGGCTCTATCGTCACCCTGAAGCGTGATGCATTCGGCAATGTACCCGAGAAAATCGAGCGTTTGAAAATAGTCAGCCGTTCAGAATCCGACTATGCTGTGGGCAAAATCTCCGATGAATCACCCATTGGTAAAGCAGCTATGAAAAAACGCGTCGGCGACCGCTTTATGGTTGAAGCACCCGCAGGTATGCTGACCTTTACCGTTTTGGAAATTTCTGAGGGCGAAATCGGCTGATTACGCCTACCCTGAAAGGAGACCCCCCTGTTATGGAACAGCCGTTGCAAAATCAGAATGAACAGCAGGGCATCGACCCTTCCGAATTTCGCAGAATCCGTCTTGAAAAGCTCTGTGAGATGCAGCAGGATGGCCGTGACCCTTTTCAAATCACCCGCTTTGACGTAACAGACAGCACCGCCAATGCCCGCGCAAAGTTTGAGGAGGCAGAAGCCGCCCTCAACGCACAGTATGGCGATGATGCCGAAAATGAAGCAAAAAAAGCCGCTTTGGAAGCACTTCAGCAGCAGTTTACCGTTACGCTTGCAGGAAGAATCATGAGTTGGCGCAAGATGGGCAAAGCAAACTTCATTGATTTGCGTGACCGCGAGGGCAGAATTCAGGTCTATGTCCGCATGAACGATGTTGGCGAGGAGAATTTCGCAAACTTCCGCAAGTGGGATATCGGTGATATCATCGGCGTAACAGGCACCCTGTTTCGCACCCGCACCGGTGAGCTTTCTGTTCATGCCACCAATGTCACACTGCTCTCCAAATCCCTAAAGCCACTGCCCGAAAAGTTCCACGGTCTGACCGACCGCGATGCGCGCTATCGTCAGCGTTACCTCGATCTCATCATGAACGAGGATGTCCGCGATACCTTTATCAAGCGAAGCAAAATTCTGGCTACCATTCGCAGCTTTCTCGATGCACAGGGTTTCCTGGAGGTAGAAACCCCCATGCTCGTCGCCAACGCAGGCGGCGCGGCAGCACGGCCCTTTGAAACCCACTACAACGCACTGAACGAGGATGTAAAACTGCGTATTTCCCTTGAGCTGTACCTCAAACGCCTGATTGTCGGCGGCCTGGAAAAGGTCTACGAAATCGGCCGAGTGTTCCGCAATGAGGGCGTTGATACCCGCCACAATCCCGAATTTACGCTCATGGAGCTGTATCAGGCATACACCGACTACCACGGCATGATGGATCTCACCGAGAATATGTTCCGCCATGTGGCACAAACTGTTTGTGGTACCACCTGTGTTCCCTACGGCGATGCCATGATCGACCTTGGAAAGCCTTTTGCGCGCATCACCATGATTGACGCCGTGAAGCAGTACGCCGGTGTTGATTTCAATGAGGTGCCCGATACGGCAGCCGCCAAGAAGCTTGCAGATGAGCACGGCATTCACTATGAGGCACGCCACGAGAAAGGCGATATCCTCAACCTGTTCTTTGAGGAGTATGTTGAGGAGCATCTTGTGCAGCCAACCTTCGTGATGGATCACCCCGTTGAGATCTCGCCACTGACCAAGCGCAAGCCCGATATGCCTGATTATGTGGAGCGCTTCGAGTTGTTTATCACCGGCCGCGAAATGTGCAATGCCTACTCCGAGCTTAACGACCCCATTGATCAGCGTAAGCGCTTTGAAGCGCAGGAAGCACTGATTCAGCAGGGCGATGAGGAAGCAAACCACATCGACGAGGACTTTATGAACGCACTGGAGATCGGTATGCCCCCCACGGGCGGTATCGGCTATGGCATCGACCGTCTGGTCATGCTGCTCACCAACAGTCAGTCCATCCGTGATGTGCTGCTGTTCCCCACAATGAAGTCCTTGGACGGTCAAAAGAGTTCCGCAAAGACTGCTGAAACATCGAATGAAACTGTACAGGAAGCAGCTCCCGCTGCCCCGGAAAAGATTGATTTCACGGGCGTTGTCATCGAACCTCTCTTTGAAGATTTCGTCGACTTCGAAACCTTCAGCAAGTCCGATTTCAGAGCCGTAAAGGTTCTGGAATGCGAAGCAGTTCCGAAGTCCAAGAAGCTCTTAAAGTTCACTCTGGATGACGGAACAGGCGTAAATAGAACGATTTTAAGCGGTATTCACGCATTCTACCAGCCGGAAGAACTGGTTGGCAAGACTCTGATTGCTATCACTAACCTGCCCCCGAGACCGATGATGGGCATCGACTCCTGCGGTATGCTGCTCAGCGCAATCAACAAGCGCGGCGAGGAAGAGGAACTCCACCTGTTGATGGTCGATTCCCATATTCCCGCCGGCGCAAAGCTGTATTGATCTGGATTAGGAAAAGGCGCAGTTCACCCAAGCATAGGCGCAGACTACGCGTTTTTCGCTGCGTTATACACGCACATGAACACACAAGACCTACTGACATTGCGTTGTCAGTAGGTCTTTTTTTACGATTACGGATACACAGCGCAACCATTCAATATTGGTTTATGCATGGCATCTTGTTTGGCAGATGTATTGGTGACCCGAAGCGCTGCACATATACGGCATACCGACAAAAAAGTCCCCCACCAAGAGATGGGGAACTGTATTCATCAGTGATTCATAGAAAAGATGCAGATACAGCATCCTCAAATATGACATCGAATCAGCCCATTACCTTGACCATGACTGCCTTTTGTGCGTGCAGACGGTTTTCAGCCTCATCAAAGATTTCCTTCGCGTGCGCCTCAAAGACTTCCGCGGTGATCTCCTCGCCGCGATGCGCAGGCAGGCAATGCTGCACCATGCACTCAGGATTTGCGGCAGCAAGCAAAGTATCATTGACCTGATAGCCATCAAACGCGATCTTGCGCTGTTCTGCTTCACCCTCCTGACCCATGGAAGCCCAGACATCGGTGAAGATCACATCAGCACCTGCCGCAGCCGTAATGGGAGAATTCGTCATGGTAAAGCCACCGTTTTCCCTGGCGAATGCCAACACCTTTTCATCGGGCTGATAGGCATCGGGGCAAGCAATACTGACCTTCATTCCGACCTTCAGGCCGCCAACAATCAAAGAGTTTGCCATATTATTGCCATCGCCGATATAGCACATCTTCAGCCCTTGGAAGCTGCCCTTATACTCGCGGATCGTCATCAGATCTGCCAGTACTTGACAGGGATGACAGAAATCGGTCAAACCATTGATAATTGGAATGGAACCGTATTTCGCCAGATCCTCAACCTCTTGCTGTGCAAAGGTACGAATCATGATGCCATCCAGATAGCGTGAAAGCACTCGTGCAGTGTCCTGCACAGGCTCGCCTCTGCCAATCTGCAAATCATTGGAGGACAAAAACAGCGGATAGCCGCCAAGCTGCACCATACCGGTTTCAAAGGAAACACGCGTTCTGGTGGATGCTTTCTGGAAGATCATGCCCAGGGTTTTGCCCTGCAAATGCGGGTGGGGAATGTTGTGCTTGCGCTCATATTTCAGTTGATCTGCCAGATTCAACAGGTCAATAATCTCCTCGGTGGAGAGATCCAACATCTTCAATAAATGTTTCATAGGAATCATCCCTTTCTTCTGTGTTGTGCGATCACGCCTTCAATTGGCGAATCGCGCTCGGTTTATCGTGAGCATCCTTCTTCGGCTGCTCCTTCGTGTTTTGATGGGAGGCCGCATCGGCCGCTATTTTGGAGCTTTGCACAACATTTTCCTTCGGCAACGATTTTGGTGCAATACACTCCAACGATGCCATGGGCAGCAGCGGAAGAAAATCTTCAAATTCGCTGGCCTCAATCTTCAACTCAAACTGATACTCATCACCGCGTTGCAACGGGATATTGGTCACCGTTCCGCAGGCTTTGCCCCCCACCAGAATTGTATAGTGGATTCCGTCATCGGTGCGGAACAGCATGACCTTATCGCGGAAAGTCAGTTCCATGGCGGGCTCCAGAAATTTGGAACGGCAACGGTACTGTCCACAGGGTTTACCGTTGAGCATCAACTGGTAGACAGGGTGACGCTCGGCAGTCGGTTCGCTGAGCACATACAGTTCATAACCGTTGCGGTCAATGATCGCCCAGCCGCCGCGCCATTTTTTCTTCAGCGTATACACGGTGCTTTGATCGGCATCGTTCACCAGATATTTGTGCCGTTGTTGAAAAATAGTAAATTCCAGCATTATGCACACCTCACCTTCCGGATGCGCATAGCGCATCATTTCAAGGATTCAGAATCTGCAACAATATTTCCAGACCTGCATCCAGCTCCTCTTTTGAGATCGTCAGCGGCGGCAGGAGTCTGACCTTATCCTTTGCGGTTAGAACAAGCAAACCGGCATTTCTTGCGGCAGCAAGAACATCGGTCGCCTTCATTGTTTTCAGGCGAATACCGATCATCAAGCCCAAACCGCAGATTTCCTCGACCTCAGGGCAGCTTTCCAGTGCTTCCCGGATATACGCACCCTTATCCATAACGGATTCCAAAAAACCCGGTTCCGATACCCGTTCCAGCACAGCGGTTGCACCTGCGCATGCAACAGGATTACCGCCAAAAGTAGAACCATGGGTACCGATGCCAAAGGTGTCCGCACAGACAGCATCTACAAGACAGGCACCAATCGGCAATCCGCCGCCCAAACCCTTTGCAAGGGTTGTAATGTTGGGCTTAATGCCGAACTGCTCACTGGCAAGGAATGTACCCGTTCTGCCTACACCGGTCTGCACCTCATCCACGATGAGCAGAATATCCTGTTGCGCACACAGCTTTGCTGCTGCCTGCACGTAGTCACGGTCAAGTACATTGACACCGCCCTCGCCCTGAATCATTTCCATCATCACGGCGCAGACAGTACCGTCCAGCTTTGCCTGCAAATCGGCAAGATTGTTCGCCTCGGCATAGGCAAAGCCCTCAGGGAACGGGAAGAAGTAGTTGTGAAACACATCCTGACCGGTTGCAGCAAGTGTTGCCAGCGTTCTGCCATGGAAACTGTTTTGCAGCGTAATGATGGTGCCTCTGCCCTTGCCATAGCGGTCAAAGCTGTATTTTCTCGCAACCTTTATCGCGCACTCATTGGCTTCTGCGCCGGAATTGCCCAAAAACACACGGCTGTAACCCGTCATGGTACAAAGCTGCTGGGCGAACTTTGCCTGTACTCCGGTAAAGTAATAGTTACTGGTATGCTGAATTTCGCGCACCTGTGCGCAAACAGCATCCGCCCAGTCAGCATTGCAGTAGCCCAGTGAATTCACGCCGATACCACTGCCGAAATCAATATAGCTTTTGCCGTCCTCGGCGGCACACACGCTACGGCTGCCGCTGCGCATGGCAACGGGCTGATGACCGTAGGTTTTCATCAGATACTGCTCAGATAATTCGATGGTATTCATAGCTTTTCCTCATTTCTATCTTACCATATTTGCGGGGGCGAATCAAGGCATAATTTATGAATTAGTTAAAGGATTCGCAAAAAAACAGGTCGATTTGCCCAAATCAATACACGCTGAGGAACTGGGTGCCAACGCCCTCATTGCTGCAGATCTCCACTAGAATCGAATGGGGTACTCTGCCGTCAATGATCACAGCTTTCTTCACGCCACGGCGAATGGCTTCCACGCAACAGTCGATTTTTGGAATCATGCCGCCGGAAATAATCCCCTGTTTCTTGAGGTTCTGCACCTCGCTGATGCTGACAGAAGGAATCAGCGTTGCAGGGTCGTTCTTATCGCGCAGCAGCCCTGCAATGTCAGTCATCAAAATCAGATTCTCCGCGCCCAGTGCTGCAGCAATGGCAGCGGCGGCAGTATCGGCATTGACATTGTACACCTGGCCATCTGCACCGCAGGCAACCGTTGCGATCACGGGAATATAGCCGTTATCCAATGCCATGAGAATGGGCTTGGTGTTCACATCAGTGATCTCGCCCACCAGGCCCACATCGGGCTTGCTCTCCTTTTTGGTCGCACGCAGCAGCTCGCCATCAATGCCGCACAGACCCAACGCCTTCCCCTGATGACGGGTGAGATGAGAAACCAGTTCCTTGTTGACCTTGCCGGCCAGCACCATACGCACTACCTCGGCGGTTTCGGCATCGGTGTAGCGCAAGCCCCCCACAAAGCGGCTTTCAATATTCAGCCGGTGCAGCATATCGCTGATCTCAGGGCCGCCGCCATGCACCAGCACCACGCGGATACCCACCAGAGAAAGCAGCACAATATCGCTCATAACGGCTTCCTTTAACGCTTCGTTGGTCATGGCATTGCCGCCATATTTTACCACTATAATTTTCTGATTATAGCGTTGGATATAGGGCAGCGCATCAATCAGCACTTGGGAGCGAATGCGATTGGGAATGTTGCCCATCAACTCCATTTGTTCCATCGGTTCCATGATTGTTTCTTGTCCTTTCCTGCGTTTTCAGCTACGGTAATCGCCGTTGATTTTCACATAATCGTAAGTGAGGTCACAGCCCCAAGCCACGGCAGCAGCCTCACCGCTATTGAGAGAGATCAGCAACTGGATCTCGTCCTCCAGCAGTACCTTTTTCGCTTCATCCTCCGAGAACGGAACGCCAAAACCGTTTCTCGCAACTGCAATCTTTCCTGCAGCCGATGCCAGATCCACATCCACCTTTGCAACATCGAAATCGCAATCGGCATAGCCCATGGCACAGGCAATTCTACCCCAGTTTGCATCCGCACCGAACATTGCAGCTTTCAACAGACTGGAACAGATCACCGATTTCGCAACAGTTTCTGCGATTTGTTCACTTTCTGCCTGCGACACCACGCACTCGATCAGCTTGGTTGCGCCCTCACCATCGGCGGCACACATCCTGGCGAGATTCAGCATCACGGCATACAACGCGCCGCGAAATGCAACATAGTTGGCATTTTCAGCGGTAATTTGCTGATTGCCCGCCGCGCCGTTAGCCATCACGCACGCCATATCATTGGTAGATTGGTCACCGTCCACAGAAACACGGTTCAGTGTCACTCTTACCACATCGGAGAGTGCCCGTTGCAACATCTCAGGAGCAATTGCACAGTCGGTGGTCAGGAAAGTCAAGGTGGTTGCCATATTCGGGTGGATCATGCCGCTACCCTTGAGCATACCGCCCAGTTTGCAGGTCACATCGCCCACCTGAAAGGATACCGCAACCTCCTTGGGACGGGTATCGGTGGTCATAATCGCATTGAGTGCCGCTGCATTCCCCTCGTAGGAGAGTGCCTCGGTCAGCGCAGGCACGGCTGCCGCAATTGGCTCAATGGGCAACACCTGACCGATGACACCCGTAGAAGCAACAATCACATCTTCGGGCGCAATTTGCAGCGCATCAGCCGCAAGCTTGCACATGGCAGTTGCTTTTTCCACGCCGTCGGCATTGCAGGTATTTGCATTCACGGAGTTTACAATTACGGCTCTTGCTTTGCCATCCTGCAGATGCTGTTTTGTCACCAGGATGGGCGCGCCCTTCACCTTATTGGAAGTATACACCGCAGCCGCAGCACACTCACTATCGGAAACGATCATGGCGAGGTCATTTTTCTTCGGCTTGTGGTCCGGTTCGCTTGCAGATACCGCTGCCGCGGCAGTGGTAGAAAGCTCCTGATGTTTCAAGCCGCAGCAGATACCTGCCGCACGGAAGCCTTTGGCGGCACATACACCGCCCTCCACAAAGGGATATTCAGCAAAGCTTTGAAGCTTCATATTGATTCTTCCTTTCAGTATGTATTCAGTCCCATATCCTCCGGCGCACCCGTCATCAGGTTAAAGCACTGGAGCGCCGCGCCCGATGCGCCCTTGCCCAGGTTATCCAATCTGGCGGCAAGCAAGATCTGCTGCTCATTGCCGCATACAAAAATCTCCAGCAGATTGGTGCCTGCAAGGGTATTCGCCGGCAAAAATCCGTTTTCCAGCACATCTTCGCCCTGCAACGCGCGCACCTGCACAAACTGCTGACCTGCATAATGTGCCTTGAACATGGCGTGAACTTCCTCCAAAGAGGGTTTTCCGTTGAGTAATCTGCGGTGCAACGGCACAGATACTACCATGCCTGCAAAATAATCGCACACCATTGGATTGAACATCGGGGGTTCGGTCAGACCCGAAACCGCCTGCATCTCAGGCAGATGCTTATGCCCCTGCGTCAGCGCATACTGACGGGGACTGTCCAGCTCTGCGGGGCGGTCGGCAGATTCATACTGCTCGATGGCTGCCTTGCCTGCGCCGCTGTAACCGGAAACGGCATGGCAGGTAACGGGATAATCCGCAGGGAGCATACCGCTTTGCACCATAGGATACACAAGCGATGCAAATCCCGAGGCATAGCAGCCGGGCACTGCCACGCGCTTGGAAGTCAGAATCTTTGCACGGTGAGCAGCAGAGAGTTCGGGGAAGCCATATGCCCAATCGGGATGAGTACGGTGCGCAGTCGATGCATCAATCACGCGCACATTGGGATTGGTGATAAACGATACCGCCTCTCTCGATGCCGCATCGGGCAGGCAGAGAAATGTAATATCAGAAGCATTAATCATGCGGGCGCGTTCATCGTTATCCTTGCGCTTTTCGGAATCAATCAACAGCAACTCCACATCGGGGCGATCCTTGATGCGGTCATACAACTTGAGACCAGTAGTCCCTGCCTGACCATCAATATAGACTTTTGTAGTTTTCATTTTCTTCCTCTTCCTTTGCTTTTTTATCCTCACGATAGAAGCGAATCAGGCTCCACGCGCAGGCCGCCGTGAAAACGATGATCACCCATGCACGGGAGATCGCCATTGTTGCGTCGGGAATCCATCGTGCGATGATAAACTCACCAATGATCCACACCACAAATGCAATCAGCGATACCACAAATATGTAAAGCAAACGTTTTTTATTCATGATGCGTTCCTCGCGGCTACGGCAGCCTTTGCCAGTGCGATCTGCTGAGCGACTGCCTGTGCCGAAGGCGCACCCTCGGATACTCTGCCGTTTAAGCAAGTCTCCAGTGCGATTGCCTCATACACATCCTCGGAGAAGGTTTCGCAGGCAGCGCGATATTCTTCCATAGGCAGCGTTTCCAGTGTTACGCCCAGTTCGATGCATTTTGCAACCAACCCGCCAGTGATTTTATACGCATTACGGAAGGGCAGCCCCTTCTTAACAAGATAATCGGCGCAATCGGTGGCATTGATAAACCCCCTGGCGGCTGCGGCACGCATATTCTCAGTGTTGACGCGCATGGTGGCAAGCATGGGCGCAAAGGTTTTCAGGCACAGCTTGACATTATCAATTGCGTCAAAGATTGCCTCCTTGTCCTCCTGCATATCCTTATTGTAGGCAAGGGGCAGCCCCTTGAGCATGGTCAGCAGCGTGGTCAAATCGCCGATGACACGGCCTGTTTTACCGCGAATCAGCTCTGTCACATCGGGATTCTTCTTCTGGGGCATTATGGAAGAACCGGTTGCATAGGCATCATCCAGCTCAATGAATTTGAATTCCCACGAACACCACAGAATGATTTCCTCGGAGAAACGGGAGAGATGTACCATCAGCAGTGAGAGCGCTGAAGCCATCTCCACACAGAAATCACGATCGGAAACCGCATCCAGACTATTGGCTACCGGTGCCGTAAAGCCCAGCAGTGCAGCGGTCTGCTTGCGGTCAATGGGATACGTGGTGCCTGCCAGTGCACCGGCACCCAAAGGGCAGTAATTCATGCGCTTGGCGGTATCTGTCAGACGCTCATCGTCACGCAGCAGCATCCAGACATACGCCATGAGATGGTGTGCCAGCGTCACAGGCTGCGCACGCTGCAAATGGGTATATCCCGGCAGAATGGTCATGGTGTGCTGTTCTGCCAGACCAATCAGCGTATCCACCAAATTGCCAATCAGCTTACGAATCTCTGAAATTTCATCGCGCAATGTCAAACGGATATCCAGCGCAACCTGATCGTTACGAGAACGCGCCGTGTGCAGCCGCTTGCCTGCATCGCCGATGCGCTTGGTTAACTCTGCCTCCACAAACATATGGATATCCTCCGCCGTGGGGTCGATCAGCAAGGCGCCGCTTTCCAGATCGGCAAGAATGCCCTGCAAGCCCTCCACAATTGCGCTCTGATCCGCTGCAGAAATAATACCGCAATCCGCAAGCATGGTTGCGTGCGCGATGCTGCCTGCAATATCCTGTCGGTACATCCTCGCATCAAATGCGATGGATGAATTAAAGGCGTTGACGGTTTCGTCAACCTCCTTGGAAAACCTGCCTGCCCACATTTTGGCCATAATCAATAACCTGCCTTTCGTACTTCAGATGAAAAATCAGTTGCTCCAGTGGTCGCTTCCCCTGAAAGCGATCAATGCAGCAGCCTGCGAATAAAGCAGGGCAGGGATAGCGCAATACGCCATCCCCTGCTGCCCTGTGTGAAAATTACTTCTGTCTCTTCTGCTGAAGCTTTGCCTTGACCTTGATGGGCAGACCGAACAGATTGATAAATCCTGCGCTATCTGCCTGATTATACACATCGTCCTCATCAAAGGTTGCAACTTCCTCATCGTAGAGCGTATCAGGGGAAGTCAGGCCTGCGGTGATGATGTTGCCCTTGTACAGCTTCAGCTTTACGGTGCCGTTGACGGTTTCCTGGGTCTTGTCAACAAAAGCATCCAGAGCCTCACGGAGAGGAGTAAACCACTGACCGTTGTACACCAGATCTGCATACTGGATTGCCAACTGCTGCTTCACTCTTGCAGTTGCCTTATCCAGACAAATGGTCTCCAGAGCATCATGGGCGTAGTACAGAATCGTTCCGCCGGGAGTTTCATACACGCCGCGGCTCTTCATACCCACCAGACGGTTCTCCACAATATCAGCCAGACCGATACCGTTTGCGCCGCCCAGCGCGTTGAGCTTACGGACGATATCACTGCCCTTCATCTTGACGCCGTCGATGGCAACTGCAACGCCCTTTTCAAACTCGATGGTCACATAGGTCGGCACATCGGGAGCCTGCTCAGGGGATACACCCAGCTCCAGGAAGCCTTCCTTATTGTACTGCGGCTCGTTTGCAGGATCTTCAAGATCCAGACCCTCATGGGAGATATGCCACAGGTTCTTATCCTTGGAGTAATTGGTTTCACGGGAAATTTTCAGGGGAATCTGATGCGCCTCTGCGTAGTCAATCTCTTCATCGCGGGACTTGATATCCCAGATTCTCCACGGGGCAATAATCTGCATATCGGGGCAGAACGCCTTAATGGTCAGCTCAAAACGCACCTGATCATTGCCCTTACCGGTGCAGCCATGACAGATGGCATCTGCGCCCTCCTTGATGGCGATCTCAGCAATTCTCTTTGCAATAATGGGGCGTGCAAAGGAAGTGCCCAGCAGATACTTGCCCTCGTAAACGGCACCTGCCTTCACGGTGGGGAATACATAATCGTCGATAAACTCGTCCGTCAGATCCTCAATGTACAGCTTGGAGGCGCCGGTCTTAATTGCCTTCTCCTCCAACCCGTCCAGCTCGGTACCCTGACCCACATCGCCGGAAACCGCGATGACTTCGCAGCCGGGATAGGTTTCCTTCAACCACGGAATGATAATGGAAGTATCGAGGCCGCCGGAGTAAGCCAGCACGATCTTCTTGGGCATTTTCTGTTCAGCCATAATGTTCAAAATCCTTTCTGTATATAAATTGGTCCACACGGCATACACCGTAGGGAAAACGGTAGGATGATGCGAAACACGCCCCCCGAAAACGGAGAGCGCCGTTTCTGATTCTATTATACACCACAATTGCGATTTGTCAAGGGCTTTTTGAATATTTATGCAAAATTCCGCAAAATCCATGTATAATATACATAATATTACGAATAATATTCACTTTATGCATTCGCAGGCGTTCTCAGTAGTAGAAATCCTGTGTGCTGTATACACCGAGCGTATTACCCTCAACATATGCAAGACCTGTACCCATATAAGTATAAGAGGCATTGAGGCTGTTCTTGCGGTGCTGCGAGGAATTGTACCAACCATCCATCAAGGCAAAGATATTCTTATAGCCTGCTGCAATATTCTCGCCGCAGCCGAAGAAGTCGATACCAGCCGCATTCAGGCGGTCGCTGACAGAACCGTAATTGGGGCTGTCATGATCAAAGTAATTCAGCGTTGCCATTTCATTGCTGTGGGCATATGCAACACTTGCCGTGGCTGCGCTCCACTGCAGCTTCCCCACACCGTTTATGGCACGCATTGCATTGGTGATATGGAAGCTGATTTTTGCCATGCCGCTCAATTCACTGCGATTCTGCATATTATTAAATGCTATGCTGTAATTCTCAGACATCAGCAGCACAGCATAGGTGTTTTTGGTACCGATGCCATCGTGGTAGGCATAACCGGATACACCGTCTGCCGTTTGATAGGAATCACCGAGCGCATAGTATCCCACAGCCTTGCTGCCATCGGTAACGGCAATGACAGTATTGGCAGGGTTGGACGCAAACACATAAAAAGTTGCGTTGTAGCCGGACATGGGCACCTGTATGGTTTCGGTCACAGACCCCAGTGCCGCAATCATATCCTGCACGGATTGCCCGATGACGAAAGTTTTGCCGCCGATCTGCACGGATGTCTGCCCAATAACAGGCACAGGTGTGGTTGTCGTAGTCGTAGTGGTTGTTGTAGTGGTAGTCGTGGTCGTTGTAGTTGTAGTAGTCGTTGTAGTTGTAGTAGTCGTCGTAGTTGTAGTCGTCGTCGTAGTTGTAGTCGTCGTTGTGGTAGTCGTTGTAGTCGTTGTAGTAGTCGTTGTAGTAGTCGTTGTGGTAGAGGTGGTTGTGGATGTTGTGGGGGTAGTGGTAATCGGATCCCATGTCTGGATGCGTTCCCAATCAGAGGGCGTTTGACCGATCAGGCTTTTCGTATAGTATTGCAGCACCCTGATGGCATCAAATGTATCAATGGCATTGCTGTGGTTCACATCTGCAAGGGTGCGCTGAAAATCGGTCAGTGCGCTGCCCCCAGTGCCACTGATTTGCCGCACATACTCTTTTAGAATGAGAATGGCATCACTGGTATCGATCCCGCCACTCATATCTACATCACCTGCCAGATACCACGCCGCCGAAGCGTTCAGTTCCATGCTGCTGAGCAAGGGGATATCACCCGATGTTTTGTCAGCCGTCAAGGCAATGCTGCACCATGCGGTAAACGCTGCGGTTACAGCAGCCAGCATCTGTTTCCATTTTGATTTTGTCATGGAAGGGTCACTCCTTTATTGTATCATTTTACAGCCTTCCGCCGTATTGGTTCCAGGATGAGGGTGATTTTGCCATGGGCGAAACAGTGCATTCGCAAACAACCTGCACGCATTACTCAATGGCTTTCATAGAGGCAGCCATATCAATGGCAGCAAGCTTGGGACGCAGCAGTACATTGACCAGAAACGCAAACATCAGTGTCAATGCAGCAGCGATCACAAAACAGTATACGGGAATATCGGGGCAGAACATTACAACATCGACCTCGGCGGTCTGCACCACAAATCGGCAGAGGAATATGCCAAGGATCAAGCCAAAGGCAGTGCCCAGCACGGTAGAAACCAGATTTTCTCTCGCCACATAGGCTGCGACCTCGTTGCGGTAAAAACCCAGTACCTTGAGCGTGGCAAGCTCGCGCATACGCTCGGTAATATTGATATTTGACAGATGATACAGCACCACCAGTGCCAATAAGCCTGAACAAATCACCACCAGAATGACGATATAGCTCAGGGTGCTGACCAGTTCGCGAAAAGTATCGCCACTGTCAGAAGAAAAGTTTACGGTCAGCGCGGCGTCCTCCGCAAGAATACGCTCTGCAAGGGCAGCTTCCTCTGCGCCCTCTGCTTCGTTCATATAAATGATATTCGGTTCATATGTACCAAACATGGATTCGTAAACAGCAGGGGTGCAATAGATATAGTTGCCTGCATAGTTTTCGGTAATGGCGGATACAGTCACAGCAACTGCCGCCCCCGCCGGCTGCAGCGTATCCCCCACCGAGAGCGAAAGCAGTTTCGCCAGTTTTTCGTTGATCACAACACCGTCATCCGAAAGCGCATAGGCAGTATGCGTTTTGCGGTCACGCAGCAGCACATACTCGGTAAACGCTTCTGGCTGCGTGGGAACGGCAAGATTCGCTTCGTAGGTTGCATGATCGCCATACAGCGTGGCAGATTTGATCAGCCCGTACTGGTATGCCGTTACTCTTTCGTCCCGCGTAAGCACCTCGGAAAGCTGCACCTGTTGTTCGATATCATCACTAACAGCAACCAAGGCATCATAGCGGAACACTTCTTCAAACTGTAGATCCACGATGGCCGCCACCGCATGATACAGCCCAAATCCTGTCAGCAGCAGAGCCGTACAGCCGCTGATGCCGATGACGGTCATCAGCACACGACTGCGATAACGGAAGAAATTGCGCAATGTCACCTTATGGTTGAACGACAGTTTGCGGCTGAGCCATTTCCAGCGCTCAATCAACAGCCGTTTGCCTTTCTTCGGGGGCTTGGGGCGCATAAGCTGTGAGGGTGCCTCGCGTAAAGTTGCACGGCAGGCAATCATCGCCGTAATGCCCGTGCATAGCAGTGCGACCGCCAAACAAGCAATGGCATAATCCCAGCGGTAGGGGCAATTGATGTACGGAAAACGGTACATCAACTGATAGCAAAGGAAAATCACCCTTGGGAACACCTGATAGCCGATCACCGTACCAAATGCCACGCCTGTCACACAGGCAATGGCGGCATACAACAGGTATTGCAACGAGATTGCGGCAGTGCCGTAGCCCAAAGCACGATAGGTGCCGATCTCCGTGCGCTGTTCATCAACCATACGGGTCATAGTGGTCAGACAAACCAATGCTGCCACCAGAATGAAAAACAAGGGAAATATTGCTGCAATGGCATCCACGCGCTCGGTATCCAGTGCATAGCTGCTCCAGCCGGGGTTTTTCGCTCTGCCGAACACATACCATCGGGTATCCTCGGCAAGTTTTTGAACCCTTGCTTCGGCTTCGGCGTATTCCGCTTCACCGTTATTGAGTTTTTGCTCTGCATCGGCAAGCTGCTGCGCACCCTCTGCTTTTTGCGTTGCAAGCTCTGCCACACCGCTGTCATACTCCAGCTGCGCATCGTCGAGTTATTGTTTTGCACTGTTCAGCTCCGATTCGGCACCTGTGAGCCTTGTCTTTTCCTCTGCCAGTTGTTGATACGCTGCCGAAACGGCGGCTCTTGCATCTGCAAGCTGCTGTTGATTTCGCTCAGCTTCCGCGGTTTTGTTTGTCAGGTCTGCACGACAGTTGCCAATGTAAAATGCAATTGCAGATTCTAGCCGTGCTTTATCCGGCGAACCCGCAGCCGCCTGAAAATATGCCGTCAGGCTCTGGGAAAGCGAATACACCTCGCTGTCGTATACTGCGGCACGATCGATCATCTCTTGGATATCCTTGGAAAATGGAGCAATCAATGCCACTTCGCGATATCCAGTGACAATGCTTTGCACACGGGCAAGAAATGCCTGTTCCTCCGTAAGCGATTGCAGCGCAGCGGCAACTGTTTCCTCCTGCGCTTTCAGATCGGTATCCTGCTTTGCCAGAGAGGTTTCCGCTTCCTGACAGGCTGCCAATCCAGCTTCGTACTCCGCAACGCCTATCTGCCACTGGGTCATGCCGTTTTTGATTTCCGTCAGCGCATCAGAAAGGGTTTGTTCCGCATCGGCGATCTCCTGTAAGAATTGCTCCCGATTGACCGTCAGCTCCGCCCAACCATCATCCAGTTCCTTACGGCTGTCTGCAAGCTGCTCCGCCGCTTCATTGCGCACCTGCTCGATGCGCGACGCTGCATAAGCAGGCACATTGGATTCGATCTGTTTGGTGTAGCGTGCGATAACCGCATCATATGCATCGGAATAGCTGTCCATCCCCTGTGTTTCTTCCAGGGTGATGTACATATCCGTGTAAAATTCCTGAGAAAATGCCGCCATCGGCACAAGCAAAAAGCTATCTATGCTGCCATTGCCAATGGAAGTTGTACCGCGTTTGAAATCCACGAACATAGACCAATTGGCCTTTCCTGTAACCGTAAATGTGGTTTCTTTCAGGATGCTGGTTTCGGCATCGGCAACGGTAACGGTCAGGGTATCTCCCACCTGATAGCACGGGGGCGTATTGACCTCGATCAGGCACTCATTGGGCGCATCGGGGTACTCGCCCTCTGTCAATTCCAGCAAATTGATGGCGGTTTGCTGCTGCACAGCGTCAAAATCCACGCCAAACAGCTTGACAATCGTTTCTGCATTATCCTGTGCAGGCAAAAACGCCGCCTCAGAGCAGCCTGCCTGCACCTGTGCCACACCGTCTAGTGCCGAAAGCTGCGCCACCGTGTCCTTATGAAAACCGATATCCGAAAGCAAGTGCAGATCCATCAAATTGGTATCACGATAGTATTTCTCCGCTGATTGCTTCATATCTGGGCCTGTGACCTTCAGACCGGCAAAAAATCCGCTGCTAAGTGCAATAATGCCAAACAGCGCGAGAAATCTGCCCTTTGCCCTTGTGATTTTCCGCAGGGTATCCACTAAAATCTTAGACTTCATAAGCAGTCACCAATTGATTCCTGTAACGGACACCGGCTGTCTCTGCACGCGCATATCGGCAACCGTGCTGTTACGGATCTCAACGACGCGATCCGCCATGGGCACCAGCGCGCTGTTATGGGTGATGACAACAACCGTCATGCCGTCATTGCGGCAGCTATCATGCAGTTGTTGCAGCACCGCCTTACCGGTACGGAAATCCAACGCACCCGTAGGCTCATCGCAAAGCAACAGCTTGGGATTTTTAGCCAGCGCTCTTGCAATGGACACACGCTGCTGCTCACCGCCCGAAAGCTGTGCAGGAAAATGATCGGCGCGTTCACGCAGACCCACCTTTTCCAGCATCGTCATAGGGTCGGCTGCATTTTTGCAAAGCGATGCGGCGAGTTCTATATTTTCCAGTGCAGTCAGATTCTGCACCAGATTATAAAACTGAAACACAAATCCGATATCCTCGCGGCGATATCTGGTCAGCGCGCGGGCATTCAGACCGTCAATACGCTGTCCGTCCACGGTGATCTCGCCACTGTCGCAGCTATCCATACCGCCCAGCAGATTGAGAATCGTGGTTTTGCCTGCCCCGGAAGGCCCGACAATCACGACAAATTCGCCTTGTTCTATCTCAAAGCTCACATGGTCGGATGCGGTCACGGTAACCTCGTCCATGCGATACTGTTTGCATACATCCTTCAGAGTAACAAACGCCATAATGCTGATTTCATTCCTTCTATTTTCACAATTTTCATGCCGGTTTCTGTCAGAAGCAAGTACGCCATTATTATTTTATCACATCTAAACGAAAATGTCAACAAAAACCCGCCGTTTCTTTTGAGAATACTGAGCAATCCGCGGAATATGCAAAAGAGGGCATCCCTTTTCAGGACACCCCCCTTGACATACTTGACGTATCGATTTCGATTTGGCACAAGGAAATCAGCCGTTGTTCTGGTCTGCAACGAGGTTATCTGCACCGTATATCTTGCGCAGTTTCGGCTTTTCGATCTTGCCGGTGGCGTTTCTGGGCACATCCGCAAATATATAACGGCGCGGACGCTTGTAACGGGGCATACCCTCACAGAAATGCTGCATCTCCTCCTCAGTCACAGTGCAGTCTTCCTTTACGGAGATGATCGCCGCTGCGATCTCACCCAGGCGCTTATCTGCCAGACCGATCACCGCCACATCCTTGACGGCAGGGTGCTTGCGGATAAAATCCTCGATCTGTACAGGGTAAAGATTCTCACCGCCGCTGATAATGACATCCTTTTTGCGATCTACAAGGAACACAAAGCCGTCCTCGTCCTCCATTGCCATATCGCCGGTGCGCAGCCAACCGTCCTTGAGCACCTGTGCGGTCGCCTCAGGGTCCCGATAATAGCAAGTCATTACGCCGGGGCCCTTGAGACACAACTCGCCTACCTGACCGCGTGATACAATCTCGCCGTTCTCATCCACGATCTTGGTTTCCCAACCATAGCCCGCCTTGCCGATTGCACCCACCTTGTGGATGTTCTCCACACCAAGATGCAGTGCGCCAGGGCCGATGGATTCGCTCAGACCGTAGTTGGTATCATACTGATGATGCGGGAAATGCTGTTTCCAACGGGTAATCAGGCTGGGCGGCACAGGCTGCGCACCAATATGCATCAGCCGCCAATGGGAGAGATCGTAATCCGCAAGATTGACTTTTCCGCTGTCAATTGCATCGAGAATATCCTGTGCCCACGGCACCAGCAGCCATACAATGGAGCATTTCTCGGTGGAGACCGCATCCAGAATCACGTCCGGCTTCACGCCGTTGAGCAGCACAGCCTTGCCGCCTACCAAAAAGCTGCCGAACCAGTGCATTTTTGCGCCCGTGTGATACAGGGGTGGGATACAAAGGAACACATCGTCACGGGTCTGACCGTGATGTGCCTGCTCTACGGCGCAGGCGTGACAAAGACTCTGGTGATTGTGCAGAATTGCCTTGGGAAAGCCTGTCGTACCGGATGAGAAATAGATTGCCGCATCATCCCCATCGGTGAGGAACACCGAGGGAGAACTGCTGGGGCAGTTTGCAGTATGGGCATCGTAGCTCTCGGCAAAATCAGGACAGTTCTGCCCCACATACAGCAGCATACGCTCTGCGCCCAGATGGTCTGCGATGCTTTCCACTCTGCCGATAAACTCGGGGCCGAACACCAACACGCTGACTTCTGCCAGATTCACGCAGTATTCGATCTCCTGTGCAGCATAGCGAAAATTCAGCGGCACGGCAAGGGCACCGATCTTCAAAATACCAAAATAGATCGGCAGCCACTCCAGACAATTCATCAACAAAATGCCGACTTTATCGCCTTTTTTCACGCCTCTGGAGAGGAGAAAATGGGCAAAGCGGTTTGCCTTTTCGTTGAAGACCTTCCATGTGATCTCACGACGGTAAACATTGGGACGGCGCGGCTCGATGAGTTCGTATTCCTTCCATGTTACGCGGCGCGGCTCTACAATGGCAGGATTCAACTCCACCAGACAGATATCGTTTCCGTACAGCGCAGCGTTGCGCTCCAAAATTTCAGTAATCGGCATATGTATAACTTCCTTTCGGTAATTTGCTTCTTCGAGCTATTTTCCTTTCATATCATTTTAACACATAAAAGCGGCAAAGTCAATAGCAATTTGATAATTCGCACAAGTTGTGAAGAAGCTGTTACAAGTACCGTAACTCTCATTACAGTTTTGTAACTTTCATTGACAATAGCTTATATAATGGTATAATGGAATTATAAAAAAGCTGGCAAGGAGATGATACTATGCTCGAACCCGTACAGCAGCCACTGCATCGCAGCCCCCTGCGACGCAAATGCGGCATGCTCTACTACGGCGCCCTGCGCAAGCTGCTCTGGCTACGCAAACGCAAACTGTTTGCCAAAACCCGCACTGAAAAGGACCTGCCGTATGTACACTACCAGCACCGCACAATTCTGCTGCGCAGGCTGAAAGATGTGGATATGTGGCTGCAATACAACAAAATCACCAACCTGAAAATCGCAGCCGCCTGCATTCACAATATCATGATACGCCCGGGAGAGGTATTCAGCTACTGGTATCTCATCGGCAAGCCCACCAGACGCAAGGGCTATGTGGAAGGCATGATCCTGCGCGACGGCAAGTGCTGTTCCGGCGTAGGCGGTGGATTGTGTCAGCTTTCCAACCTGCTGTTCTGGATGACCGTGCACACGCCGTTGATGGTCGTGGAACGGCACCGACACGGATATGATGTATTTCCCGATTCCAACCGCACACAGCCCTTCGGCAGCGGTGCGACCTGCTTTTATCCCCACGGCGACCTGATGATCTACAACCCCACGCAGGAAACCTTTCAAATTCGCGTGGCGGTGGGTGAAAAGTACCTGATGGGTGAGATCCGCAGCACGGCAGCACCTGCCTGCCGCTACGAGATCGAGGAACGCTGTCACACCATGCAAAGCGAATTCTGGGGCGGCTACAGCAGGCACAACGAGCTATGGCAGTTGCAATACGACTTGGATGGCAATCTGCTTTCGGAAAGTTGCATCGTCAAAAACAGTGCCATCATGATGTATGAGCCTTTCTTAACCGATTCCGGATCGGCTGCAACAGATACGCCGGACGCGGATGGTGAAAGTTCACAAAAGATGTGAAAACGCAGCCTTGAAATTCTATATGTGGCATTGCAGCCATTTTCTTGACAAAATGATAGGAATCCTGTATAATGTAAAAGCCGCTTGTATACGGTTGAAGTCGGAGTGTGCCCGTCGGTGCTGCAAAACGTGCCAAGACGCGGCAGCGTTCCGCACCGTCCGCAGCGAGATTATGGAAAAGGCAGGTGCCAAAAAACCATGTACGCAGTTATCATCACCGGCGGTAAGCAGCTGAAGGTAGAAGAAGGCAGTGTCGTTCGCATCGAGAAGCTTGATGTTGAGGCAGGTCAGACCGTTACTTTCGATCAGGTTGCAGCGATTGGCAGCGAGGACGGTATCACCGTTGGTACTCCCGTTGTTGCAGGCGCAACCGTTACCGCAACGGTTCTTGCAAACGGCAAGGGCAAGAAGATCCGTGTATTCACCTACAAGCCCAAGTGCGGACAGAAAAAGGCGCAGGGTCACAGACAGCCCTACACCCAGGTCAAGATCGAAGCCATCAATAAGTAAGTATAGGTTCAGCCATGATTCACGCGTATTTTGAACAGCAGAATGGAACGCTTGTGGGCTGCTCAGTCAATGGGCACGCCAGCAGCAGGCAGGGCGAACAAGCCCGTATTCTCTGCGCCGCGGTTTCTTCTGCTATGCAGTTGACCGCAAACACGCTGACGGAATGCTTCGGGGCGCAGCTTGATATCATCAACACGCCCGATGAGCGAGGCAGCCTGAATCGTTTGGCGTTACGGCTCACCAATCCGGAACCTGTACAGTCCGAACTCCTGCACGGGCTATTGATTCACTTTACCAATCTTGCAGAGGATTTCCACGGCGGTATCGCGGTTGATATCGTGGAAGCACTCTGAAACGGCGGTAAGGAAGCCCGTCTATTCTGAAAAACGGAGGTGCAACTCAATGTTACGCATCAGTATGCAGTTCTTCGCTCACAAAAAGGGCGTTGGTTCTACCAAGAACGGCCGTGATTCCGAGGCGAAGCGCCTTGGCGTAAAACGCGGCGATGGTCAATTTGTACTGGCTGGCAATATTCTTGTTCGTCAGCGCGGCACACACATTCATCCGGGTAACAATGTCGGCATCGGTTCCGACGATACCCTGTTTGCCAAGATCGACGGCAAAGTGAAGTTCGAGCGTTACGGCCGTGACCGCAAGCGTGTCAGCGTCTACGCAACCGAGCAGTAAGCAGTCTTTCCGGCGCAATGATCCTTGCGATATGCAAGGTAGGATCCCCTTGCTGTTGCGGCAGGGGGATTTCTTTGTTATGACGCAGCGATCACTTCGCATACCGAAAGGATGGGATTTATGTTTGTAGATCAGGCGAAAATTCGCGTGGAGGCAGGCGACGGCGGCGACGGTGTGGTCAGCTTTCACCGGGAAAAATATGTTGCCGCCGGCGGCCCCGATGGCGGCGACGGTGGCAAGGGCGGCGATATCATCTTCGTTGCCGACGACCACTTCTCCTCGCTGATTGATTTCCGTTTTCAGCGGAAATATGTGGCAGGTCGCGGTGAAAACGGCGCAGCCAAGCGTTGTACGGGCAAAAGTGCCCCCGATCTGGTCATTAAAGTACCCCGCGGCACGGTCATCCGTGACGCGCAAAGCGGCAGAATCATGGCGGATATCTCAGGTGACGAACCTGTCATTATCGCCAAGGGCGGCAAAGGCGGCAAGGGCAATCAGCATTTTGCAACCTCTACCCGACAGGTTCCCCGTTTTGCAAAACCCGGCTACCCGGGCGAAAAATTTGATTTGCAGTTGGAACTGAAGCTGCTTGCCGATGTGGGCCTGGTGGGATTCCCCAATGTGGGCAAATCCACGCTGATCTCTGTGGTTTCGGCGGCAAAGCCAAAGATCGCCAATTATCACTTTACCACTCTGACACCCGTATTGGGCGTGGTGCGCGTCAGTGCCGAAAAGTCCTTTGTGATGGCGGATATTCCCGGTCTGATCGAGGGTGCCGCAGACGGTGCCGGTTTGGGGCACGCGTTTCTGCGCCATGTGGAGCGTTGCCGCCTGATTGTACACGTGCTGGATGTTTCGGGCAGCGAGGGCAGAGATCCCATCGAGGATTTTGAAACAATCAACGCAGAGTTAAAACGCTTCTCCGAGTCCATTGCAGCTTGCCCGCAGATCGTTGCGGCGAATAAATCCGATATGGCAGATGACGAACAGATCGCGCGCTTGCGCGCTTACGCCGAGCAAAAGGGGCTCCCTTTCTTTGTGATCTCTGCAGCCACCAATCAGGGCACAGAGCCGCTGATTTACGCCATTCAACAGAAGCTAGAGACCCTGCCCCCCGTCAAGCGGTTTGAACCCGAGGCCATTTCTGGGGAGGAATCGGCACAGGGCGAGCAGCGTTTCACCATCACTGTGGAGGACGGCGTATATCGCATTGACGCACCGTTCATGGAGCCGATTATGCGCACGGTGAACCCCGATGACTGGTCGTCGCTGCAATACTTTGAACGCGTGCTCATCAGCAGCGGCATCATCCAGGCACTGGAAGATCAAGGCGTACAGGAGGGCGATACCGTTTCCATCGGCGGTATCGAATTTGATTATGTGCGGTAATTTACAGGCAGCGATTCCCATGTCGCCAAAGGATGCCGCACAGTATAGTCCCCTTGCACTGGCGTTTCTCGGCGATTGTATTTACGAAAGACAAGTCCGCGAGCGGATCCTGCTGGAGGCGAACCGCCCAGCAAGACAGCTTCACGAGGCTGCTGTGGCAAGAGTCCGTGCGGCATATCAGGCAAAGGCAAGCGAGCATATTCTGCCGCTGCTGACGGAACAAGAAGCCGATATTTTCCGACGAGGCCGCAATGCAACAGGCATGAGTGTGCCAAAGCACGCCACCCCTGCCGATTATCGCAAGGCAACGGGGCTGGAGGCGTTGTTCGGCTACTGGCATCTGTGCGGCTGTGAAGCACGCATACGGGAGATTTTTTCCGTCATCTGGCAGGAGGTGCCGCTGCACGATTCCGCCACTGAAGCAAACGATATTCAAGAATAAGGAGGATTTTGCGATGTCTGGACATTCCAAATGGAATAATATCAAGCGCAAAAAAGAAGCAACCGATGCCGTAAAGGCGAAAATCTTTACCAAAATCGGCAGAGAAATCTCTGTGGTTGTGCGTGAGGGAGGCCCCGATCCCAATAACAACAGCAAGCTGCGCGATCTGATCGCAAAGGCAAAATCGCAGAATGTGCCCAACGAAAACATCGACCGCCTGATCAAAAAGGCTGCCGGCGGCGGCGAAAAGAACAACTATGAAACCATGGTCTATGAGGGCTACGGCCCCAATGGCGTAGCGGTCATTGTAGAGTGCCTGACTGACAACAAGAACCGTACCGCCGGCAATGTACGCCACTACTTTGATAAGTTCGGCGGAAATCTCGGTGCAACAGGCTGTGTTTCGTTCCTGTTCAGCGAGAAAGGCGTGGTTGTTCTGGAACACGAAGGTGAGCTGGACGAGGATACCGTGCTGGAAGATGTGATGGAGCTCGGCGGCGATGATATGACCTTTGACGAGGAAAGCGTGGAGATCGTCTGCGCCCCCGCCGTTGTCAGTGACCTGCGCGAGGGTCTGACTGCAAAGGGCTACCTTGTGGTTTCCGCAGAAGTCGCGCAGCTGCCCTCTACTTTTGTATCCCTCACCGACGAGGAACACATCAAAAAAATGAACCTCCTGCTGGAACATCTGGAGGACGACGACGATGTGCAGAATGTATGGCATAACTGGGAAATGCCCGATGAGGACTGATTCCCCGGAATCCCGCATAAACAATCAACCCGAAAGGCGGTCTTGCCTTTCGGGTTATTTTGTACCCATGGAATGTCTCTGCAACTCGGCTGTATTCTTCATTCAGGAATGGGCTTTTTATTCTCCTTGGCATATGCCATCTTAACGGGATTATAGCCCAGGATACAATCGGGCACCCGTTTACTGATCTCACCGAAAACAAAGTCCATATCGCCGGCAAATTGTTTCTTCAGCGAAAAGGGATACTCATACTGCTCACCATAACGGTCAAACACAACCAGTGCAATGGAATCCAGTACGCCATTGGTACGATGCTCCTTGCGGTACATCCACATAATATCAGTAAGGGGCACAAAGGTCTCGTAGCACTTGCGGCGGAGAATATATTCCTCGGTAACAATCACATCACGCTGCTCAAGCAGAATGTTCTCCAATCCCCTGTTGATACGGTCGGCGATCTCCTCCGGCTCACCGTATTTACGAAACACCGTGGCTTTTTGCGGAGCAACCGCCATTTTCAGCGCACGCAATGCCTTGGCGGCAAAAAAATAGATACAAACACCGCTGATGAGCCCAGTTACAATACACATCGCATACTCACCGCTGGTGAAAGAGTAGAAAAGAACAAAGAGAAACATTGCCAGAAAGGGCAGCGTGAGCACGCCGTACCCAAAGGATTCCCAACCTTTTTTGGTGCGCAGGCGCGAGATGATTGTCTGTCCTGTCACTTCGGTTGTCATATCATCACATCCTTTTAGTGAAAATCAACGCCGGGATTCAGCACTGCCGGCGATTCCCATGCAATGCCGTAATCACTGCGCAGAATCAGCTTTTTGACGATCCAATACTCCTTGCAGTAGTCGTAATATCCACGGCGATGCTCCAAGGCATCGTCAATTTTTTCTTCCAGCTCATAGCGAATAGCGAGATACTCTTCTGTCATTTCAACAGGATCGGTAACCGTATCGCCAACGGTATCGGCTGCCTCAGCCATC
Source organism: Oscillospiraceae bacterium (assembly GCA_016295145.1). Lineage (GTDB taxonomy): Bacteria > Bacillota > Clostridia > Oscillospirales > Ruminococcaceae > Firm-04. Next base: position 32,722 of record JAEDLR010000002.1, read on the forward strand.
ACAACTGCGAAGTCCTCAGCGCCAAGCTCTACAGTTAGCTTCTGTGTAAGCTCCTCGGTCATGCCGTCAGCGGTCTGCGAAGCATACATACCGATGGCGCAAGCGGTATCACGCAAATCCAGACGGGTGCCGTTTTCCAGACGGTGAACGCCCTTTTGCAGCAGTCGGCTTGCGGCATCGTGCATTTGCACGGCATAATGCAGTGCCTCTGGCCAGAATTTGGCTTCTGCATACAACTCTGCAGTTGCCTGACAGTAGCGCATACAATCGGAATCTCTGCCATCGGCAGCCACGGTCTTCAATGCATCCTGGGAAGCCACAATGGTAGGATGCGCGCGCCAAGGGGCAAAATCCATCGCGTAGAACTGCTGCACCAGAATGCAGGCATAAAGCATATCCACCGCAAGCTCCGTGGTGGGATGTGCACGAAATGCTGCGGCAACGCGGTCAAATAATCTGGTGCAGAAATCAATGCCCTGTGTCGCGGCACGCTCATTTTGCAGCAACACCAGATATTCTGCCAGTGCTTCCTGCTTTTGCTGCTCGCTGAAATCCGTACTTTGCAAGGTCTGCTCCAGTACATCGCCTTTTACGCGCAATGCGTCCTCATCCACATGACGATGAAACATAAAAATACCCCCTTCTTTTCCTTGTATGCAATGGTATCCGCATACAGCTTATGCACCTTTATGATACCATATAATGGTCAGATTGTCAAGCAAATTCACACTAAATTCTTATTTTATTGGCGGTAAATGCAATGCATAATCAGCCTGTTTCTGCAAATACTGCTGTTGTATTCTATCGTTGGAGAGGTGCAATATGAACAAAGCGTCACGCAAGGATGTCATTCTGCTGCCCAATACGCCGAGCATCATTGGTTGGGCAAGCATTGCGGGAAAAAAAGAGGGCGATGGCCCTATGGGATTTTGCTTTGACGTAATCGAACCCGACAGCCACTTTGGCAAAGATACATGGGAGCAAGCGGAAAGTGAACTGCAACGCCGCACGGTTGAGCTGATGCTCTCCAACGCAGAATATACTGCAGGCGAAGTAGATGCGATTTTCGGCGGTGATCTCATCAACCAATGTACCAGTGCGACCTTCGGTATGCGCCATCTGGGCATTCCTTTTCTGGGAATCTACGGTGCTTGCTCTACCATGGCGGAGGGCTTGCTGCTTGCCGCGCTGATGGTGGACGGCAATCATATGCAGCATTGTGCTGCGGTGACTTCCTCACATTTTTCGGGTGCGGAACGGCAATTCCGTTTTCCGCTTTCCTATGGCGGCCAGCGCACGCCCAATGCACAGTGGACATCCACTGCATCAGGGGCGGTACTGCTGGGCGAATGCACCAAACCGCCTTATATACGCGGCGTATGTGTGGGCTGCATTAATGACCAGTCCATCACCGATACCAACAATATGGGGGCTGCCATGGCACCTGCAGCCATAGATACGGTTCTGCGATATCTGATGGCAACCCATACCCGCCCCTCCGATTACGACGTGATCCTGACTGGTGATCTTGGCCTTGTGGGCAGCGAGTTGCTGCATCAATTGGCTGAGCAGAATGGCTACGATATCAGCAAAGTGCACCGTGACTGCGGCGTAATGATGTTCGATGACACCACCCAGGATACCCATGCAGGCGGTTCGGGATGCGGCTGCTCGGCAAGCATTCTCTGCGGATATTTTCTGCCCAAAATTGCAAGTGGAGAAATCAAAAACCTGCTGTTTGCAGCAACGGGTGCGCTGCTCTCCCCGATGCTCTGCCAACAAGGAGAAACCATTCCCTGTATTTCCCATCTGGTGCATATTTCTGCCGAGAAAGGAGCCGACACATGAATTATCTCTGGGCATTTGTAATCGGTGGGCTGATTTGTGCCGTGGGCCAGCTGCTGATTGATTTTACCAAGCTGACACCTGCCCGTATTCTGGTAGGATATGTCGTTGTGGGCGTGATTCTGGGTGCCATTGGTTTATACCCAAAGCTTGTAGAATTTGCAGGGGCAGGGGCAAGTGTTCCTCTTAGCGGATTTGGCAATTTGCTGGCAAAGGGTATCCGCAAAGCGGTGGCAGAGCATGGATTCCTCGGTGTATTTACCGGTGGCCTGACCTCTGCAGCAGGGGGTATTTCCGCAGCAATGCTGTTTGGATTGCTGGCGTCTATCTGTTTCCGCCCCAAGGATAAATAATGATTTCCAATTTCTCTTTGCTGCATTCTGCCGGTGAAACAACCCCAAAAGACTTTTCTTTTTTCAGGTGATCATCAAAAAACGCCATAGCACTTGTGACACGAAATCATAAGTGCTATGGCGTAAATTTCTTATGAGCGGGCGGACTGGTGCTCAGCGTAAGGGCAGGCTGTCTACCAGACTTGCAAGCAGAGCAAGAATTGCAACGGCATCACCGCTGCCCACCCCTGCAACACCGTCGCAATCAGCATTGACAGTGCCCTGCTGGCTGACCGTTGCAGTCATATCTTCCGCAAGGAAGCGGTTGAGCAGAATGACATCGCCGACCTTCACTGTGCCGTCACAGTTGACATCACCGTACAGCGTAGCCGATACGGGGTCTGTGGTAGTGGTTGTAGTAGTGCTTGTGCTGGTTGTTGAGGATGTCGTGGTAGTTGTTGTGACCTCAGCGGATTTCACCATCATTGCCATGTAGCCCACAACACTTGCCGACTGTCCCTGTGCACCCAGCGTAACGGTTTCACCTGCTGTCATATCCAGTGCGTACATATGAAAGATCACATCATTGCTGGAGGTGCAGGTCATATCGGTTTTGGTGAAGCCGACTGCCCATGCAGGAATCGTTGCCAGACGATCATCGAAGCCAACATACAAAGTCATATCGGACGCTGCGGTCACAGTTGCAAGGTCGCCCGTTGCATACTTTGCATCGCAGGAGGATACGAGATACTCCGCACCCACTAGCGCTTCTGCCACTGCGGTAAAGGTGAAATCACGGTCACCGAAAATCGTATCACCCACTGTCAGAGAATCGTCAATGCGCAGGAACGGTGCATAGGTCACATCCAAGGGCTGCACAGGTGCTGCCAGTTCGCCGTAGATGGGATCGATCACCATGGTAGCGATCCAGCTTTGATTTGCGCTGCCGTCGCACTCCCACTGAATGGCAGAAGCACCCGCTGCGGTAGAGCCGCCGGTAATGCCCACAGTGCTCTGATCATTGGTTGCCTTGGTCGTAATGAGATAAGTACCGTCGCCGTTATCCACAAACTTGAACAACTGCGCGTCACTTGCAGTATTTGTCCAGATAGCGATGTTGGTGCCGTTGTCAACCTTACCGTAATCAAGGTCAAGATAATACGTATTACCGTCGGCAAGGGTAGAAATGACATAATAGTACCCGTTACCGCCTTCCACCAGCTTCCAGAGATTGCCGCCGGAGGTGCCATCACCCTGTACAACATCGGTACCTGCTGCTGCCGCTGCGCCTGCCACTTCAAGATACAGACCGCTGCCTGCGTTGGTAAAGGTGTACTTGTAATCAGTATTCATCACAGCGCCGACCTTGCCGCCTGTGGGCGTACCAACATCCACGGTAGGGCCGTCCGGCACGCCTGTTTCGCTGCCCATATAGTAGCTCAGGTGCGGCGGCTGATTGTAAGCTGCGTTCTGACCTGCCACCTGATTGCGGTACTGGGGATCATGCATCAGCGTGGTCACGCGGTAATCGGTATCATAGGTTGTTGCATAGATGCGGATAGACTTATGGTCTGCTGCGCGCACAATGACCTCCTCACGCCAGTCACCGAACAGATCAGCGGAAAGGCAGGGGGTACCCTTGGTTGAGTTACAGGTATAATAGCCTGTGGTGGTCAGTAATGTGCGCAGATTGCCATCAGCGCCCATGTCCGTAATGGTTGCAGGTGAATCCGTAGTGCCATCCAGAATCTCACGCTCCAGATCGCCATCCCAGTAGCAGAAGAAATTCAGCGCAGGACGTTTGCAGGAAAGCGTATTGCCCTTGGCATCATACACAGAGCTGCCCCAGAATTCGCCTCCGTCGTTCCCCGACCAGACATTATCCGCCCCGCAACGACCGGTATCCTTATCCGCAGTCACACGAAAGATGATCTCACCCGTTGCCGCATCATGCAGAGAATAGCCGTAGGGTGCAACTTCATGACAGAGCCACAGTTCCAGCCCCGGGCGGCTGGGATCAAGGTCACCGAGATGCATTGCATCGCCATGGCCCAGATTCGTACACCACAGCACCGAACCGTCGTCATCCAGACATACCGCACCCAGCACCAGTTCCTGCTTGCCGTCACCGTCAACATCGGCAGGCATACAGTTATGGTTACCGTCACCATAACCGGGTGCAGAGCTATTATTGCCGGTATCAAACAGCCAACGCTGCACCAGTTTCTTGTTCACAACATCATAAGCGCAGGCAGTCATTCTGGTGTAGTAGCCCCGCACGGTGACGGGAGAAGGGTGGTCTGCGTCTAGATACATTACAGCGCAGAGGAACCGATCCACACGATTGCCGTAGGAGTCGCCCCACTGGGAAACAGTACCGCGACCGGGATTATAGTTAATGGTATCCAGTGCAGCACCGGTTTTGCCGTCAAACAATGTCAGATACTCGTTGCCTGTCAGTACATAGCCGTTGGAGTTTCTATAATCGGCATTGGCATTACCGATGACCTTGCCTGTGCCGTCCACGGTGCCGTCGGAGGTCTTACACACTAGCTCAGCAGAACCGTCGCTGTCAAAGTCGCCTACCATCATCTGGGTATAATGGGCGCCTGCACGAATGTTGATACCCAGATCAATACGCCAGAGATGTGTACCATCCAGCTTCAGACAGTCAATATACACCTTACCGGTAGTGCCACTTTTGGAGTTATCCTGGGAGTTGGATGGATCCCACTTCAAAAAGATCTCATACTGACCATCGCCGTCCACATCGCCCACAGAGCAATCGTTCGGCGAATAGGTACAGCCGCTGCCGCTTGGCGGATTCAAAGGCAGCTGCAAATAGCTGTTGTTGGAAATAATCTTGCAACCGTCGCTGCCTTTTACGGCATTGCCCACCAAATACTCCACCTTGTACTGTGAGGAGGCATTGCCGTCCTTATCCAGATAGCAGGTGGCATCGCCGGCATTGCTGGTGTAGATCAGGTTACCGTCGCGATAAAGCCGGAACACGGCATCAGCTGCATCATTGGCAAGGTATCGCCAGCTCACCAGCATACCCGAACCGGTATTGACCGCCGTCAGGCTGCGGTCAAGTGCTTCTACAGCAATCGCCTCAGCCGCTTTTGCAGGAATGACCTGCTCTTTGGCATTGCTGACAACAGGCATCTGCAAGCAAAGCAGCCCCGCAAGCAACGCCGCAAGTTTTCTCTGTTTCATATGTTTGCCCCTTCTCCCCCCCGATTTGAGGGTGTTTGTATCATATGTACGATACGCTCTCCATCGTACGGTAGCATTATACCACAAAAGCAACAGCGTTTCAATTATGTATTGTCTCCGGTTTATGATATATTGTCTCCAAATGCACAACGGGAGGACGAACTGTCCTCCCGTTTGTTGTGATTTAAGGCATTACCAGCCAAGGATTGCGCCATGGTTGCGTTGTACAATTCTCGTCAGATTGCGAAAAACCATCGCGGAAATCCTGTGGTATTGCAAAACCCACAGGGCGTTCCTTGTGCAGTGCAACCTCAAAGCTGTTCTGCAATGCGCAGCACCATATCCTCGGTTTTCTCCCAACCGATGCAAGGGTCGGTAATGGACTTGCCATACACGCCCTCTTCGACTTTTTGTGCGCCGTCCTCAAGGTAGCTTTCAATCATAAAGCCTTTGATCACGCGCTTGATATCCGCATTATGGCGGCAGCTGTGCAGAATCTCGTTGCAGATTCTGGGCTGCTCAAGATAGCACTTGTTGGAATTTGCATGGTTGGCGTCCACAATGATCGCCATGTTCTCCAACGCCTTCTGCTCGTACATATGATAGGTCAGCAGCAGATCCTCAAAGTGATAGTTGGGCAAAGATTCGCCATGCTTGTTCACATAGCCGCGCAGAATCGCGTGTGCCAGCGGATTGCCGTCGGTATGTACCTCCCAGCCACGGTAGATGAAAGTATGCTTGCTCTGGGCGGCAAAAATCGAGTTGAACATCACGGAAAGATCTCCGCTGGTGGGGTTCTTCATTCCCACGGGAATATCCATGCCGCTGGCCGTCAGACGATGCTTCTGATTCTCCACGCTGCGGGCACCCACTGCCACATAGCCCAGCAAGTCGGATAGATAGCGGTAGTTTTCAGGGTAGAGCATCTCATCTGCGCAGGTAAAGCCCGTTTCGGCAATGGCTCTGGCGTGCAGCTTACGAATAGAGATCAGGCCTTCCAGCATATCCTCCGCCTTGGTGGGGTCGGGCTGATGGACCATGCCTTTATAGCCGGTGCCATTGGTGCGGGGCTTGTTGGTGTAGATACGGGGCACGATCACCAGCTTATCTTTCACCTGCTCGTTGAGCTTTGCCAACCGGTAGATATACTCCATCACAGAGTCTTCACGGTCGGCAGAGCAGGGCCCGATAATCAGCAGCAGTTTGTCAGATTCGCCAGTAAACACCTTGCGGATCTCCTCATCGCGCTTTTCCTTTACAGCGGCACAGGCATCGGAAAGCGGAAACTGTGCTTTAATATCCTTCGGTACGGGCAGTTTTCTTACAAATTCCATGGACATTTTCCAGACTTCTCCTTTGGATAATAGATTATTGATGTTTTGTCCGGCAGAATCAGAATTCCAGAAGCTTCAATGCTCCAGTCGGACACAGACTGACACATTTACGGCATTCCTTACAAACGGCAATCGTTGCAGCCTCGCGGAACTCCGGACGGATGACAGTGGTAAAGCCTCTGCCCACAAGCCCCAGAATGCCCTGTTTGGCTTCCTCTTCACACACGCGCACGCAAAGTCCGCACAGAATGCATTTGCCGCTGTTGCGCTCGATGCATTCCAGTTTCCGTTCCATTTCGGCGGCACGCTTCTGCCCTGCCAAACGCTCCGGGTGAATTTCCTGCTGATTTGCATACCGGATCAGTTTGCAGTCGGCATAATCATGACAGCCGCATTCCAGGCAGCGCTTGGCTTCGGCTCTTGCAGTCTCCTCTGTCAAGCCGAGATTGACCTCCTCGAAGTCATGACGGCGCACCGCAGCATCACGGGTAGGCATTTGGCATCTCGCGATTTTCAGGCGGTCGGCAAGCATTTCGGCGGTGACCACTCGTTTTGAGAGGAAGGGCTGCTTCACGGGCTGCATTGCGCCGCGCAGTGCGGAATCCACCACATCGGCACAGCGGTTTGCTTCACCAATAGCGGCAATGGCAATATCCGCGCCGCGGTTGGTGGCATCACCAATGGCAAACACATTCTCCAGATTGGTTGCAAAGGTGGCTTCATCGGCAGCAATCGTACCCTTTCGGGTCAGCGCGATGCCGCTCAGCCCCTCAGGAAAAAGCTTCTGGCCGATCGCCATAATGACCATATCTACAGGGAGCACCTCAAACTTGCCTGCAACGGGCACGGGAGAGCGTCTGCCAGAAGCATCGGGTTCACCCAGTTCCATCACTTGCAGCTTGACGGCTTTCACCTTGCCATTTTCGCCAAGAATCTCGGCAGGGTTGGTCAGATACTTGTAGAGCGCGCCCTCCTCCATGGATTCTGCAATCTCCACAGGATCGGCAGGCATTTCTTCGCGGGTACGGCGATAGATGACATATACGTTCTCTGCACCGCAGCGCACCGCAGAGCGGCAGGCATCCATAGCGGTATTGCCGCCGCCGCACACTGCCACGGATTTGCCGCGCAGGTCGGGGCGTGTACCCTCCCCCGATGAAATATCATGCAGGAATGTAATGCCGCCGATCACGCCTTCCAGATCTTCGCCCGTGCAGCCCATCTGCATGGACTGCCATGCGCCCACTGCAAGGATCACCGCGTCATAGTCACTGCGCAGCTGCTCCAATGTAATATCCTCGCCCAGACGCACGCCGTTTTGTAAGACGACACCCGTGGCGGCAATTTCTTCGATCTCGCGGTCCAGCACTGGCTTGGGCAAACGATATGCAGGAATGCCATACCGCAGCATACCGCCCATTTTCTGCGCAGCATCCAGTACGGTCACAGCGTGGCCCTTTCTGCGCAGGAAATACGCAGCGGTGAGACCGGCAGGGCCGCCACCTACAACGGCAACGCGCTTGCCGCTTTCCGGTGCACACTGGGCGCGGTAGGTATCGCATTCCAGATCACGGTCGGCAGCAAAGGCTTTCAATTGGGCAATGGAAATGGGTGCTTCCACCAGGCCTCTGCGGCATTGCTTCTCGCAGGGGTGGGGGCATACTCTGCCAATCGATGCCGGCAGAGGCAGCTTTTCCTTCACGATCTCCATTGCTTTGTGGTAATCACCCTGTGCAATTTGCTTGACATAGCCCTGACAATCGGTACCGGCAGGGCAAGTCAGGCTGCAAGGCGCAACACAATCGCCGATATGGTCGCTCATCAGCAGTTCCAGTGCAATTTTTCGCGCCTGATTGACGCGGTCGGTATCATAGCGCACCACATAGCCGTTCACCGCTTTGGCAGAACAGGCGCGCAGCAGCTTCGGCAGCGGTTTGCCACTGCCATTGTCCAGCACCTCCACGGCGCACATACCGCAGGCACCGTATGCCTTAACGCTTGCATCATTGCAAAGGCTGGGAATTTCCAGACCATTGATCGCGGCTGCCTGCAAGATTGAGCAGCCCGCTTCACACTGGCAGATCTTGCCATTGATTGTCATTGTAATCATATTGGACATATCTTCGCAGACCCCTCCTCTCATTCTACGATAATTGCACCGAACTTACAGCTTGCCTTGCACTGTCCGCAGCGGATACAAACTGACCGGTCGATGACATGGGCAGACTTTACCTCGCCGGAAATGGCGTGTACGGGGCATTTTTTCGCACAGAGCGTACAGCCGCGGCAAGCATCCGCATCAATATGATATTGCAGCAGTGCCGTGCAGGCGTGTGCAGGGCAGCGCTGTTCCATAACATGTGCTTCAAACTGCGGACGGAAATACCGTATGGCACTGAGCACGGGATTGGGCGCAGTCTGTCCCAGACCGCAAAGTGCGCCGTCTTTCACGGCAAGGCAAAGCTCCTCCAACAGTTCGATATCTCCTGCCTCGCCTTTGCCCTCAGTCATGCGCGCGAGAATCTCCTGCATACGCTTTGTGCCAATACGGCAATGCACACACTTGCCGCAGGATTCCTTCGCGGTAAAATCAAGAAAGAATTTTGCCATGGCGACCATGCAGGTCGTATCGTCCATGACGACCATACCGCCCGAGCCCATGATCGCGCCCGTGGCTGCCAGTGCCTGATAGTCAATCACCGTATCCAGCAATGCCGCAGGGATACAGCCACCGGAGGGGCCGCCCATCTGCACCGCCTGAAATGCTCTGCCGTCGCGGATACCGCCGCCGATTCCGAAAATCACATCACGCAGCGTTTTGCCCATGGGGATTTCCACCAATCCTCCGCGCTTGATCTTGCCCGTCAGCGCAAACACCTTGGTGCCCTTGGAACGCTCGGTACCCATCGCTGCAAACGCCGCACCGCCGTGGTTGATGATCCACGCAACATTGGCAAAGGTCTCCACATTGTTGATGTTCGAGGGCTGCTGCCAATATCCTGCTGCCGCAGGGAAAGGCGGTTTCAGCCGCGGCATACCGCGCTTGCCCTCCAACGATTCGATCAGTGCAGTTTCCTCACCGCATACAAACGCACCGGCACCGGCTTTCACGCGAAATTCGCAGGAAAAACCGCTGCCCATGATATTCTGGCCCACAAAGCCTGCCTGCCTTGCCTGTTCAATGGCTGCATTTAATCGTTTGATCGCCAGCGGATACTCGGCACGCACATACACAACGGCTTCTTTGGCACCGATGGCATACGCACCAATCAGCATACCCTCAATCAGTGCATGGGGATCGGATTCAATCACAGCTCGATCCATGAACGCACCAGGGTCGCCCTCATCGGCATTGCAGATGAGATACTTTTCTTCACCCGCCGACTGCCTTGCGGCATTCCACTTAAACCATGTGGGAAAACCTGCGCCGCCTCTGCCCGCCAGCCCCGATTCCTTGATACACGCGATCACCGCTTCGGGAGACATACCATCCTCTGCTGACAGCACCTTGCTCAGTGCGGTATACGCGCCTGCCTGCAAAGCACTCTCCAGCGATTCGGGGTCGATGATGCCGCAATTGCGCAGCACAATACGAGTCTGCTGAGACAAAAAGGCTGCGTCCTCCTCTGTGATGGCATAGGGCACGAGCGCAGAAAGATCCCCAGCCTTGCAAGCATCCGCCACCGCTTTTGCAGCTTCAGCATTCATTTTCACCAGGCGCATGGCCAAGGCGTCATCGCAGTAAATATCCACGATCGGCTCCAACCAGCACATACCAATACAACCGGCGATGTGCAGTGTCACATCACTTTGGGAAAGCGCATCTGCCAGTACATCATAAACCTTAGCGGCGCCTGCTGCGATACCGCAGCTGCCTTGTCCCACAACCACACGATAACTCATGATACGCCCTCCTGTTCGCGCAGGGTCTGCAAAATGGACACTGCTTTTTCGGGAGTCAGATTGCCGTAGGTTTCCTCATTGATCATCATGACCGGCGAAAGCGAACAGCAGCCCAGACAGGCCACAATGCTGAACGAGAACAATCCATCGGCAGAAGTGCCGCCGTCGTCGATCTGCAAATAATCACAAATTGCTTTTGCAACACGCTCGCTGCCGTTGACATGGCAGGCGGTGCCGTTGCACAGCATAATCAGGTATTTTCCCACGGGTTGAAAGCGAAACTGCGTATAAAATGTGGCAACACCCAGCACTTTTGCAGGGGTGCTGCCCGTTTTGTCGGCAACATGATAAATGACATCCATTGGTAGATATCCGTAAATTGCCTGTGCCTGCTGCAAAATAGTAATCAAGCTGCCCGGCACGGCAGCATAGGCATTCAGCACATCGTCCAGCAGCGAAAGATCACTGCTGCGATTTGCACATTCGCACTGCATAAAATTCCTCATTTCTTCGCCACAAAGGGCGATAGCGATTCCGATTTCCTGCAATCACAGAAAAACCGCATTTCTGACTTTTTATTATAGCACAGCTTTGCCGATTCGTCAAGCACTGCACCAATGAAAATTGCCCCCTTCTCAACGAGGGGGCAATGATCGTATCCGAACAGCACTTATAGCACCGTGTGCCAACGCGCCTCAGGCGAAAGGGACGCATCGGAAAGTGTAGCAACATAGTAGCGCAGCACCAGAACGGCATCGGCGGTATCCAGCACGCCATTGTCATCAATATCGCCGAACCGCTGCATATGCTCGTCCGGTTCGTCAGCGGTACCTGTCAGCTGACTGGTATACTGCCGCAGCAACAAAATGGCATCGGTCGTATTGACAGCAGAATCGCCGTTGAGATCGCCCAGTTGCTCCCACGCAATCAGCGAAAGCGTCACAGTATAGCTGTAGCTGTTCATGCCGTTTGTGGCAATGATTGTTACCGTACCATCGTCAATCGCTGTCAGTTCGCCGTTATCATCCACGGTCGCTATGGTTTCATCGCTGCTTGACCATGTAAAGCCGTCGCCCAACTCCGGCAGCTGTAACCGGCCGTTTTGACGATGCACGGAGAATTCTCCTGCGGATACAGGCGGTGTATCATTATCTTCACCGGCGGCAAGCGCTTCAAATGTCAAGCCGTACTGGTCGCGGTAGACATCCTCACGGGGCTGCACCACATGAGAGATCACTCTGCCGTAACGGGTCAGCACCCGTTCATTAAAATCATCCCATGTATAGGAAGCGATCCGAATCAGGCCCCGGTTGTCGGCGTTGCCTTCCAGAATCGTCAGACCGTCCTTGTTATATCCCAGCACAATCAGTGAATGCCCTACCGAGCCGTTGTATGTACCGTCCGGCTGATCCGTGGTGCGCAAATAGGCACCGGGCATCACTTTGGAGGCGGTAAAGGCTCTGTAATCCACCGTCGGGGATTGCCCCATCACCTGCGCGGAATAATCATATCGCTTCGTACCTGCGCCGTGATAGGGCAGATCATCGAAAAGGGTTGCGTAAACCGCCTGTGCATAGATATAGCACTGCATACCGGTTACATACGAACTGGAATTATAGGCGTAGTATGTTGTGCGGATATCCAATGCGGAAGCCACTGCCAGAGAAATCGAAACGGGCGTGCGGTCTGCATCCATTGCAAGGTTAATGTTGCCTGCAAACACAGAATTCATCTGCGCGGTCAGTGCCTCCGATGCAGTATAGCAGATATCGTACTCCTGCAATCCAATCGCAGGTGTAGCAGGGGTCTCCTCCCCATGAACACAGGGCTGTAACATACGGGCGCAGCCAAGCATCACAAGGCAGAATGTACACAAAACGACGCGCATCGCCTTGCCGAAAGGATGTAAATGGTGCATTGCGTTTCACTCCTTACGCTTTATGATTCACAATCAAAAATTTTTGCCGTACTCCGATGCTCCTTTATTCTCTGTTCCCATATATCTTGTGTCTGTGTGTAACCTTATTGTAACATAATCCGATCCGCTTGTCAACCCTTTCACGATATAATTTCGATATGAAACAAACAAAACATTCGTTTCAAAGCGGAATTCGAATCGCCTTGTTCAAGAAACAAAACAATTACAAATTGGTTACAAATACAAGATGTAATCCTCTGCCCTGTTCTTCAAAACTAGATATTGTGGTTTTTGTGGCATTTCGTAAAAACAGCACATTTCTTGTTATCTGTTTTCGTCAAACAGCACATGATTTGCATTGTTTGTTGTGCCGGATACCACGATAGATAAAAAGCCGTGACTTCCGGCAAAAACTGTGCTATAATGAATGCAGTGCCGTACAAAGCCGGTGATGCAGATGCGCTGCTCAGCCATCAGGCGTGCTTTGTGCGCTGTAACGCTGTAACCCCCAAGCACATCAATCAAAAGGAGAAATGACGCTATGACCCCCATTGCATATATGCATATGCCCTTTGCAACCAAATTCGGCATTCCGCGGCAAAGCGGATTGGTAAAAGAACTGCGCGGTGAAATTATCATGGAGCAGGCATTCAGCCGTGCAGAAGCCTTCCGCGGACTGGAACAATTCTCACACATCTGGCTGATATGGGATTTCTCCGAAGCTGCTCTCCCCAAAGACAAAGAATGGTCGCCTACGGTACGGCCGCCCCGTCTTGGCGGTAACCAGCGCATGGGCGTATTTGCCACACGCTCACCGTTTCGTCCCAACAGCATCGGGCTTTCCTGCGTCAGACTGGAAAGCATCTCCCAACGCGAGGGCAGGATCGTACTTTCAGTATCCGGCATTGATCTCATGGACGGCACACCGATCTACGATATCAAGCCCTATATCCCCCTTGCAGACTGCCACCCCGAAGCCACCGAGGGCTACACTGCAGAAACCAAACAGCATCTGCTGCAAGTGGATATTGCCCCCGATCTGCTTGCGCAACTGCCTGCATCCTATCATAATACGGTCATGGCAATTCTCGCGCAGGACCCCCGTCCCGGATACAGCGATGATGCTGCGCGCATCTATGGCATTGCCTATGGCGGATATGATATCCGCTTTACGGTAGAGGGCGATATGGTAACGGTCTGCGAAATTGTCAAAGCTTGACAATCGGGGCGGCATCTGTTATACTGTAAATATGTGTTAAGACCATACTGCGCAGAAAGGTGGCGAAACAATGGCAAAACTCTATGAATCGGGCGAAAATTATCTGGAGACAATCCTTATGCTGCGTTCACAGGGTAAATCCGCCCGTTCCATTGATGTCGCAAGGGAACTGGAGGTTTCCAAGCCCAGTGTGAGCCGTGCTGTGGGTATTCTGCGTACCGGCGGATTCATTCGCGTGGAGGATGACGGCGAACTGATGCTGACCGAATCGGGTCAGGAGATTGCTGAGCGCATCTATGAGCGGCATCAGGTGCTGACGGACTGGCTCATTCAAATTGGCGTTTCTGCGGAAACCGCCGCAGCGGATGCCTGCAAGCTGGAGCATCATATCAGTGAGGAATCATTCTGTTGCCTGAAGCGGCATATTTTAGGGGAATAACGCCCCCTTTCATATGGGCAGCTACCCCCAAGCCCGTCTTTTACGGGGCTTCATTTCCCATAAAACCATGCAAAGGAGAACATCATGCAGAAGCGATATCTGGAAATCGGCAAAATTGTAACCGTTCATGGCTTAAACGGAACAGTAAAGGTGCAGCCGTGGTGCGATGATGCGGATTTCCTGTGCGAATTCGAGGTGCTGTATCGTGGCAAGCAGTCAGTGCCCATGGAAATCGAGCAGGCGCGTGTACAGAAGAACATGGCTTTGATCAAATTCAAGGGTGTGGATACCGTTGAGCAGGCACAGGCACTGCGCAACACCATCCTCTATATGGACAGAGAAGATGTCGCATTGGAGGAGGGCACCTTCTTCATTCAGGATTTGCTTGGCTTGCAGGTGTTGGATGTCGACAGCGGCACAGACTACGGCAAAATCGCAGATGTACTGCAAACCGGCGCAAACGATGTCTATCTGCTTCGCGATGATACAGGCAAAGAGCGTCTGGTACCGGTGATTCCCGATGTGGTCATTGCCATTGAGCCGGAGCAGGGATTTGTAAAGATCCGGCCGCTGAAAGGACTGTTTGACGATGCAGATTGAGATCGCGACCCTCTTTCCCGAAATGTGTGAAGCGGTACTCTCCGCAAGCATCATCGGCAGAGCCAGAGCAAAGGGCGCTATCACTGTGCGCTGCCACCAGATTCGTAATTACACCACCGACCGTCACAACCGCGTAGATGATTCGCCTTTTGGCGGCGGTATGGGCATGGTCATGCAGGCGCAGCCCGTTTACGATTGCTGGAAAGCCGTATGCGCACAACTGGGAAAAAAACCGCATACAATATATCTATCCCCGAAGGGTACTACACTGACCCAGAAAAAGGTTGTGGCGCTTTCAAAGCTGCCCTCGCTTTTTTTGCTGTGTGGACATTATGAAGGCATAGATCAGCGTGTACTGGATAAAATTGTGGATGAGGAGATATCCATCGGGGATTATGTAGTCACAGGTGGCGAGCTGCCTGCACTGGTACTGACCGACGCCATTGCCAGAATGTGCAAGGATGTACTTCCATCAGCGGAATGCTACGAGGAGGAAAGCCATTATGCAGGGCTGCTGGAATACCCCCAGTATACCCGCCCTGAATGTTGGGAGGGCGAAAGCGTTCCACCGGTGTTACTCAGCGGACATCATAAAAATATTGCACAGTGGAGACACGAACAAAGCCTTGCGATTACCCGCGAACGCCGTCCCGACCTATGGGAGCTTTGGATAAAATGTCAAAACGAGGGATGACGCTGTGACTTTGTACAAAATCAATTGTTGAAAACTGTGCGGTTTCCACAAGGGTTTTCAACAGTTTGGCTTCGTGAATATGCCCAAACAAAACCGGAAAGTTTTCGCCCGAATATGGCATTGCGTAGAATTTTTCGGGAAAAGGGCGGTTTTGTGAATAAAACAAGTTGACGAGTCGCGGAATAATCTGTATAATGGTATCAGTGGCTCGCAGCAGACGGCTGTCATGCAGTCCGTCGCGGTGATGTAACACAAGCATACGCTTCTCGCAGATGCCCTTGTTGTCAGGCAAGCGGCAGTTGCTTTTTGCGCTTGTTTGGCAGCTTACAGCTGAGCCGTTATCATGCCCAAAAGCAATCATATGAAATCATAAAGGAGAGAAAGTCTATGTGTATTAAAGATGTCATGGTCCAGAATCAGGTGGGTCTGCACGCACGCCCCGCAACGTTCTTCATTCAGAAGGCAAACGAGTTCCGTTCTGCTATCTGGATTGAGAAGGAAGAGCGCCGCGTAAACGCTAAGAGCCTGTTGGGCATCCTTTCCCTCGGCATCGTCGGCGGCACCGCCATCCGCATTATTGCCGACGGTACTGATGAGGAGCAGGCTGTTGCTTCCTTGGTGGAGTTGGTAGACAGCGGCTTCAGCGACGAGAGCCGCTAAGTGCATCTTTTATCCGCAGCGTATTCTCCCACTTGGAGAATTTGGAACGATGTAGCCGTCAGGCAATTCGTCCGCAATGAAATCGGGGTGTTTCTGTCAAAAGAAACACCCCTTTTCTGATAACAAGCCATGAAGCCATCGGCCTGTTGATTACTCCCCGATGGAATGCTGTGCAATCGTCTGGGCGTACATATTCTCGGCAAAAATGCCGTAGCCACGGGTAGGATCGCTGACAAAAACATGCGTCACCGCGCCCACCAGTCTGCCGTTTTGTATGATGGGACTGCCGCTCATACCCTGTACAATGCCGCCGGTGGTTTCCAGCAGGCGCTCATCGGTAATGTGAATCACCATATTGCGTGTACCCGTATCTGCGCTGTGCAATTCCTCTATCTCAACGCTGTATGCAGAGGGCGTATCCCCCGAAAGCGTCGTGTAGATTTCCGCAGCGCCACGCTTGACCTCCTGCTTGAACGCCATTGGAACGGTTTGCTTGCCCTCGGGCACTGCCGTCAGATATCCAAATACGCCGCGCTCGGTATTGGAAAGCACCGTGCCCCACTCTGCCGCCTCTGCCATGCGCCCTTGCAATGCACCCGGCGCGCCGGCTTTGCCTGCGGTCACATCGGTGATCTGCACCCCCACAATCTCACCGGTTGCCAATGGAATCTGTTCGCCGGTATCAGTATCGCAGATGGCGTGCCCCAAGCCGCCAAAGCTGTACGATCCTGCTGCCGTATCGCAGTAGTAGGTCACTGTACCGATGCCTGCGGTGCTGTCGCGTACCCACATACCCGTCTGCCAACAGCAATGCACCGCAGAATACTTCGGATGCACAGTGACGGTACGGGTGCTGTCATCACGCAAAAAGGTAACACGCAACGGGTCCCCTGCTGCCGCCGAGATCTGCTTCTGCAGTGCCTCATTGCTGCGCACGGGCACGCCGTTTACCGCCTGAATCACATCACCCACAGCAATGCCTGCATCCTCCGCAGGGCAGCCTGTACCGTTGCGGTCAGTCACATCGCATAAAGACACTACCATTGCCCCAGCCATCAGCATACGAATGCCAAAGGGCTCGCCGCCGACATAAACCTCTGCGCGGCGCATGGGCGTCAGCGACACGGTTTTTACCGGAAAAATGCCAAACAACCGCAGTGTCGCCTCGCTGCTGCCCACTGCTGAAGCAGCCCTGCAAACGGCTGTTACCGGCAGAACCGTTTGCAGCTCCAGTGTATCATCGGCGGTATAGTAGTGGTCTGGCAATGCACCTGCGTAATAGCCAATACCGCCGCCCAGCAACACCGCCGCACTGCAAGCAAGGGCTGCAATTTTTTGTAACCATCGGATCTTTTTCATGGCAAAACTCCTTTCATGCGGCCTTTGTGCCGATATTGTTAGCATGGCTGAAAACCATCGCAATTTGCATAGCAGATTCTCCATGCCCTTTTGCTATGATAACCCAAAACACCGCGTTCACGCATCATCCGCCCCACAGAACTGTTATCATCTGCTAAATTGCCCTGAATTTTCCAAATCTGCTGAAAAGAGGTTTTTTATGAAGCCGCAAAGCAAATCTCCTGAAAAATCCCATCAACCATTATGGCATACCCTGCGCATTGTGGGCAATATACTACTGATTGCCACATTGATCGTCTTTCCGCTGTTTCTTTCCTCACTGGTGGCAGCAGGCTGGCTCATCAATGCCGAAAGCTACGGTGCGCCGTTTTTCGCCTACGGCGTATGGCTGCTGATTTTTGAAGGCGTGCTGCTGGTTGCAGTGATATTCTATTTCTGCAAACTGGATATGGCAGCCATCGTCGGAGCGGTGATATCCTATCTCCCCATGCTGTGGATTACCATGAAAGCCGTTTCCATTGCGGAGGAAAACGGTTGGGCAGGGCAAACCGAAGAAAGCTTCGGGCGCAACGCCTTTACCGTCTGGCGTGATGGACTCATCGGCAACGCCATACCTGTTGCCCTACTGCTGCTGCTTGCCGTTACACGGTATCTCTCCTATGATGCAGTGGTGAAACGGCAGCAGAAAAAAGATCGGAAAAAAGAAGAAGAAAATCGGAAAGCCCCGAGCATTCTGGGCGGAGAAACCAAATAGTTTTCCACCTCGGCATTTTTCGGCAAGCTTTGACATCCCCTTTCACAGGACAATCGTGCCCTATCGCGGTCTATCTCCCATGATTTGACAAAACTAGTGGAAATCCCTCTTTTTTTACCCCTTGTCATCGGACACAAAGGGTGATAAAATGGAGATACAAAAACGAAGGAGGTCAAACCATGCAAAAACAAGTCAAGGTTCTGATTGGAGATGACACCGCTGAATACGGTGTATCCTGCGCAAGTGTGCTGCGCTCACAGGGAATGTACGCCTATACAAGACCCAAGAACGGAAATACGGTACTGGAATCCATTCGCAACGATACCCCCGATGTCGTTGTCATCGACGCGGTGCTGCCCCATATGGATGCCATCGAACTGATGAAAAAAGCAGGCGCAGGGGGTGCAAAGCGTCCGGCATTTATTGTCACTTCTTCCTATGATAACAGCTTTGTGGAACAGCAGGTGATGCAAAACGGCGCATCCTACTTCATGCTTAAGCCCTTTGATATGTCAGTACTTGGTGAGCGCATCTCATTGCTGACCGAAAAGCAACCACTGGGTGCCATTCGTACCCGCGCCAAGCAGGATCTCGCCATTACCGTCACCGACATCATTCATCAGCTTGGCGTGCCTGCCCATATCAAAGGTTACCACTATCTGCGCACTGCCATTGTCAGCTCCTATCACGAGCCTGCACTGCTCGAAAGCGTTACAAAGCAGCTCTACCCCAGAGTTGCCTCCCAGTACAACACCACACCCTCACGGGTGGAGCGCGCCATACGCCACGCCATCGAGATCGCATGGGACAGAGGCAATCTGGATACGCTCAACGCTTTTTTCGGTTACACGGTGAACACCTGCAAGGGCAAACCCACCAACTCAGAGTTCATCGCACTCATTACGGATAAGCTTCGGTTGCAGCATACCCACTGATCCCGCTGTGTTGCCGCCCTCACGCAGCACATAGCATACCATAGTGGTATTATCCTGCACCGATATGCATATCATACATCAGATCATATGGAGGTTTTTTGCTATGTCTTTTGTAAAAATGCAGCCTGCTCAGTGGGAACAGAATCCCTTTCAGGCAATCGGTAAGGATTGGTTTCTGCTCACCGGCGGCACCATGGAACAGGGCTTCAACTTCATGACCGCATCATGGGGTCAGGTGGGCATTCTCTGGAATCAACCCTCGGTGACCTGCTATGTGCGCCATTCGCGGCATACCTTTGGCTTTATGGAGCAGCAGGACACCTTTACGCTCTCCTTCTTCGGTGAGGAGCAGCGCAAGGCATTGCAGTTCTGCGGTGCGCACTCGGGCAAAGATTGCGACAAGGCTGCCGAAACCGGCCTGACGCCCATTGCACTGGGCGGCGGTGTGACTTTTGCTGAGGCAAAAACGGTGCTTGTCTGCCGCAAAATGTTTGCTGCCGATATGCCCATTGAGCGTCTGCCCAAGGAGATCACCGAGCGTTTCTATTCTCCTGTAGATATCCACCGCCTGTACATCGGCGTGATTACAGACGCCTACCGCGCCCAATGATCTGCTGACTTCTTTTTCGCGTACAAAAAGCCGTTCCCGACTGTTACAATCGGGAACGGCTTTTTGTATGATATGGATTCATGAAAGTTCAAACATACCGGTATACAATTGGTAATACTTGCCCTTTTGCGCCAGCAATGTTGCATGGTTGCCCCGTTCAATGATCTCGCCCTTTTCCAGCACCATGATCGCCTGCGCATTCCGGATCGTGGAAAGGCGGTGGGCAATAACGAACACCGTTCTGCCCTCCATCAACTGATCCATACCCTTTTCAATCAACGCCTCGGTACGGGTATCAATGGAACTGGTCGCTTCGTCCAGAATCAGCACCGGCGGATCGGCAATGGCTGCGCGGGCAATGGCAAGCAGCTGACGCTGCCCTTGGCTGAGATTTGCACCGTCAGCAGTCAGCATGGTATCATATCCCTGGGGTAGATGCGTGATGAAATAATGGGCATTGGCACGCTTTGCCGCCGCGATGATCTCATCCTCCGTTGCATCCAGTTTGCCGTAACGGATATTCTCTTTCACCGTGCCGGTAAACAGGTGGGTATCCTGCAGCACCATCGCCAAAGAGCGCCGCAGATCGTCCTTTTTGATTTTGTTGATGTTTATGCCGTCATAGCGTATCTTGCCGTTGGGCACATCATAGAAGCGGTTAATCAGATTGGTGATCGTTGTTTTGCCTGCACCTGTAGAACCGACAAATGCGATCTTTTCACCATCATTGGCATACAGAGAAACATCGTTCAGCACGACCTTTTCAGGGGTATAGCCAAATACCACATGGTCAAATTCCACATTGCCCTTTACGGGCGTATAGGTCAGTGTGCCATCCTGATGAGGGTGCTTCCACGCCCAGAAGCCCGTTCTCTCCGGAGCTTCCTCAATGGTACCATCGGCAAGCTGCCGCGCATTGACCAGTGTCACATAACCGTCATCTACTTCAGGTTCCTCATCCAGCATGGCAAAGATACGTTCTGCACCTGCCAGAGAGGACAAGATTGTGCCGAACAACTGCGAGATCTGCGAAAAGGGACGGGAAAAGTTTCGGCTGTACTCCAGAAAAGAGATCAGTGCGCCCAGGGTGAGCATACCATGAATACCCATCACGCCGCCAACCATAGATGTCACTGCATAGCAGATGTGCGCCATATTGCCCATCACAGGCATGAGCATATTGGAAAACGAGTTTGCTGCCGTGGCGGCATGGCAAAGGCGCTCATTGCGCTGGGCAAAGCCCTCTTTGGTTTCCGCCTCGTGGCAGAACACCTTGACAACCTTCTGGCCCTCGATCATTTCCTCAATGTAGCCGTTTACTGCACCGATGGCATACTGCTGCTCCTTGAAATATTTGCCGGAGCGTCCTGCAAGCTTTGCCGCAATGAACATCTGCATGGCAAGGAACACAATCACCAGCAGCGTCAGTTGCCAGCTGTAGCGCAGCATCATGATAAAAGTGCCCGTGACGGTCACAATACCCACCAGCAGTTGCGCAAGCGTGTTGGAAAGCATCTCACGGAGGGTATCCACATCGTTGGTGAAATGGCTCATCAGCTCGCCGTGGGTATGGGTATCAAAATAGCGGATGGGCAAACGCTCCATATGAGAGAACATCTGCTGACGGATCTTGAACAGGGTGCTGGTGGATACTTTCAACAGCAGGCGTGAATACAGATACGAACTGATCACACCGCTGAGATAGATCACTGCCAGAAACAGCAATGTGCGAACAAAGCCCTGCATCAGCTCCATGTCCCAGATGTTTTCCACGGCTCCTGTCTGGTACTCCTTAAACATGGGGGTCAGGTAATCGTCGATGATGATCTGCAGGAACGAGGTGCCAACCACCTGCGCCAACGTCGAAATGAAGATAAAAATCGCGATGAGCAGCAAAAGCCAACGGTATTCCGCAAAGTATGTGAACAATCTACCGATGGTTTTACCGATGTTCTGGGGCTTTCTGCCGTGAACAGAATGCTGCGGGCCGTGTCCGCCAACCTTTTTTGCCATTATTCTGCTCCTTTCTGCTGACTTTCGTAAACCTCTCGGTAGATCTCATTGTGGGAAAGGAGGTTTGCATGCGTATCAAAGGCATTGCACTTGCCCTCATCCATCACGAGAATACGGTCAGCCTCAGCAACCGAGGAAATACGCTGTGCAATGATGATCGTGGTAATATCGCTGTGATACGCCTTCAGCGCATCGCGAATCTTGGCGTCGGTGGCGGTATCCACCGCGCTGGTAGAATCATCAAGGATCATGATCTTCGGCTTTTTCAGCAAGGCTCTGGCAATACATAAACGCTGCTTCTGCCCGCCGGAAACATTGGTACCGCCCTGCCCCAGTTCGGTATCGTAGCCATCCGGAAACGCGGTGATAAAATCATGTGCCTGTGCAGCCTTGCAAGCTTCTACGATCTGCTCATCGGTGGCTTCGGGGTTACCCCACCGCAGATTCTCACGAATCGTGCCCGAAAACAGCACATTCTTTTGCAGCACCATCGCCACCTGATCGCGCAGCACGCTGAGCTTATATTCCCGCACATCGTGGCCGCCCACCAGTACGCTGCCCTCGGTGACATCATACAGTCGTGGAATCAGTTGCACCAATGTACTTTTTGCCGAACCCGTACCGCCGATGATACCGATGGTCTCACCGCTTCGGATGCTGAGATTGATATTCTCCAGATTGGGATTTTCGCTGCTCTTGTTGTAAGAAAAGCTCACATTGCGAAATTCGATCGCACCATTCTGGACGGTCAGTTCCGGGTCAGCTTCGGTATCAGTGATATCCACCTGCTCATCCAGCACCTCGCAGATACGGCGTACCGATGCCATAGAGATAATCAGGCTGATGAAAATCATGGTAATCATCATCAGCGACATGAGGATCTGACCGATGTAGGAGATGAAACCAGACAGCTCACCCAGTTCAAAGGTACCCAGAATACTCATCTTACCGCCGAACCACAGCACCGCAAGAATACAACCGTACATACAAAGCTGCATCACAGGGCCATTGAGCAGCACCACCTTTTCTGCTGCAATCTGTGTTTTGCGCACCTCATCGGCACTCAGTTCAAACTTGTCAATCTCGTGGGGTTCACGCACAAACGCCTTCACCACGCGAATGGCAATCAGATTCTCCTGCAATGCGGCGTTCATCTTATCGTATCGCTCCAGCATTTTGTTGAAGCGAGGATACGCATTGGATGCAATCAGACTCAATGCAATTGCCAGAACCGGAATGACCACTGCGAACACCAGTGCCATTTTCGGATTGATTGTAATCGCCATAATCAGCGCACCGATCAGCATAGAAGGCGCACGCACCAACATACGGATGCACATCATAAAAGTGTTCTGCACATTGGTTACATCGGTGGTCAGACGGGTGACCAGTGAGGCAGTAGAGTAACGGTCAACATTGGAGAAAGAGAAATCCTGCACCCGTTCAAAGAGCTTTGCACGGATATTCTTGCCAAAACCGATGCCTGCCTTGGCGGAGAATCTGCCACCCAACGCACCGCAAAGCAGCGAAAACAGCGCGGCAACGATCATGATAATGCCAATCCGCACGGTGTAGGAAATATTTTCCGCTTCCACGCCATAAGTAATCATTTGCGCCATCAAAAAGGGAATCAGAATCTCCATTGCCGCCTCGCCCACCATCACAAGGGGCGTCAAAACGGCGTACTTCTCGTATTCGCCCAGATAAGACAGCAATTGTTTGATTTTCCGAAACATTGTATCCTCCTATTTATGTATGATGATGTGTTTGTGCCGCGGCAACCTCCTGCACCAGTGTCTGAAGGTCCTGCGGCTCAATACCGGTGGGTTCGCGCCCCAACGCACGCTCCATATTCATGCAGATACGGGTGGTCATACCCTCCAGCAGCCGCATTTCTTCCGGTGAAAAATCTGCAAATGCAGCAGCATCAAAAGCCTCCATGGCACGGCAACCTGTCAGCAGTGCTTCTTCGCCCTTGGACGTAATCGAAAGCTGCTTGCACCGCTGATTTTCAGGGCATACAGCGGCAGTCAGGTATTCTGTCTGCTTCAGCGATTTGACAGCCATTGCCACAGCGGGCGGCGAAATGCCGAGTGCCTTGGCAACTTCCCTTTGCGGGCAGCCGCTGTGCCTGCGTATGTATTCCAACAACTGTACCTGTGTAAGATTCAAACCGTTATGCTGCTCCGCTTTGCGAATGGAAATGCGGCGCAATAGTACAATTTTGGCAAATTGCCCGAACATCTTTCGCGGCGCGGCAACGTCCTCGCCTGATAAAATTCCCATGGCGTCCTCCCTTCAAAGTTTTGCACTTAACTGTTAATCGCTTAATCATTATACGGCGTTTTCGGGAAAAAGTCAAGGGGAACCATCGAGAATGTTGCAAAACATCATGGGATATTTTTGTGCACAATGCGCGGAGAGCGCCGACTGATACGGTTGCCGTCCCCAGACATCCTTTGGGTTTTCAGGCGTTCAATCCCTATAACCCCACCGAAAAATATCACGAACTTTCGTTCTGAAAGGCTTTACTTTTTCACGTTCCTGTGGTATAATGAATGGTGATTAAATTGAGGCAGTGTACACCTTTACTGCTGTATGAATCCATTGGAGGCGTTGACCCTATGAAGCTGCGCAATCCCTTTTCGGCAAGCCGTCTGGCAGACGACCGCCGTGAACCATACCTACAGGTGTTTGTACTGGGCTTTGCCATTCTCTTACTGGCGATTTTGCCCATTATGATTTTTGCTGATGGCTATTTCATCTACTACGGCGACTATAACTCGCAGCAGATTCCCTTTTATCATCTTGCCCATGATGCAGTGCAGAACGGCGAACTGGGCTGGAACTGGAACACCGATCTCGGCGCAAACTTTATCGGTTCCTACTCCTTCTATCTGCTGGGAAGCCCGTTTTTTTGGATCACCCTGCTGTTTCCATCCGGTGTCACACTTTATCTGATGCCCTACCTGCTGGCGTTGAAGCACGCCGTTGCTGCTCTGACGAGCTATGCCTTCATCCGCCGCTTTGTGCGCAGCAGACAAGCCGCATTCATTGGTGCATTGCTGTATGCCTTTTCGGGATTCCAGCTATTTAACATCTTCTTCAATCATTTTCAGGATGTCACCGCATTTTTCCCGTTGCTGCTGATCGCACTGGAAGAACGGGTCAATAACGACCGCCGCGGATTATTTGCCATCACCGCAGCATTTATGGCAATGCTGAACTACTTCTTTTTCACGGGGCAGGTCGTGTTCGTGATACTATATTTCATTGTGCGCTGCCCCTGCAAGGATTTCCACATCAATTTGCGAAAATTCTTCAGCATCGCTTTGGAATCGGTTGTCGGTGTGATGCTCTCCGGATTTATGCTGTTGCCATCCGCGCTTGCGATACTGAACAACAATCGCGTGGATACGCATTTGTACGGCACAGATATGGTTGCATTCAGCGACCGCACACGGGTACTGCGCATCATTCAAAGCTTCTTTATGATTCCCGATGTACCTGCAAGGCCCAATCTGTTTTCCTCGGAATACGCAAGGTGGTCGTCCATCGGCGGCTATCTGCCGCTGTTTTCCATGACAGGTGTGCTGTCCTTTATGGCATCGAAGAAAAAGCACTGGGCGACCCGTCTGGTTGCTGTTTGCGCTGTCTGCGCGGTAATACCGATTCTCAATACTGCATTCTATGCACTGAACAGTTCCTACTACGCCCGGTGGTACTATATGCCCATCCTCATTATGGCAATGATGACGGCATATGTACTCGATAATGCTACCATTCAGACCAAGCGCAGCGTTGCCATCTGCGGCATTGCACTGGCCGGCTTCGCCGTGATCGCCTGCCTGCCTACCAAAGATGATAAGCAGCAGGTTCGGTGGTTCCAATTTGCCGAGTACCCGTGGTATTTCTGGCTGGTACTGCTGCTCTGCATTATGATGCTGGTAGGTGCTGCCATTCTTTGGCGGCGGCGTGAGAAGGGTCTGCCCTTTATGAATGCTGCCCTGTGGGCTTCGGTGTTTTCCTGCCTGATCTGCACCGTAACGGTGGTCTACTTCGGTGTGGGGCTGGGTGCATACCCCACCTTCTATGTCAATTACGCCATTGATGGCAGCAAGGAAATCCATCTGGAGGAAGAGGAAAACCAGTTCTTCCGCGTGGATATCTCCGAGAATTACGATAACTACCCCATGCTGTGGGGATATCCCTCCATGCGCTGCTTCCACAGCATTGTGCCCACCTCGATTATGGATTTCTACAGCAGCGTGGGCATTACCCGTGATGTTGCTTCCCGTGCAGAAACCAGCGACTACCCGTTGCGCGCCATGTTCAATGTCAAATACTACTTTGATAAATACTACACCGACAAGGCAGATACCTACGAATACAAACTGGAGCTACCCGGCTTTGAATATATCGAAAAGCAGAACGGTTTCTATGTCTACGAAAACAAATACTATGTGCCCATGGGTGTGGCTTACGATTACTATATTGATGAGGATAAGCTCAACAAAACCACCGCTCTCACCCGTCAGAAGATCATGCTGAAAGCACTGGGGCTCACTGCCCATCAGATTACCAAGTATGATACAGTCCTAGAGCCGATCCCCGAAACGGAAAAGTACAACATGGATGAGGCAGAATACTTCGCCACCTGCGAAAAAATGAAGGCACAGTCCTGTGATACCTTTGTCTACGATTCCTACAGCTTTGAGGCATCCATCACACTGGATGCGCCCAAGTTGGTATTCTTTAGCGTGCCCTATGAGGACGGCTGGACGGCAACGGTCAATGGTAAGCCCGTAGAAGTGGAAAAGGTCAACTACGGCTTTATGGCAGTGCTTTGCGAGGCAGGCGACAATGTCATTCACTTTGATTACGAAACGCCCGGTCTGCATTACGGCTTCCGCCTGACTTTCTGCGGCCTGCTGGTGCTGATCGTGTACCTTATCTGGGCAAAATGGAAATTCCGCGGTGTACGGCCGAAGCATTATGCCCACACACATTGCTACGATTACGATTCCGTAGAGCCAATGCCCATGCATCAGCTATATATGGAATACGCAGCCCATCGTCATGATGCCTGCACGGCCACAGACGATATGGCAACCGCGCCGGAAAACAAAGAATCATCTACCGAAGAAAAGGAGTAATCCGATATGGAACATGAAATCAACTGCAGTAACTGCACAAGCTGTGACGGCAGCTGCTCCTCTTGCAGCGAATGCAATACCCCCACTGCGCCCGCTGCTCATCTGCACGAAACACAGATCGCAACTGAAACCGTCTATAACGGCAGAATTCTGGAGCTCACCAACGATACTGTCAAGCTAGAAAACGGGCAAACCGCCCAGCGAGAAGTCATTCATCATCCGGGTGGTGCCTGCATTGTGCCGCTGACCGATGCCATGGAAGTGCTGATGGTCAGGCAGTTCCGCTATCCCCATAACGAGATCACCCTTGAAGTGCCTGCCGGCAAGCTGGAATACGGTGAAGACCCCAAAGCTTGCGCCGTTCGTGAGCTGCAAGAGGAAGTCGGCGCAACAGCAAAGCAGATCTTCTATCTGGGTTGCCTGTATCCCACTCCCGCTTATGATAAGGAGGTTATCCATATGTATCTTGCCACGGGGCTGACCTTTGCGGAAAGGAACCCCGATGCGGACGAATTCCTGGATGTGGTAAAAATGCCACTGACGCAGGTTGTGAGCATGGTAATGGATAACAGAGTCCCTGATGCCAAAACACAACTGGCACTTCTGAAAACCATGCAGATGATGTATACAAGCTAAAGCCTGCGGTTCAGCAAATCCTATGTAACGAAACCGGCACTTTCCATTAACCCGATACCGTTCGACCCGCAAAACCCCATAAAAAATCCGTCTGCGTAGGATGCAGCTACAACACGCAGACGGAATACCCTTTCGATATGATGCCGAGCCGCTTACAGGGCAGCATCGGCAGATTCGGTCAGTGCAGTGCGCTCTGCCTCAGCGGCTTGCAAAGCAAGCTGACGGTCATAGGCACCGAGAATACACTCCTCAAGATACTGTCTTGCCTCGGGCGAAATGGGGTGCACCACATCACGGAACACGCCGGATTCATCCTTGCGGCTGGGCATTGCTACAAACAGCCGCTCCTCCCCCTGCACTACTTTTATGTCATGAATGGCAACCATCTGGTCCAGTGTGATAGAAACGATTGCCCGCAAGCGTCCTTCTGTCATCATCTTACGAATCTTTAAGTCTGTGATTTCCATAAAACATACGCATCCTTTCCCTGTCGCGTTTGTCAGGCGGCAAAACCATGTACCGCCTTACTGCTTATTTGCCGTCTCATCGGCATATACTACCAGTATGAGCTGTGGAAACGGTAATTATTCCCTGTACCCTAAGTTTTCCAAAGCTCATCGTTGAGTATAGAGGGGATTATACCATGGCATTGTGTTCGTTTTGTGAAGATTACAAGGCAGAAAGGAAAGTTATTTTATGAAGAATTTCTTAAGAGAGGGAATGCGCATCCATATGATCGGCATTGGCGGTTCGGGAATGTACCCGTTGGCACAGGTGCTGCACAGCAAGGGATACCGTCTTTCCGGCTCCGATAACAACGAAACCGATACTCTGGCAGCAGTCAGAGCCATGGGGATACCCGTTGTGCTTGGGCAAAAGGCAGAGAATATCGCGGGTGCAGAGCTTGTGGTGTATTCCGCGGCGATCTCTCCTCAAAACCCGGAGCGTGCCGCAGCGGAAGCCAGCGGCGTGCCGATGATGGAACGCAGCGTGCTGCTGGGCATCGTATCTTCGTGGTATCACGACGCGGTATGCATTGCGGGTACCCACGGTAAAACCACGACTTCTTCCATGCTTGCACAAATCTTGCTGACCGCCGGCATTGATCTTTCCGCAGTCATCGGCGGCAAGCTGCCTTGTCTGGGTGGCAGCGGCAGAGCAGGCAGCAGCGAGATGTTTGTTTGCGAAGCCTGCGAGTATGTAGATACCTTTCTGCAACTGGAACCGGATATCGCTGTGATCCTGAACATTGACGAAGATCACATGGAATACTTCAAAACACTGGAGAACCTGAAACACTCGTTTACGCGCTTTGCCCAGAAAGCCAGCCGCGTAGTGCTTTACAACGGCGACGATGCCAATACCTGTGCGGCGATGCAGCAGGTCACGGGGAAGCAGATGATTGCATACGGTACAAAACCCGAATGTCAGTGGCGTGCCGCAGATATTGTGCATACCGAAGATCAGCAGACACTGTTCACAGTGTATCACAATCAGGAAAAGCTGGGCACAGTCACTTTGCAGGTGCCCGGTACGCATAACATCCTCAATGCGCTTTGCGCCACCGCTGCCGCACATCTTCTGGGATTGACTTTTGCACAGGCGCAGGCAGGCTTGCTTGCATTCCATGGGGCAAAACGCCGCTTTGAGGTGGTCGCTGAGGTTGGCGGCATTACCGTTTGTGATGACTACGCCCACCACCCCGCCGAAATCGCTGCAACGCTGCGTGCAGCCAAGACCATGCCCTATTCCCGTGTGATTGCTGTGCATCAGCCCTTTACCTTTACGCGCACACAGCGCCTGCTTGCCGATTTTGCTGATGCCCTTTCCATCGCAGATATCGTCGCACTCACCGATATCATGGGCGGCAGAGAGCAGAATACCATCGGGATATACACCCGACAGTTGGCTGAAAAAATCACTGAAAGGCCATGCATCTGGTTTGCACAGGACGAAAACGCAGAGGAAAACAACACACGGAAATATCAGAATTTTGACGATGTATGCACGGCTGTCTGTAAAGAGGCAAAACCGGGTGACCTTATCATTACACTGGGCTGTGGCGATGTG